>NZ_JBANBJ010000003.1:0-272328 GCF_059803515.1 Bradyrhizobium sp. UFLA05-125 | reverse complement strand
GCTGATCTACGCCAACACCGTCGTGCAACGGGGAACGCCGTGGACTGAAAAAACCCTCGGCGTTTAATGGTTGCTACTTGTCCTTCGTTTCCTTCGCCGCTGGCGCGTCCTGCTTCTTCTTCAAATCCTCCGCGGTCTTCGTCTGTGCGGCCTGGAGATCGCCAAGCGTCTTCTGCAAGCCCACCACCGTCGCTTTCAACGCGTCGATCTGGCGATTGGCGGCGTCGATCTTCTGCTGGTGATCCAGGGTGAGCTTGGTCATCGTCTTCTGAAGAAAGTCGACATTGCTTTGCAGGCAGCTCGTCCGCCGCTCCCAGGTTTTCTCGACCGTACAGATTTCGATGCCGGGAACATCCTGCGCCCGAATGTGTTCCGTTGACATCATCACGAGCAGCGATATCGCGACACATAGCAAAGCATTCCGGCCCGGCATGCAGGTTCCTCACGATAACGTCGATCACGGCAAATTGCGCAGACGGTACGCGGCCGCGCAACGATACCATACTGGCACCGCATTCTGGCGTTGAGCTTGGGCGGTTCCTCGATATGGAGGAATAACGACGGACGCGGAGGAGTGGGGCGGCTCTGTTCGCGTTCTTTTTGAGGGGAGATTATTTAGAATGGCAACGCGCGAAAGACGTCTGGCCGAATTCAATGGCGAGGGAGAACCCCCGTCGGGGATGCCGGTCGAAGTGCTTTGCGAAGATCATAGTGGAACCTACCAGCTGCCCTTTGCCTGCCGCTACGTCGGCGGGCGCTGGCAAAACCACGAAGCAGGCATCGCCGTCGAGGCGACCGTGATCGGTTGGCGCCTGCCGCGAGTGAAACAGACGGGTGCCGTGTAGAAACAGGCCGACCTGTCTCAAAATGCGACGGAGCCTGGCCGGATTTTAAGGTATGGAACGCTGACCGAACGAATCGCGTCCGAATCAGCCGCCGGGCTCCGTTTTCGACCTGTTCACCCCTAAATGTCGGCGCAGCGCCGCACCGACACACCAGATCAAGGAAAGTCGCGCACGGGCAAAGCCCCGTGGCCGGCGGCAAAGGTTAATGGCGCCCCTCAAGCAGGCAGCCCCCGAAAGGGTGCCTAATATTCGACCTCGAGCTCCACGATCTCCGCCGGCTCCGCCTTGGCGGCCGCAATCCATTCCTGCATCTCGTCCATGCCCATGATGGTGTCGGCATAGGCCTTGAGCCGCGGCTCGAGCCTGACGTCATAGGTTACAAAGCGCGTCACGACGGGCGCGTACATCGCGTCCGCCATGGTGCGCTTATCGCCGAACAGGTACGGACCGCCGGACTTTTCCAGGCAGTCGCGCCAGATCGCCCAGACACGGTCGATGTCGGCCTGCGCCCGCGACCAGATCTTGAAGCCGGGGAAATGGCCCTTGAGGTTCACGGGCAGCGAGGCGCGCAGTGTAGTGAAGCCAGAATGGATTTCACCGCAGATCGAGCGGCAATGGGCGCGCTGGATGCGCTCGGCCGGCAACAGCGCGGCGGCCGGCATGATCTCGTTGAGATACTCCCCGATCGATAGCGTGTCCCAGATGGTGGCGCCCTCGTGCCGCAGGCACGGCACCAGGATCGAGGACGACAGCAGCAGGATCTCGGCACGCGCGGACGGGTCGTCCGGCGCGGTGACGATCTCCTCGAAATCGAGCCCAGAGAATTTCGTCAACAGCCAGCCGCGCAGCGACCAGGACGAGTAGTTCTTGCTGCTGATGGTCAGTGTCGCCTTCGCCATATGGCCCTTCCCTCGCGCCTGAATTCCTGACGCAGCCGTCCCGTTATGCGCGGTGCCCAGTGTTTGTGCTTCCCCGTATTCCACAGCAAGTGACATGCCAGTTCTCAGAGCGAATTGACTCGAATCTGGCGTCGATATTGCATGATGGCCTGGGGTCGGGGTGGGCGTTTCAGTATGATGTCGATGTATTATCAGGCCTTTCAGAACCATATGGATCTGACGGAGCCATGGCGGGCCGGGGCTTCGTCTGCCCTGAAATATCTCAACCTGGTGCCGCAGGGGATGTCAGGTGCCGTAGTCGGCCGCCTGTCGGCTGCGCTGGAGCTGATCTCACGCTCCACCATCACCTACGACCGCCCGGCCTATGGCATCGACAGCGTGATGGTGGGAAATCGCGAGGTCGGCGTCCGGGAGGAGATCGCCTACGCAACGCCATTCGGCTCGCTGCTGCATTTCAAAAAGGACGATGGCCCCGAGCAGCCACGCATGCTGCTGGTGGCGCCGATGTCCGGCCATTTCGCTACTCTCCTGCGCGCCACCGTGAAGACGCTGCTTCAGGACCACGACGTCTACATCACGGACTGGCACAATCCGCGCGACATCCCGCGCAGCAAAGGCCGCTTTGGCCTTGACGACTACACCGAGCACCTCATCGACTTCCTCGCTCGGCTCGGCCCGCGCCCGCATATGGTCGCGATCTGCCAGCCCTCGGTGCCCGCCCTCGCGGCCGCCGCGGTCATGTGCGAGGACAATCATCCGTCGCGGCCAGCGACGCTGACGCTGATGGCCGGCCCCATCGATACGCGGGTGCAGCCGACCAAGGTCAACGAGTTCGCCAAGAGCAAGCCGATCACCTGGTTCGAGCGCAATCTGATCAACTACGTGCCGATGCAGTGCCGCGGCGCTTTCCGCAAGGTCTATCCGGGCTTCGTGCAGCTCACGGCCTTCGTCTCGATGAATCTCGAGCGCCACATCAAGCAGCATCTCGACCTCGCCAATCACATCGCCAAAGGCGAGAAGGAAAAGGCGGCGAGCATCAAGACTTTCTACGACGAATATTTCGCGGTGATGGATCTGCCCGCAGAGTTCTACATCGAGACCGTACGCGACGTCTTCCAGGAGCACCTGCTGCCGCTCGGCAAGATGACCTATCGCGGGCGGGTGGTGAACCCGAAGGCGGTCAGCCGCATGGGTCTGATGACGGTCGAGGGCGAGAAGGACGACATCTGCTCGATCGGCCAGACGCTCGCAGCGCAGGATCTCTGCACCGGCGTGCGCGCCTACCGCCGCGTCCATCACATGCAGGCCGGCGTCGGCCATTACGGCGTGTTCTCGGGCAAGCGCTGGAATAACGAGATCTATCCGCTGCTGCGGGATTTCGTGCACGTAAATTCGTGAGCCGGGTGCACTTCTCCCCGACCTGGACCGCGCGAAACGCAGTCCGGGCGCTGCGTCGGCCGTGCTGTCCCCGGATTACGTAGCGATGCATCTGCGCTACAATCCCGACGGGAATCTTCCTTTCTGGGGAAAGTCGACCGCTTGGCCTGCTCGAAAATTGACCGGCGACGGCCGGAAGCGGAGTCTGCTGCCCATTTTGGCCCGCGAGCACGTCAGCGGCCAGCATCCGTCCGCTTTTACGGCAGAGTATGAGCGCATGAGACTGAGGCGGCTTCTGATCCTCGCGATGGTCGCGCAGGCCACGGTGACAGCCGTTGCCCTGCTTGCGTCCGACGTCATGACCGGTATCGGAAGCCTGCGGGCGTTCGGTGCGGCCCAACTGCTCGCCCTGCTGGCAAGCAACCTCATTGCCCCGCTACTCGCGCTCGGCTGCGCACGCGTGATCGAGAGATCGCAGACCAAGCGCACCGCGGCGCTGGATGCGGATCGGGCCGAGACGAGACGGGCGCTTGCGGACAGCGCGCGGCAAACGCAGGCGGTGATCCGGACCGCGCTCGACGCCTTCGTGCAGACCGATGAAGACGGTGTCGTCGTTGCCTGGAGCCCGCAGGCCGAAGCGCTGTCGGGATGGACGCGAACCGAGGCGGTCGGCGCCGACGTCGTCGAGCTGGTGGTGCCGGGGCCGCTCCGCGCCGCCTTCAGACAGCGTATGAAGCGACGCTTGAGCGAATTGTCGGAAACCCCGACCGGCATGCGCTTCGAAGCGGTCATGGTCCACAAGAGCGGCGACGAGATCCTGATCGAGGCGTCGAGCACCGGCTTGCGTCTCGGCGACCGCACCATCGTCAATACCTTTGCAAGGGACGTCACCCAGAAGCGCGTCGCCGAGGAGCAGCTCATCCAGGCCCAGAAGATGGAGGCGGTCGGCCAGCTCACCGGCGGCATCGCACACGAATTCAACAACATGCTCACCGTCATCACGGGGACGATCGAGATCCTCGCCGATGCCGTCAAGGACGACCCGCACCTTTCGACCATCACCAAGCTGATCAGCGAGGCGGCCGACCGCGGCGCGGCGCTGACCTCGAGCCTGCTCTCCTTCGCAAGGAAGCAGGCGCTGCAACCGACCGAGATCGACGTCAACGACCTGCTCGAAGAAACCACTCGACTCTTGCGCGCGACGTTCGACAAGCAGATCGAGATCACCACCAGGTTCGATCGCGAGGTCTGGCCTGCGCTGGTCGACCGCGGACAGCTCAGCTCGGCGCTGCTCAACCTCGCGATCAATTCCCGCGACGCGATGCCAGCGGGCGGCAAACTCACGCTGAGAACGCGCAACGTCGTGCTCGGCGTGCGCGAAGCCGCAGCGGTCGGCGTCGGCTATGCCGGCGACTATGTCGAGATCGAGGTCACCGATACCGGCACCGGCATTCCGCAATCCATCCTCGACCGGATCTTCGATCCGTTCTTCTCGACCAAGGAGGTCGGCAAGGGAACGGGGCTCGGGCTCAGCATGGTGTTCGGCTTCGCCAAGCAGTCCGGCGGCAGCATCAAGGTCGCTTCCGAGGAAGGGCGTGGCACCACGTTCAAAATCTACCTTCCAAAGGCCGCCACACGCGTGCGTCATCCTGCCGGCGAGGACGCGCGCAAGGTGCCGGGCGGTCACGAGACCATCCTCTGCGTCGAGGACGACCGCGACGTGCGCAACTACGTCACGGTCCAGCTTGAGGGCCTGGGCTACAAGGTCATTGCCGTCGCCAATGCTGCCGAAGCGCTCGCGATCGCAGCCAAAGGCGCGCAATTCGACCTGCTGTTCACCGACATCGTGATGGCCGGCGACACGAACGGACGGCAGCTCGCCGAACAGATGGTGGCCTCGCGGCCGTCCTTGCGCGTCCTCTTCACCTCAGGCTACGCCTACGACTCGCTCCATGCGCAGGGACGCGCGGGGCAAGGCGCGCCGCTTCTGACAAAACCCTACCGCAAGGCCGAGCTGGCGCGCATGCTGCGCCGCTGCCTCGACACGGCTGTGGATTCCGTCGGCGATCCGATCCCGACGCCCTATTCCGTCGAGGCCGAGCGCGATCGCTTCCTGCGCAAGCAGGCGTCCGATGACCCCACGCGAGATTGAGGTATGGATCGACAGACCAAGGCCACGCTGTGGGTCGCCTTCATCGTGATCGCGTCGTATTTCGCCTGGTTCTATCTCGACTGCGCGATGGATGAGGCCTGCCATTTCGTCTGCGAAGCCAACAGCCGCCGCGGCTGTCACACGCAATGGACGTCGGATACGGGCAAGCCCTAACAACAGGCCGCTCTGATCATCGCATCACGGCGACGCGCTGCAATCCTGCTCGGCCGGCAGCTCGTCGCCGTTGGGGTCGCCCGGCGCCGTCGCCCAGGCGAGCTCGACGAGCGTCACGATTCTTCGCCCGGCACCGTCGAGCTGGCAGACGATGAGGCCCTGCTCCTCGATATAGGTGAGAAGACGCTGGGCGCGGCGCAGCGAGTGCGAACCGTAGGCGCGGGCGATCGCGGCATCGCCCGGGCACGGCCAGCCCTCCTTGGCCGCGCGGGCGATCATCATGAAGACGCCCTGCATGTCCTCCGGCAGGATGGAGGCGCGAAGCGAAACGTCCTGCCAGGCATCGTCCTCCGCGATATCGGTCGCAAGGCCCGCGCGGGCGCGCGTCAGCATGCGGCGGAATTCGCTGAGGTCCGGTGCGACCGGACCGAGACCTTCGATGCGGCAGCGGACCACGAACTCCTGATAGAGCACGCCGATGGCGCGGAAGCCGGCATCGGGCTCGGCCAGGATGGCGCGCAGGATACGATCCAGGCGCTCACGCCGCTCCGCCAGCTCCTCGGCGCTCGGCTGCTGCTCCACCGGGTCAGGGCGGATCTCCGGCGCCGCCGACTTCGCCGCCATGAGCTGGCCGAGCAGGTCCGGCGCCGGCCGGCGCTGTGGCCTGTTCGCCTCGGGCGGCGGCGCGGCAAGGATGATGGCGCGCGCGTCCTCCAAAGTCGCTTCCGGCAGCGGCAGGAGCCGCGGGGTCGCGTTGCGCGGCTTTGTCTCGGTCGCGCCGATGCGCAAGCCGAGGGGACGGCGGGAGAGCGCCGGGCCGAGCGCCATGAACTGGCCACGCTCCAGGTCGCGGAACGCGTCGGCCTGTCGCCGCTCCATCCCCAACAGATCGGCAGCGCGCGCCATGTCGATGTCGAGGAAGGTGCGGCCCATGAGGAAATTCGACGCCTCGGCTGCGACGTTCTTGGCGAGCTTTGCCAGCCGCTGGGTGGCGATGACGCCCGCGAGCCCGCGCTTGCGGCCACGGCACATCAGGTTGGTCATGGCGGCGAGCGAGAGCTTTCGCGCCTCGTCCGACACTTCGCCTGCGACAGCCGGCGCGAACAGCTGCGCCTCATCCACCACCACAAGCATCGGGTACCAATGGTCGCGCTCGACCTCGAACATGCCGCCGAGGAAGGCGGCGGCGCGCCGCATCTGATTCTCCGCGTCAAGCCCCTCGAGATTGAGCACGGTGGAGACGCGATGGATGCGCGCGCGCTCGCCGGCGACCTGAAGGCCCCGCTCGGTGTGATCCTCCGCCTGGATCACGAGGTGGCCGAACTGTTCCGCCAGCGTAACGAAGTCGCCTTCGGGATCGAGAATCGCCTGCTGCACCCATCGCGCGCTCTGCTCCAGGAGCCGGCGCAAGAGATGGGATTTGCCCGAGCCGGAATTTCCCTGCACCAGAAGGCGAGTCGCCAGCAGTTCCTCGAGGTCCAGGGTCGCCGGGGCACCAGCCGTCGTGTGCCCCATCTCGATCGCAACGGTCATGTCCCGACTCAAGCCCTTCCTTCGCGGAGGAGGGGCTTATCAAGCTGATGGGGAGACGTCGAGCGGCGCATGGGCGATCACGCCGTATTCCACCGCAGGCTTGCAGCTCGCGAGCCCGATCCTGTCATGCCCGGTAGGAGCTACTGACATGCAACATCGAAAATCGGCTGCCAACACGCGCTTATCGGAAACCACATCTTTGCGAACGCGCCAGCCGGAGCTAGGCTGGCTGACGCTAGGCGCAAGGCTAGCGCAGGGCGGCTTCCTTGAAAGGATCGTGTGTTTTGATCGGCTCGTTCGCGGCAGGTTCGGCGCTTACTCCGGCGTTCGGTCAGTCTCAGCAACTCGTCACCGAAGAAGCGATGGTGAAGACCGGCGATCCCGGCATCGACGTCTATGTCCGCAACAAGCGGCCGGCGAACATGACCTCGTTCAGGCCGGAGCAGACCGTCGTGTACGTTCACGGCGCGACGTATCCTTCGGAGACCGCGTTCGATCTCAAGCTCGATGGCATGTCCTGGATGGAGTATATCGCCTCGCGCGGTTATGACGTGTGGCTGCTCGACGCGCGGGGCTACGGAAAGTCCAGCCGGCCTGCGGAGATGGCCGACAAACCCGAAGCCAATGATCCGATTGTGACCGGGGAGACCGCGGTCAAGGACATCGGCACGGTCGTCGATTATGTTCTCGAACGCCGAAACCACACTAAGCTCAACCTGCTGGGGTGGTCGTGGGGGACGACATTGATGGCGACCTACACGACGCAGAACCCGTCAAAAGTCGAACGCCTCGTGCTCTATGCGCCCGTCTGGATCAGGCAGACGGCATCTTTGGTTCAGGCCGGCCCCGGCAGGCTCGGCGCATACCGGACGACGACGCGCGAGCAGGCAAAGCAACGCTGGTACACGGGCGTGCCGGAGGACAAGAAGGGATCCCTGATTCCAGCGGGGTGGTTCGACGCATGGGCCGATGCGACTTTCGCGACGGACCTGGTGGGAGCCGCGATGAACCCGCCCGTCCTGCGCGCGCCCAACGGTGTCGTTCAGGATAACCAGCGATTCTTCGGAGCCGGAAAGCCGTACTACGATCCCGCGAAGATCACGGTGCCGACGCTACTCATCCACGCCGAGTGGGACCAGGACACGCCGCCCTATATGGCCCAGACGCTATTTCCCTTAATGGTCAATTCGCCGGGCAAGCGCTACGTCCAGCTTGCTGAAGGCACGCACAGCATCCTCATGGAAAAGAACCGGCTAAAGCTCTTTGAGGCAATTCAGGCTTTCCTGGACGAAGGTCGCAAGGATTAGGCGAGCCGGTTGCGATCGGGACACAGCGCCATTGGAAGCGCGCGAAGTAATTGAGCGCGGTTCGCATTGCGCGCCCTACTTCACGGCCTTCGCGAGCACGAGATTGACCGTGTGCGCAGCAATCTTGCGAAGCTGGGTTTCGTCACCGAAGGCGCGTTCGAGCACGGCCAATCCGCGCGTCACGGTGACAATGTGGAGTGCGGCAACCTCGGGAGCTCCGCTGAATTCGCCTCGCACAGCGCCCTCCGACAAAGCGTCCTGAACGAGACCGGTGATGCGGGACATCAGATCCGCGAACGCCCGCCGCGCATCCTCGTCCAGCCCCTCGCCTTCGTCCGATGCCAGCTCCATCAGGCCCCGCGTGGTCGGACATCCCCGGGGCGGCGAGCCGGACCGGAAATTCCTGATCGTCAGATCGAAAAATGCGGTCAGGCGCTTTCGCAGAGCTCCCGAGCCGAGCACCTTTTGAACTGCGCTGAGATACTCGCCCGCATAGCGCTCATAGGCGGCAAGAAACAGCGCTTCCTTACTGCCGAAGGCGTTGTAGAGACTGCCGCGCTGGACACCCGCGTCGCGCGCGATGTCCGAGAGCGACGTTCCACGCACCCCTTTGCGCCAGAACTGGTCAAACGCGACGCGCAGCACGTCGTCGTGGTCGAACTCGCGCGGCCTCATGTGTTCATCTCACTCCGGGGCAAAAAATATTTGACACGATGTCAAGAACGTGACCTTAATTCTAGACACCGCGTCAAAAACTTAATGGGGTCGATCGTTGATTCCGTCAAGGAGGATCGCACCATGCCGCTCGCTCACATCTCGCTGCGCAAGGGAAAGCCGGACGCCTACCGGAAGGCGATCTTCGATAGCCTTTACCGCGCGATGCGCGAAGCGCTCGGCGTTCCCGAGGACGACCAGTTCATGACCATCACGGAGCATGAGCCGGCGAACTTCCGCTACGGTGCTTCCTGCTTCGGCATTGCCCGCAGCGAGGACGTCGTCTACATCCAGATCACCGTGTTCAGCACTCGCACGGCGGAGCAGAAGATGGCGCTGTTCAAGCGGACAGCAGAGTTGCTCGGCGAAAGTCCCGGCATCGGTGCGGAGAACGTGTTCATCAACGTACTCGAGGCGGCGAAAGAAAATTGGTCCGTCGGCCACGGCCTCGCGCAATTCGTGTGAGGTGATGAGCTCTCGCGTCAGCTCAGCCGGCGCCTGAGGGTCGCCGAGGGCGTCTCGCCGAATTTTTCGCGATACGCACCGGCCATGCGGCTCAAATGCGTGAAGCCGAGATCGAAGGCGGCATCGGTGATCGAGCAATCTGGCGCGCCCCGCGACAGACGCGCGTGAAGCGCGGCAAGGCGCATGTCGAGCAGCATCTCGGAAATCGACAGGCCGAAATGCCGACGGAAGCCGAGTTGGAGCGCCCGGATACCGATGCCGGAGACGCAGGCAAGCTCTGCGAGGTCGAGCGGCTCGGTCGCCTTGGCCGCAAGGCAATCGCGCGCGACGCGGAGCGCGCGCGGCAGCCGTTCGGCCTGCCCTGAGAAGGTACGGATGGCGTGGGACAGGCCATGTTGCTGGCCATGGAGGAGCAGATCGAGCAGCGTCTCGCGCCAGTCGGCGATTGCGATCGCGGACAACCGGCCGGCCGGCCCCAGCCGTTCGGCGAGCGTCATCAGCTGGTCGAGCGTGGCCCAGAGACTACGCGCTGCTTCGGCATTGAGATCGATCGCCGGATCGAACTCGACCGTGCCGGCAGCGCGCCCCGACAGCGCGGCGGCGCGCTGCTCGACCAGACGGCGGTCGAGCAGCAGGATGAGTTGTGCGCAATTCTCCCACACCATCCGGGTCGGCACCGTCGGTGACAAGAGCGAGGCAGTCGATGCGGGCGCGGTTTCCAGATCGCGCGCGCCGGCGCGGATCCGCGACGATCCGTGAAGCGGAATCTGCACCAGGAAGAAGCGCTCGAGGCAGCCTGGATCGATCGTGACCGAGCCGCCATAAGCGACATAGTTGATGGAAAAGCCGTCAAAGGCCGCGCAATTGTGCTGGGCATAGAAGCCCGGCGCCCTTGCCTGAAGCGGCTCAAGTTGATGCGGACAGAAGATGCGTCCGATCTGGTCGGCCGCCTCGTCGACCTCAGTGGTCGCGACGCGGGCGAAGGCCGCGAGCCTTTCGGCTCGGGACCCGGACGCGCCCATTTCCGGCTCGGCTGCGGACATCGTCGACCACGCTTGGCGTCACGAATTGCTTTAAGCCTATAATAGTTGCGCAGGTTCGAAAAGAGCCGCGTCGCAAAAACGTCGTGCTGCAGGGCAGCAGATTCGTTTTGCGGATAGACAGCCCCTCGCCCCGGACGGATGCTCCCTCCCGCCGGTCTTTTGATGGAGGGAGCCATGACTGCACTCGAAAAAGGCATTACTGCAAGCGGCACGGGTTTTGGCGGCAAGAGCTGGAACATCTTGGGCCAGCTTTATTTCCCCAAGGCCATCTGCGACTCCACGTTCGCGTTCGAGACCAACAGCGAGCCCGGCCAGTTCGTGCCGGTGCACATCCACCCTACCCAGGACGAGTTCATCCTGGTGCAGGAAGGCGTGCTCGACCTCAAGCTCGACGGCCAATGGACGAAAGCGAAAGCCGGCGATCTCGTGCGCATGCCGCGCGGCATCCCGCACGGCTATTTCAACAAGTCGGACAAGCCGGCGCGTGCGATGTTCTGGGTCTCGCCGATGCAGAAGCTGGAAGCGCTGTTCAACATGCTGCACAACCTGACCGATCCGGCCGAAGTCGTGCGCATCTCGGCGCAGCACGAGGTGGACTTTCTGCCGCCCGAGGCCAACGACTAGACGGAACGCCTCGCCGTCCAATTCACGTCCGTCGCAAGCCCAGCGGCCGCGCTTTGCGGCCGAACGGGACCTGCTGCGCGCAACACATCACTCATTGCGAGTAAAGCCATGGTCAGCCCCAAGCATGTCTGCGTGATCGGCGCCGGCGTCTCCGGCCTCGCCGCCGCAAAAGCCTTCTCCGCCCGCGGTCACAAGGTCACCATTATCGAGCGCAGCGCCGATCTCGGCGGCGTCTGGGAGCCGGCGCGCTCCTATCCGGAGGTGCAGACGCAGAGTCCGAAGGATCTCTATCGTTACACCGACCGTGCCATGCCGGAGGCCTATCCGGAATGGCCAACGGGACCGCAGGTGCACGCCTATCTCAACGACTACGCCAAAAGCTTCGGTCTCAACCGGATGCTTCGCCTCAACACGAAGGTCGCAGGCATGGAGCGGCGCAACGACGGCAAGACCGGCTGGACGCTCGCGCTGTCGGACAAAAGTGGCGCGACGACGAAGGAAGATTTCGATTTCGTCGCGGTCTGCACCGGTCAGTTCAACGAGCCGCGCGAGCTAAGCCTTCCCGGTGAAGAGACTTTCAAGGCGCAGGGCGGGCAGATCCTGCATTCCTCCAAATACAACGATGACTCGATCGCCAAAGACCGCCGCGTCGTTGTACTCGGCGGCTCGAAATCGGCAACCGACATCGCGGTGAACGCGGTGAAAGCCGGCGCACGCGAGGTCACGATCGTGTTCCGCGAGCCGGTGTGGCGCATCCCCTATTTCATCGGCGGACTCGTCAACTTCAAGCGCATCCTCTACATCCGCACCCAGGAGCAGATGTTTCAGGGGTGGGGCGCGAGCGCGCTGGCGCGCATCGCGTATCGCGTCACAGCGCCCTTGGTGTGGGCGAACTGGCGCGGGCTCGAGAGCCTTTTGAAGGCGCAGCTCAAGCTGAAGCAATGCAAGATGGTGCCGAAAGAGCGGATCGAGGACGGCGTCAACTGCTCGGTGCCGATCGCAACGCCGGGCTTTTACCCGATGGTCGCTGATGGCCGCATCAAAGCCGTGTTCGGCACCTTCGACCACTACGAGGGCAACACCATCGTGATGAGCGGCGGCGAGCGCGTCGCGGCCGACGTCGCCGTGCTTGCGATCGGCTACAAGCTCGGCGTGCCGTTCCTGCCCGAGGCTTATCAGTCAAAACTGGTCGATGCCGACGGCCAGTACCGGCTCTATCGCCTGATCGCCAATCCTGATCTGCCCGACATGGGCTTCGTCGGCTTCAACTCGTCGTTCTGCACCGTGCTCTGCGCCGACCTCGCCGCCAACTGGCTGGTGCGCTTCGCCGACGGCCAGCTCGCGAACCAGCCGACCGCGCAAGCGATGCGCGACAACATCGAGATGATGCTGCACTTCAAGCGCGTCGAGCGTCCGGCCGCCGGCGTCTATGGCGGCCTGTGCGTTGCGCCTTACCACTATCGGCATTTCGACGAGCTGATCGCCGACATCGGCGCGAAGGAACAGAAGCGCAATGGCCTCGCGGAGCGCTTCCTGCCGCCCGATGCGGATGCCTATGCGAGATATCTCGCTTCGGCGCCGGACTACCGGGCGGCGGCGTGAGCAGCGTCGGATTTGGGCAGCACCGTCTCCAGATCCGAGTAGATGACATCCGCCGTGCGTTGATAGTGTTGCTGGAGCAGCGCGACGGCTTCATCGGTCTTGCGGTCGAGCACCGCCTGAAGGATCTGCACATGCTCGGTGCCCACCTTGCGGACCGGATAGGCCTTTGCGATCGACATCATGCGGTAGCGATAGAGCCGGTCGGCAAGCTGCTCGCAGAAGCCGAGCAGCGGGCGCGAGCCGCAGAGCCCGATCAACGTCGCGTGGAAGGCGCGGTGCGCTTTCTCCCAATGCGGATTGTCCTCGAACTTGTCAGGGTCGAGCGAGCGCGGCGTGCGGTCGAGCCGGTGATGCGTAACCAGGAGCGACTCCTCCCAGGCCTGGGTCGCGTTCTGCATGGACTCGCGAAGTGCGAGGCCCTCGACCCAGCAACGCGTCTTGGTCAGCTCCTGCAGTTCATCCTTGCTGACCGGCTTCACGTAGAAGCCGCGCTGCTCCATGCCGACGACGAACTCCTCCGAGGTCAGGCGGTTGAGCGCCTCGCGGAGCGGAGTCTGCCCGACATTGTAGTGCTCCATCAGGAAGCGCGACTGCAGCTTGCGTCCGGGCGCAAGACGCGTGGTCAGGATGTCGGCCTTGAGGCGCGCATAGATGCTCGTCGCCAGCGTCGCCGGCTGCTCCATCTTTTGGCTCGACAGGTCAGAGCTCATGAGAGTCACACTGATTCATCGCCATTTTTTGTACATCACCGGGCATTGCACCATAATTTATAAATTTGTTCTTTACGATCGTTTTTATATATATTACTAGCTCGTCGACAACAACAGGCTCGATGGCTGATCCGGCGGCCCCGCCGGGTGCGCCCTCGGCCTTTGACGACGAGGAAGCCCGATGTCCGATTTTCCGGTGGCGGCCTTGCGCAGCGTAGAGATCACGACGCCTCGCCTAAGTGCCTCGGCCGATTTCTACCAGAAGGTCTGGGCGCTCGATTTCGCCGCGGAAGCTGGCGGCACGATCTATCTTGCCGCCACCGGTGCGGACTTCCACGTGCTCGAACTGACGCAAGGCGAGCGCGAAGCGCTGCGCAGGGTCAGCTTTCGCGTGCGCTCGCGCGAGGATCTCGATCGCCTGTTCGCCCGCGCGCGCGAGGCCAAATGCGAGATCATCACGCCGCCCGGCCCCTCGCTTGCGCCGTCGGGCGGCGCGCATTTCGCGATCCGCGAGCCGCAGGGCTGCTGCATGGAGTTCGTCCATGGCGATCGCACCAAGGCGGCGCGCGTGATCGCTGACCGGCCCGAGCGGCTCGCGCATGTCAACATCAACAGCGCCGACATCGACAAGCTGTCGAGCTTCTACCAGGAAGTTCTCGGCTTTCGCCTGACGGACCGCTCGAAGCTGATGGCGTTCCTGTGCTGCAATAGCGATCACCACGCCGTCGTCCTTGCAGAAGCAAAGGTCAACGGTCTCAACCACATCGCCTTCCTGATGCCAGACCTGGAGTCGGTGATGCGCGGCTCCGGCCGCTTGGTTGATCACGGTTTTCCTATCGGCTGGGGGCTCGGCCGGCATGGGCCCGGCGATAACGTGTTCGCCTATTTCGTCGATCCGACCGGCGTCGTGATCGAATACACGGCTGAAGTGCTCCAGGTCGACGACAGCTACCGCGCCAAAGGACCCGCCGAATGGGTCTGGCCGCCGGGACGCTCCGATCAATGGGGCATCGCGCCGCCCAAGAGCGAGGCCTGCAAGACGGCGCAGCTCTCCGTGCCGTTCGACGCGGGTCGGCGCGCATGACGATGTCTTCAGCCAACACCGACTACGATGTGCTCGTCGTCGGCTTCGGGCCGACTGGCGCGGTCGCAAGCGCCCTGCTCGGCCAGTTCGGCCATCGCACGCTGGTCATCGACCGGCTTACCGATATCTACGACAAGCCGCGCGCGATCGCGCTCGATCACGAGATTTTCCGTCACTTCGACAATATGGGCATCGCGGACGCGATCTCGCCTTACGTCGAGCCGTTCACGGCGTCCGAGCATTTTGGCGCCGACGGCCAGTTGATCCGGCGCATCGACATGGTCGCAAAGCCCTACCCGCTCGGCTACACGCCGAGCATGGTGTTCAGCCAGCCGCCCGTGGAAGCGGAGCTCCGCCGCCACGCTTTGAGCTTTGCCTGCGTCCGAGCCGAACTCGGCGTCGAGCTGGTCGATCTCGTGCAGCGGCCAGAACGCGTCGAAGCCAAGCTGAAAGACGCGGGTGGACAGTTGCGAACGGTGACGGCGCGTTATGTGCTGGGCTGCGATGGCGCCTCGAGTACGGTGCGGCAGATCGCTGATATTGCGCTCGAAGACCTGATCTTCGACGAGCCCTGGCTCGTGGTCGACGTGCGCGTCAATCAAGGCGCTCTGGCAAAGCTGCCGCAAAACTCCGCACAGTTCTGCAATCCGGCGCGGCCCGTGAGCTTCCTGATCGGGCCCAAAAACCATCGTCGCTGGGAAATCATGCTGTTGCCGGGCGAGGACCCGCGGCAGATGGAGCGGCCGGAGAACGTCTGGTCGTTGCTCTCGCCCTGGCTCGCACCTGGCGACGGCGAGTTGTGGCGCGCGGCATCCTATCGCTTCCATGCCCTCGTCGCCGCCAACTGGCGCAACAAGCGCATCATCATTGCCGGCGACGCCGCGCATCAGCAGCCGCCCTTCATCGGCCAGGGCATGTGTCAGGGGCTTCGCGATGCGACCAACATCGTGTGGAAGCTCGATCGCGTGCTCAAGCGTACCTCGCCCGGGACGCTGCTCGACAGCTATACAACCGAACGCAAGCAGCACGTCATCGATCTGACCGGCAAGATCAAGGCGATCGGTCAGTCGATCTGCGAACGCGATCCGGCCGCTGCACGACGTCGCGACGCGCTAATTTTGGCCGATGGCGGCGGTAAACCACTCGCGCTGACGCGGCAGGAGATCATCCCGCCGCTGCGCGCAGGCTTTCTGTCGGCGCAGGACGTCGCGGCACGCGGTAGCCTGTTTCCGCAGCCGGCGATCGTGAGCGAAAGCGAACCTCGTCTGCTCGATAAGGTCACTGGTCCCGGCTTGCGCGTGTTCATCGACGGCCGCCGCAGCGACGCGTCCTCGCTCGCTGCACTCTGTGCGACATATCCCGATTTGCCCGCAACGGCCATCGCACCGGCCGGCACCGACAAGCCGGGCACGCTCGAAGAGATCGACGGCGTGCTCGCCCGCTGGTTCGACCGTCACGGCGTCGTTGCCGCGATCGTGCGGCCTGACCATTACGTGTTCGGCACCGCGCGCAACGCGTCCGAGTTCGACGACCTCCTCCGGGACATCAGCTCGCGCTTGCACGGCAATCACAATACGGACATGAGAATGGAGAAGACCACATGAAACTCGCAACCGTTGCGATCGACGGACGCACGACCTGGGGCGTCGTCGAGGGGGACAACTTTTTCGATGTCGGGGCCGTGCTCGCGTCGCGCTATGCCGATCTCCGGGCGGCCATCGCGGGTGCCCTCGCCGGCGTTGCGGATGCCAAGTCGAAGGCGGCGGCTACGCAGCTTGCGAAGCTCGTCTGGCTACCCGTCGTACCCAACCCGGACAAGATTCTCTGTGTCGGCCTGAACTACGAGACACACCGGAAGGAAACCGGTCGTGCCGAGGTCGAGCACCCAACGATCTTCTCGCGCTATTCCAACAGCCAGACCGGGCATCTGAAGCCGATCATCCGGCCGCGCGTCTCGACCGATCTCGACTTCGAGGGCGAGCTTGCGGTCATCATCGGCAAGGCCGGGCGCTACATCTCCCGCAGCGAGGCAATGGGCCACGTGGCCGGCTATGCCTGCTACAACGACGGCAGCATCCGCGATTTCCAGCGCCACACCCACCAGTTCACGCCGGGCAAGAATTTTCCGGACACCGGCGCGTTCGGCCCGTGGATGATGACGCCCGACGAGCTCGGCGAGCTCGCCGAGCTGAAGCTCACCACCCGCCTCAACGGGCAGGTCGTGCAGGAGACGCAGATCAAGCACATGATCTTCGATATCGCGCGCCAGATCGAATATTGCTCGACCTTCACGCGGCTCGAGCCGGGCGACGTCATCGTCAGCGGCACGCCGGGTGGCGTCGGCGCCAAGCGCAATCCGCCGCTGTGGATGAAGCCGGGCGACGTCGTCGAGGTCGAGATCGACAAACTCGCCGTGCTGCGCAACCCGATCGTCGACGAGGCGCGGTGAGCAATCCGCTCGCCAGGAGCTGCCTGCAACGGCCGCGGCGAAGCCCAGGCGGCTTCGCCCGCGCGCCGGCGCGCTCCTGAAGTCAAAACAGACAACAAGACAAAAGAGGGGGAACGTCATGAGCAACAGTGCAGATATCCTGGTCGGGGCGACGGGACGAACCGACACAGCACCAATCACACCCGCGTACCGCAAGCTTGTCGTCGCGTCCTCGCTCGGATCGGTGATCGAGCACTACGATTTCTTCATCTACGCCTTCACCGCGCCCGTCGTGTTCGACCGCTTCTTCTTCCCGAAGATGGATTCGACGGCGAGCATGCTTGCGGTCTACGCAACATTCGCGGTCGGCTTCGTCGCCCGCCCGCTCGGCGGCATGGTGTTCGGCCATTACGGCGACCGACTCGGCCGCAAGGCGATGCTGACGATCACCTTCGTGCTAATGGGCGTCGCGAGCTTTTTGATCGGCTGCCTGCCGAGCTACGACGCGATCGGGCTGTTTGCGCCGATCGCGCTGGTCGCCTTGCGCTTCGTGCAGGGCTTTGCCTTCGGCGGCGAATACATGAACGCAGTGTCGTTGACGCTGGAGAATGCGCCCTCGGCACGGCGCGGCTTCTTCGCCTCCTTTGTCAACGCCTCGGGTCCGATCGGCGTGATCCTGGCGTCCGGCTTCATTGCGCTGCTCGGCTTCGTCTCGACGCCGCAGGACTTTGCGCAATGGGTCTGGCGCGTCCCCTTCGTGCTGAGCCTCGTGCTGGTGGTGCTCGGCACCTACATTCGCCTCCAGGTGGACGAGTCAACGCTGTTCAGGGCGGTCGAGGCGACGGCCGCGCGGCCGAAGGCGCCGCTGCTCGACGTGCTGCGGTCATGGAAGAAGTCCGTCCTGTTCGGCTGTCTCGCCAACATGGTGCACAGCACGTTCCAGTACATGAGCACGGTGTTCGTGCTCGGCTATGCCGTGAAGACGCTCGGCATGGCGCAGTCCAACGTCACCTTCGGCACCATGGTCGCCAACGTGCTGGAGATGTGCATGGTGCCGCTGATCGCGAGCTTTTCGGACCGGTTCGGCCGGCGCCCGTTCATGGCGCTTGGCATCCTGCTCGCCGCGGCGTGGTACCCGATCTATTTCCAGCTCGTCGCGAGCAAGGATCCGACACTGCTCATCATGGGCCTCGTCGTCTCCATCGGCATCATCCACGCATTGATGTTCGCGCCTGAAGCTGCCTTCACGGCCGAACTGTTTCCGACCGAGGTCCGCGTCAGCGGCTCCTCGCTCGGCAAGCAGCTCGGCATCATCCTCGGCGGCGGCATTGCGCCACTGGTCGGCACCGCACTGATGGGAGGAGCAGTCGGCAGCTTCACCCCGGTGATCCTCTATTTCGAAGCAATCGCGGCGTGCGCCTTCATCGGCATTGTTCTGGCGCCGGAGAGTTCAAGACGCGCCCTGTAGCGCAAGCACGCTAATGACTTGCCCCCTTCACAAGGGGGCATCTGCTTTCCGAAAGCGGCCACACCGTCTCCCCCGGCGGAATCTTTCGCACGATCTCGAAATAATCCCAAGGATATCTCGACTCCAAGGGCTTCTTCACGCGGGCGAGATACATCGTGCGGGTGACGCGGCCGTCCTCCCGAAGCGTCGCATTCTCCGAGAAGACGTCATCGATCGGGATCTCGCGCATGGCAGCAGCGACCCGGTCGGCATCGTCGGTGCCCGCCTTGGCGATGGCCTTCAGATAGTGGTGCACGGCACCGTAGACGCCGGCATGCAGCATCGATGGCGGCATGCCTGTTTTCTCCATGAACTGCTTCGACCAAGCGCGGGTCGCATCGTTCAGGTCCCAATAGGACGCGGTCGTCAGGTACGTCCCCTGCGCCGCCTCCAGACCCAGCGTGTGCACGTCCTGCAGGAACAGGATCATGGCCGCGAGATTTTGGCCACCCTTCACGATCCCGTACTCGTTCGCCTGCTTCATCGCGTTGATGGTGTCGTTGCCGGCATTGGCGAGCCCGATGACCTTGGCGCCGGAGGATTGTGCCGTCAGCAGGAACGAGGAGAAGTCCGCGCTGTTGAGCGGGTGGCGAACGCTGCCCAGCACCTTGCCGCCGGCAGCGGCAATCACGTCGCTCGCGTCCTTCTGAAGCTGCTGGCCGAAGGCATAATCGGCGGACAGGAAGAACCAGGAGGTGCCGCCGGCCTTGACCACCGCCGACGCCGTGCCGTGCGAGACACCATAGGTGTCGTAGGTCCAGTGGACGCCGAACGGCGAGCATTGCTCGTTGGTCAGCGCGGTCGTGCCCGCGCCGGAATAGAGCACGATCCGCTTCTTTTCGCGGGCGATGCCCTGGATTGCGAGAGCGACGCCGGAATTCGGCACGTCGACGATCGCATCGACGCCTTCGACATCGAACCATTGCCGGGCGATCCCGGTGCCGATATCAGCCTTGTGCTGGTGATCCGCGGCAATGACCTGGACAGGCTTGCCGAGCACGGTACCGCCGATTTCGCGAACCGCCGTCTCGGCGGCGACCAACGAGCCCTTGCCAGTGATGTCGGCGGTGACACCAGCCATGTCGGTGAGGACGCCGATCTTGACGACGTCGCCGCTCACTTGTGCTTCCGCGGCGACCGGAAACATCAGGGCCATCAGCGCGCCGCCGAGTAGAGTTGCTCTCATCTTTTTGGTCTCTCCCCTGTCTTGTGTTTGTTGTCGTCGCCTCAGCAGCCGGTCGAATCCAGCCAGGCAAGGATCAGGGTGGCCAGCTCATCGCTGTTGTCCTCGAGCATCATCATGTGACCGTTGCCGGTGATGCCGCGATCCGGCAGCCACACATGTTCGGCGCCGAAATAATTGGCGGTAGCCTCATCGACCTCACGGGGATGGCGCGGATCGCATTCACCCGTGATGATCAGGATGCGATGGGCGCGGAGCTTCTCCGGTTCAAACAGTTTGAGCCCGCGTCCGCCGATGTTGAAACGTTCGTTCAAGAGGCGCGCGCTTTCCGGCACGATGGAAGCGAAATAGTCGTTGAAGGCGTTTGACGGGAAACGCTGCGTGTTGGCCCAGTAGGCGGCAGCAAACTCGGCGTTCAGCCGCACCGGCCGATCCTCCAGCGCATAGACCGGCCGCCCCGCCCTTGCATCGTCGCGGAGCGCCAGGATCGCAGCCGGATCGTCGGGCAGATCCCGCAGCAGGTTGGCAGGCGGCCCGGGCGCAATGCCGACGATCGTACTGACGAGATCGGGGCAGTGTTCCGTCATCCACCAGGCCATCGGACCGCTCGCCGAGTGCACGAGCAGCACGGCTGGACCAATTTCCTCGAGCAAAACGAGCAGCGATCTGGCGATGTCCTCAGTGCCAAGCGTCGGGAAATCCTCTCCCTGCGGGGAGCGGCCGTGGCCAGGCCAATCCGGCACGAACACGTGCCGGCCCGCATCCGCAAATCGCGGTGCCCAGCCGGGCCGCCGATCCGGGGTGGCGAGGTAACACGTCCCGGTATGCGCCGCGCCGTGCACCATGACGACCGGAGCCTTGCCCGGCAGCCCGTGCGGCGGCCGCACATGGTCGACGAAGATCGGATGCGCCTCGGTGCCCGAATAGAAGCACGGCGCTCCCTCCTCGATCGACCCCGCCGCGTACCTGCGTCGCGACGGCGAAATATGCCCTCGATCGTCCACAGCTAACGCGCTCCTCCGGTTCTTGTCGTATCCGGCGCGATGTTAAGGTGATATCGAGCCAGAACGCAATGAGAAAGTCACATATGAGACTATCCTGGAAAAGCCGAAATGGCGCTGCGGCGCGCAACCAGCCCGAACAAGGCGCGAGCGGCATGGCGTCCGTGCTCGGCGGCACCAAGATCAGGATCGCCTACAAGATGGGCTACGTCCTGAATTTCTACCGGGAGCCTTCGTTTCGGAAGATCGAGATGGACCTCGGCATCACCCGACCCGAGATCGTCACGCTCATCTTCCTCAATTATCGCGAGGGCGTGACCGCGAGCGAGATCTGCGAATTCTCCGGCCACCTCAAGGCCAATATCAGCCGCGGAATCATTTCGTTGGAGAAGAAGAAGCTGATACGTCGCGACATCGACACGACCGACAATCGCCGCCAGCAACTCTATTTGACGCCGGCCGGCCGCGCCCTCTACGCAAAGTACATCCCCGCCTTGCGCAAGCGCGAGCGCGCGATGCTCTCATGCCTGTCCGCCGCCGAACGCAAGCAGTTCGAGGGCCTGCTGGACAAGCTCGCAGAGCACGTCCCGCATTGGTCGGCGGTCGACGAATTGTGACCGGACGAATTGTGAGCGGACGAGATGACTCCGCGCGCCAGAGGCATAAATGGCAGCCGGGAAAGTCCGGCCGCGGTCTGCGATTTTGGATTGTCCAGGCTACTGGCGGATGCGACATTGGAGTACCGAACGGGATATCTGAACTGTGACTACGATGGGTCTCACGGCGCTTGATCTCGGGCTTCGCGGCGCGGCAAGCGGCGTGTTTCTCCTGATGGTGCTCGTGCTGCTGCGGCTCCGCCCCTTCAACAAGCATGTGCTGCTTGGCATCGCGATGTCGGCGGGCGGCGCGGCCTTCGCGATCGCGACCGCACCGTTCATCCCGAAATCGTCGCTCTGGTGGACGTTGTCGATCCTGTCCGGGCAACCCGTCGTGATCTGGCTGTGGGCAAGGATCACGTTCGAAGACGATTTCGTCCCCCTGCTTCGGCATGGCGCATTGTGGCTTGTCATCGTCGGTTTCAGCTTTGCGGTCAGCCTCACCTGGACGAGCTATCCGACCTTCTCGCACCGCGGCGCCGATGCGCTGGCGGCCGTCGTCGTTCTGCTGATGCTGTCCGCCGCCGTCCATATGGTGAAGACGTGGCGTGCCGATTTGGTCACCCAGCGGCGCCGGTTGCGCACCGCGGCACTCGTCATCAACCTCGTCTTCGTCGTCCTCATCGCCGCATCAGGCCTGCCCCCTCCGCCCGTCACCGGTGTCGGAATATCCGGCAGCCTTGCTACAGCGGCCGGCTTGTTCATGCTGGCAATGCTCGGGGGCTTCGGTCTGTTCAATGCCCAGATCACCGCGGCTCCGCGCGACGCGACCGCGGCAATCGCTTCGCCCAATGCTGATAGCGAAGTCGCCGCCGCCCCGAACGGGGGTGATCGCGCATCCATCGCCCCGGCGCTGCTGCGCCGTCTCGACAATCTGATGACCGTGGAGCGCGTATACCGGCAGGAAGGACTCTCGATCGGCCGGCTGGCGGCCATGCTCGATCTGCCGGAGTACCGGCTCCGCGAGGCGATCAACGAGGGGCTGGGCTATCGCAATTTCAACGTCTTTCTCAACAACTACCGGATCGAGGACGCCAAGGCGGCACTGTCCGATCAGAGCCAGCGCGATGTCCCGGTCCTGACCATCGCCATGGACGCCGGCTTCCAGTCGATCGGACCCTTCAACCGCGCCTTCAAGGCTGCAACGGGTATGACGCCGACCGAATTCCGGCGCGACGCTCTGGCCCGCGCGCAGGAAACCGAGGCGGAAAGCGGGACCAATCGCAAAATCGGCCAGTCCCGCCAAGGATTCGGCTAGCCGAATTGTGGATCGGGCAAGAGCAGATCTGCGCCGTCAGGCAGGCTCGCCTACGACGCTGTCCCTCCCATCTCCGAGGCCTTCATGTCCAGCCCGACCGCTCCCGCCGCGGAACGTCTCCACGCCCTCGACGCTGTCAGGGGTTTTGCGCTCCTGCTCGGCATCGTCCTGCACGCAACGCTCTCCTTCGTCCCGGCGCCGACACGGTTCTGGGTGATCCAGGACATCCAGCCCAGCACGACATTGGCGCTTCTGTTCTTCGTCATCCACGTGTTCCGGATGACGACGTTCTTCGTCATGGCCGGCTTTTTCGCCCATATGAGCTTCCATCGCCGCGGGCCGCTCGGCTTCGTGACCGACCGGCTCCAGCGGATTGGGCTGCCGCTCCTCGTCGGCTGGCCGATCATTTTCGCTGCGATGGTAGCCGTCACGATCTGGGCCAGCGACTTCCCGCATGGCGGACCGGTGTCGGGCAGTCCCTGGCCGCCGGCGCTACCAAAATTTCCCCTCGCCCATTTCTGGTTTCTCTACGTGCTGCTGGAACTCTATGCCGCCACGCTGCTCCTGCGCGGCGGCATCGTCCGGCTGGACCCGACCGGCCGGTTTCGCGCCGGCGTCGACCAGCTGATCGCCCACCTCATGGCAAGCCGGTTGGCGCCTCTGCTTCTCGCCGTGCCGATCGGCCTCGCCCTCAGTCTCGATCCGAAATGGATCGGCTGGTTCGGCGTCCGCACGCCGGATCAGTCTTTCCTGACCAACACGCAGGCGCTGATCGGCTACGGCGTCGCGTTCGGCTTCGGTTGGCTGCTGCATCGCCAGGTCGATCTGCTCGGCATCTTGAGGACGCGCTGGCTTTCCAATCTGATCGCCGCCGTCATTCTGATCGCGATCAGCTTCGTGCTGACGCTTGTGCTGTCTTCCCCGGCCGCTCGGGCCTTGCCGGTCCACGTCGGAACGATCAGGCTCGCCAGCGCCATCTGTTACGCGCCTGCGATCTGGACGACGACCTTTGCCAGCATCGGGCTTGCGCTGCGGTTTCTGTCCGGCTTCAGCCCGGCGCGGCGCTATCTCGCCGATGCCTCCTATTGGCTCTATCTCATCCATATGCCGATCGTCATGGCGCTCCAGGTCGCAGTCTCCCAGCTCGATTGGGCCTGGCCGTTCAAATTCGCGGCCATTCTCCTGGTCGCCGTTCCGGTGATGCTGGCGAGCTATCAATGGATGGTGCGTTACACCTTCATCGGCACGGTGCTGAACGGCCGCCGCTTGCGGCGTGAGACACCACTCGCAGTTGCCTCCACGAGCCCCGCTGCGCCGTGACGCCGCGAGCTCAGGGCTCCGGCTGAGCGCCGTCCGTCAGCGTCTTGAGGAAGGCGATGATGTCGGCTTCGTCCTGCGCCGTCATCGCCGGCGTATCGCCGAGGTGGCGGTCGAAGGGTGGATCGCTGACGTCGACATTGGCGTGATACTTCGCCGGCAGATCGTCGTATTTCTGCACCGTCCCATCGGCTCCGCGCGGAAACACTTTTTCCGGATTGGTGTCGCGGAAATTGTAGAAGTCCATCACCTCTTCGAGCGTGCGGAAGACGCCATTGTGGAAGAAGGCGCGGCGTATCGCCGTGTTGCGCAAGGTCGGCGTCAGGAACATGCTGCAATATTGCGTCTGCTCGGCGATATCAGTGCGATACGGGCCGCAGGCACCGAGATCGAAATGATCGGGGTCGCGGTTGCGCGCGAGCGCGGCATTGCGCGGCGCTCCGAGCGCTTCGTATTGATGGTCCGTGAACAGCGGCGGCAGACCATCGCGAGTCGGCGCCGAGGTGTGGCAGCCGGCGCAATTGGCCTTCTCAGGGTCGTTGAACAATTTGAGGCCGCGCAGCTCACTCTCGGAAAGCCGCGCCTTGCCCTCCAGCCAGTAGTCGTACTTGCTTGTGTAGGGATGGAAGCTCGGCTCTTCCACCTGATAGCGCGCGACGGCGAACATCGCCTCTGCGACCAGCAGCCGCTGGTTTTCGAGCACGCCGGCACCGAACAGCTCGGTGAAACGCGGGACGTAAGCTGCGCGGCGCAACTTGTCCGCCACCACCTCGATGCTGCCGCCGTCCATCTCGTTGGGATCGAGCAGCGGACTGATTGCCTGCTGCTGGAGCGTGTCGGCGCGCCCGTCCCAGAACAGGCCGCCTTGCGGCACGATGTTCGCCGCCGAGCCGGCACCGCCGGCGACTTTCGTCGCGCGCGCGGCCTGCTGACCGAGCGCGGCCATCTGCGCGAGATCAATCACGTTGTCGTCGTCGCCCTTGTCGGGGCCGATGCTGAAATTCGGTTGTCGCTCGAGATAAGTCAGCGAGGGAACGGCACGCGCACCTTGCTGCGACATCGTCCGCCCGCCGAGCATCACCGGGCCGTCGTTCGGCGGACCGTAGGCGTGGTCCGGGCTGTGGCACGATGCGCAGGACAGCGCGCCGGACGAGGAGAGCGAGGCGTCGTAGAATATCTCGCGCCCAAGCTGCGCCATCGCAGTTAACGGCGCGACGGGCGGACGCATGAGGCGAACCGGATTCGGATTCGCACCCGGGCGTTCTTGCGTCTCCGCCGCAACGACGACGCCGGCCATGCAAAGCAGGCCGGCGCCGATGAGCCACACGATGCGGCTGTTCATACAAGGTCCGATAGTCTTAGTGATGATGGTGCTCGTCCGGCGGGCTGACCACGACCGTGCCGGAGGTCGGGTCGAGGAACAGCGCGTCGATCCTGAGATCGTGGCCATGGTCCCGATCGAAATCGAACAAGTCCATGATCGAACCAGCCGTTGCATCGAACGAGCCGCCGCCCAGGCGCTTGCCCTTCAGCCAGTTGTCTTCGATGAACCGCACCACCGAAGCCTGCGAGATGGCGGTGTGGCTGACGAAGTTGGTCTTGGCGTAGGGCGAGATCACGATGAAGGGCACGCGGGTGGCGGGACCGCAACGGCCGTTCACCGGCTTGCCGCCGACGCCGTTCTGCTGAGGCTGCTTGGCGGCGCCGAGGCCGCACTGGCCGGGACCGTTGAGCTGATCGGCAGTCGAGTCGTAGGAGGCGCTGGTCGGCGTGGCGTAAGCGTGGTCGTACCAGCCGTCGGAGTCGTCATAGGTGATGATGACAGCGGTCTCGCGCCACTCCGGCTGCTTCTGGAGGAAGTTGATCAGGTCAACCGTTCCCTGCTGCTCGTCGAGGGGATCGGAATAGCCGGCGTGGCCATCCTGATAGGCGGGCAGCTTGACGTAGGACACGGCCGGGAGATTGCCTGCCTTCACCGCCGCGTAGAAATCCTCGAGGTCGTAGCCGTGATTGGCAGGATCGAGGGTCTTGCCGTCCTTCTGGTAGGTGTGGCCGATCGCGTGGACCGAGCTCGGCCGCGTATGGTTCGGATTGGCGGTCGACTTGTAGAACTGGAACCAGGCGTGATGCGGGACATAGTCCGCCTTGGCGGCGCCGACGACGGTCGAGAACGAGCTGCGTGCGCAACCGGTGGTACCGTTCGAGTTGGTAACGGAAAGATCGAATCCGCCCATGAACGAGCCCCAGCTAATGCCGGCATCGTTGAGCAGATCGCCGATGTTCTTGCCGCTCATCGTGACCTGCGTCGTATAGCCCGGGGTGCTGCAAGGATCATAGGCAGGACCAGGGTCGCCGATCACCGTGAGGCCGCCTTGGCCGTCCGGGATGATTTGCGTCGCCGCGTTGCCGAGCACCGCCACCGCGCCGTTGGTCTGACCCGAAATCACGTTCAGCGCGCCGACCGTCGACGGACCATAGGTGTCGGTATAGGCATTGTCGTTCATCGAGAAGTGCTGCGCGTAGTTCCAGAACGCCGTGACGGTGTTGCCGTCGAAATAGCCCATCACCTGGCCGGTGGTGCCGAAAGCGCCGACGCCGCCAGCTGTGCCGCGCCCGGTATATTTCGGAAACAGATCGGCCTTGCCGTTGTCATAGGCCTGCTGTTCCGGCGTGTAGGCGTGGTTCTGCGACTGCGTGTTGGCCTGGGTGCGGTCAAGACGGAAAGGATTCGTCGCGCCGGCGCCGTTGGCCGTGTTGGTGTAGTTCGGATTGTTGGTCAGCAAATTGGCGTTGGCGAGGTTGTTCACCTTCGGCGTATGCGGCTTTGCAACGAAGGGAATCGCGCCCGACGGATTGGTCGCATTCGGATACGTTGCGAAATAATTGTCGAAAGAGCGGTTCTCGTTGAAGATGACCACGAGATGCTTGATCGGCGTCTCGGTGTGGTGATGGCGATGATCGCGGTCGAAGTCGTCCTGACCGAATACCGGCGAGCCGCACACGACCGCCGTCGCGACCGCGAGAATCGCGGCCGTGCCGAGAAGTTTGTCTTTCATCTTATTGCCCCAAGATCAAAAATTATGACATCGACGCGCGGCAAACTAGCCGCCGTGAATGACAGGTCTGTGTCGGTTTGACGCAGTTCGCGGCATGTCCCATCGCGAGGCTGCGTCTTTTTTGGGCGGCGAGTTCAGCCCAGATCTTCGGCGCGCTCGTTTCGACGAAAGAACGACCTACTCCGTGCGGATCGGTGCGTCCTTCAAGCCGTTGACATCGAAGGCCTTGCGCAAGGTGCCATTGGCGAGCGCATCGGTCATGAACTTGGTGACGAATGCCAGCGCCTGCGAATGGCCGAGCGGCACCGCGACCGCAGTGACCGTCTTCTTGAAGGTCTCGTCCAGCACCCGCGTGCCGGGAATTTTTTGCGCCATCTTGTTGAGCTGGTCGCGCGACAGCGCAAAGGCGTCGATCTCGCCGTTCTTCAGGAGTTCGAAGATCTCGTCATAGGTCTGATAGCCCGTCACCTTCGCGTGCTTCAGATGCGCGACCGCGCCGCGCATCGTGGTCGTGGCGTTGACGGCAGCGACCTTCACGTCGGGCTGATCGAGCATCGCGAAGCTGGTGATGCCCGATCCTGGCTTGATGATATAGGTCGCATCCGCGACCTCGTAGATCGGGCCGAACGCCATCCTGGTCTCGCGCTCGGGATCCTTCGGCAGGAACGTGACGTCCCAGCTCCCCTTCGCAGCCGCGTCGGTGATCTGTCCGGAATTGTTGTGCACCACATATTCGACTGCTACGCCAAGCTCGGCCGCCATCGCCTTGCCGAGGTCGACGGGCACGCCGGCGAAGCCTGCTTCGGTCCTGGTCGACCAGAACGCGCCGCCCGCCGGGCTGATAGCGATGGCGACGCGCAATTTGCCCGTCGGCGCAATCTCGGCCTTGAGATCCTCCGCCATCACCGGCATGGCCATTATCGCGGCGAGCGCGAGGCCAGCGCAGGCCGGCCAGATCGAGATCGGCATGTCGTCAGTCTCCCCATCGGCTCGTCCATCATCCGCAGCCCGTCGAAATTGTGGTCGATCATGCGCCCGGTGAAAAGCGGATTTGGCAGAATTACAGACAAAACTGTCACATGTCGCGCCTCTCTTCGCAGTGCAAGACCATCGCGCCGTCACGGCTATGGTGTTCCACGGCTCCCCGTTTGTTGCTATCAAATCGCGAAGGCGACCTGCCGCAGGCCAACAACAGACGGGGAACACCGCAATGACGCGCGCGAATCTCGCTTGTCCCGCACGGCACGATCAACGGTCCGGACCGATCGGGCGGCTCCTCGCTGCGATGACGACCCTCCTTGCGCTTGGCGGCTGCGATCAGAAGAACGTCTACGCGCCGCCGCCGCCGCCCAAGGTGGATGTCGCAGTGCCCGTGCAGCGCGCGGTGACTCGCTATGTCGAGGCCACCGGCAACACCGCGCCGATCAAGAGCGTCGACCTCGTCGCACGCGTGCAGGGCTTCTTGCAGACGATCGACTACCAGGACGGCACCTTCGTCAAGGAAGGCACACAGCTCTTCACGATCGAGCCCGAGACCTACAAGCTCAAGCTCGAGCAGGCGCAGGCGGCGGAAGTCGGCGCGCAGGCTACGGTCAAGCAGGCAGAAGCCGATTTCAAGCGGCAGACCGAGCTCGTGCAGCGGCAGGCGGTGTCGCAGTCGACGCTGGATACCTCCACTTCCACCCGCGACAATGCCCAGGCCAGCCTGCAGCAGGCCCAGGCCAATACGCGTCTCGCGGCGATTAACTATGGCTACACCAAGGTCAGCGCACCGTTCGACGGCATCGTCACCGCGCACCTGGTCTCGGTCGGCGAGCTCGTCGGCGTCTCTTCCCCGACGCAGCTCGCGACCATCGTGGCGCTGGACCCGATCTGGGTGAACTTCACGGTCAACGAGCAGGACGTCCTGCGTATTCGCGCCGAGGCGCTGCGGCGCGGACTGACGGTCGCCGACCTCAAGCAGTTGCCGGTCGAGGTTGGGCTGCAGACGGAGACGGGCTATCCGCATGAGGGCCACCTCGACTATGTCTCGCCCACTCTCAATTCGTCGACCGGCACGCTCGCCGTGCGGGGCCTCGTTCCCAATGACAAGCGGGTGTTGCTGCCCGGCTACTTCGTCCGAGTCCGGGTGCCCTTCGAACAGGACAAGAATGCGCTCCTTGTTCCTGACACCGCGCTCGGCAGCGACCAGGGCGGCCGTTATCTCCTGGTGGTCAACAAGGAGAACACGGTCGAGCAGCGCAAGGTGCAGATCGGCGCCCTGGACAACGGTCTGCGCGTGATCGAAAGCGGCCTGCAGCCGGACGACCGTATCGTGATCGCTGGGCTGCTGCGGGTCATCCCGGGCCAGAAGATCGATCCGCAATTGACGAAGATCGAGCAACCACAGGCGTCTGCCAAGTAGGAGCAGTCGGCCATGATCTCAAAATTCTTCATCGAGCGGCCGGTCCTCTCGAACGTCATCGCGCTCCTGATGATCCTGATCGGCGGCGTCGCGCTGTTCAATCTCGCGATCGCCCAATATCCCGACGTGGTGCCGCCCACCGTTCAGGTCACCACCCGCTACCCCGGCGCCAGCGCCAAGACGGTAATCGACACGGTCGCGCTGCCGATCGAACAACAGGTCAACGGTGTCGAGGACATGCTCTACATGCAGTCCTACAGCGGCTCCGACGGCACCTACACGTTGACCGTGACCTTCAAGATCGGCACCGACCTCAACTTTGCGCAGGTGCTGGTGCAGAACCGCGTCTCCAGCGCGCTCGCACAACTGCCGCAGTCCGTTCAGAACCAGGGCGTCACCGTTCAGAAGCGGTCGACCGCGATTCTGCTGTTCGTGACGCTCACGTCGCCGGATTCCCGATTCGACAGCCTGTATTTGAGCAACTACGCCACCATCAATATCCGCGACGAGCTGTCCCGCCTGCCAGGCGTCGGCAACGTCACGGTGTTCGGCGCCGGCCAGTATTCGATGCGGGTATGGCTCGATCCCAACAAGCTGCTGGCCCGCGATCTGGTGCCGCAGGACGTCATCAATGCGATCCAGCAGCAGAGCCAGCAGGTCTCGGCCGGCCAGGTCGGCGCCCCCCCGACGCCGCCGGGTCAGGCGTTCCAGTACACACTCAACGTCAACGGCCGGCTCGACGACACCACCCAGTTCGAGAACATCATCGTCAAGACCGGCACCAGCGGCGATGTCACGCGCGTGCGCGACGTCGGCTGGGTCGAGCTGGGCGCGCAGACCTACAGCCAGATCTTCTCGCTCAACAAGCAGCCCGCCACCGGCATCGGCGTATTCCAATCGCCCGGCGCCAATGCGCTGCAGGTCGAGCAGGCCGTCGAAAAGAAGATGGCGGAGCTCGCCAAGCGATTTCCGGAAGGCATCAAATACGACACACCATTCGACACCACCAAATTCGTGCAGGCTTCCGTGCATGAGGTCTACATGACCCTGATCGAGGCCGGTCTGCTCGTGCTGGTCGTGATCCTGGTGTTCCTGCAGGACTGGCGCGCGATGCTGGTGCCGGCAACGACCGTGCCGGTGACCATCATCGGCGCCTTCGCCGCGATGGCTGCGCTCGGCTTCACCATCAACATGTCGACGCTGTTTGCGATCGTGCTCGCGATCGGCATCGTCGTCGACGACGCGATCGTCGTGGTGGAAGGCGCCGCCCACAACATCGAGCAGGGCATGAACGGTCACGATGCCGCGATCCGGGCGATGGACCAGCTGTTCGCGCCGATCGTCGGCATCACCTTGGTGCTGATCTCGGTGTTCCTCCCGGCGTCCTTCCTCGCCGGGCTCACGGGTCGCATCTATTCACAATTTGCACTGGTGATCGCCGCGACCGCGCTCCTGAGCGCCATCAACGCGGCGACGCTGAAACCGACGCAGTGCGCATTATGGCTACGGCCAACGGTGCCGCCCGAGCAGCGCAACTTCTTCTACCGCGGCTTCAACGCCATCTATAACCGCGTCGAGCGGGGCTATATCCGGCTGATCGGCGCGCTGGTCAGGAACAGCACCATCTCGGTCGCGGTTGCGCTGATTCTGATCGGCATCGGCGGCTACGGCCTGTCGCGCGTGCCGACCGGCTTCCTGCCGATCGAGGACCAGGGCTATCTGATCGCTGCCGTGCAATTGCCCGACGGGGCTTCGCTCGAGCGAACCCAGAATGTGCTCGACAAAGCGAGCGCGCTCATCACGGACACGCCGGGCGTTCAGCAGGTCATCACCATTGCCGGCATCTCCGCGCTCGATAACAGCGCGAGCCTCGCCAACGCGGGCGTCGCCTACATCATCCTGAAGGACTGGGACGCGCGGGGCAAAGGCGAGGATCTGCGCTCGCTGGTGTTTGGCCTGAACGACAAGCTCGCGACCGTCATGGAGGCGCGCACGCTGGTGCTGCCGCCGCCGCCCATCCAGGGCATCGGCAACGCGGCCGGCTTCTCGATGCAGGTCGAGCTGCGCGACGGCAATAGCGACTTTGCAAAACTCCAGGCCATCACCGGCGCGATGGTATCTAACGCCCAGAGCCAGAGCGCGCTCCAGCGCGTCTCGTCCTCGTTCCGCTCGGCGGTGCCGCAATTCAACGTCGAGATCGACCGCATCAAGACCCAGACCCTGCACGTGACGACGGACCAGGTGTTCTCGGCGCTGTCGACCTATCTCGGCTCGTCCTACGTCAACCAGTTCAACAAGTTCGGCCGCGTGTTCCAGGTCTATACACAGGCCGACCCGGCGTTCCGCGTCACCGAGCGCGACATCGCCAACATGCAGGTGCGCAACTCGAACGGCGACATGATCCCGATCGGCACCGTCGCCACGATCACGCCGGCCACGGGCCCGTCGCTGATCAGCCTCTACAATCTCTATCCCTCCTCGACCATCGTCGGCCTGCCGGCGCAGGGCTATTCCTCCGGCGAATCCCTGCAGCTCATGGAGGAGATCGCTGACAAGACGCTGCCGCCCGGCACCGGCTTCGAATGGACCGCGATGTCCTATCAGGAGAAGGCCGTCTCCAACCAGATCTACTGGGTATTCGGCCTTGCCATGCTGCTGGTCTATCTCGTGCTCTGCGGCCAGTATGAAAGCTGGTACGCGCCGATCTCGGTGATCCTTGCCGTGCCGCTGTCGCTGATCGGGCCGATGCTGGTGCTCAATGGCCTCAAGATCGACAACAACCTCTATTGCCAGATCGGTCTGATCCTCCTGATCGCGCTGTCGGCGAAGAACGCGATCCTGATCGTCGAGGTCGGGCTGGAGCTGCACGTCCGCGACGGCAAGCCGCTCGTGGAGTCCGCAATCGAGGCGGCGCGCGCCCGCTTCCGGCCGATCCTGATGACGTCGTTCGCCTTCATCCTCGGCGTCGTGCCGCTGGTGCTCGCAACCGGTGCCGGCGCCAGCGCCCGCAAGTCGATCGGCATCACGGTGTTTTCGGGCATGCTGGCCTCGACCTGCCTCGCGGTACTGTTCGTACCCGCCTTCTTCGTGGTGGTGCAACGCTTCGAGAACTGGCGTGGGTCGAAGAAGAAAGCGCCGGTGGCGCAGCCGGTCGCGGAGGCGAAATCCTAGCGTTCTCCTCTCCCATCGGGGAGAGAAACAAAAAGTCGAAAACAACCCCATGCAAAGTAGCCGATGACGCCGGCACGGCAACTTCGTATTTTACGAAAAAATTTGACACGTCGGGCAAATCAGGTGCATGATGTCATCATGGCAGCACGTGAGGGACGACCCAGCCGGACCCGCTGCTGGCTCTCGCGACTAGCAGGCGGCTCTCGGACGAAGATGGTGATGTCCGGTGTTGTGCATGGCCGACGAGAGAGCGGAAGTCGCGCTCGGTGCGGCGTCCACTTTGCCGCCGGCTGTCGCTTCGGCGATGCCGCCAGTTCCGCAGACAAAGAAGCTGCATCCGTTCGAGGCGCAACTGTTGAACTCAACAAGGTTCGAAAATCTTGGCCCCCGGGTATGCTCGCCGGGCGTACGTAACCACCAACTCTCGATCCTGAGTCTCCGGGAACGGCGTTCGGATCTGGCACGCCCCCACGATCAGTGTGCACCGCGCGTGTAGAGCGGCGATGCTTGTGACACACGACCCAACTCGGACATGAGCCATGTGCTTCCCACAAATAGATAAACATGCCTGACCAGTCGACGCCGGCGCGGCATGTTATCCTGGTGTTGAGTGCGAAGGGGCGACCGGATAATTTCTTCTCATTGGTATTTGAACCCACTATTCGAACCTCCATTTAAGGCGCCCCGGTCATTTAAGAATCTCCGGTCATCGACGAGGGAGGGTCAACATGACCAAGAGCACGATCTCGGAGAGCATGCCGACGATAGCGCTGCGCGATCAGGGCGTGCCCGACACGCCGCTTGCGAAAAAACCGCTCGCCCCGAAACCGGGCGCAGCGAGCAAGGGCCGGAACCTGCGCGCGCGGCTCCCTTTCGATCGCGTCGTTCTGCTGCTGCAGGGGGGCGGCGCGCTCGGCGCCTACCAGGCGGGCGTCTATCAGGCCTTGGCCGAGACCGGACTTCATCCCGACTGGGTCGTCGGCATTTCGATCGGCGCCATCAACGCCGCCATCATCGCCGGCAATGCGCCCGAGAGACGCGTCGACAGGCTGCGCGAATTCTGGGAGGAAATCACTGCCCCTGCCATGGGCTTCGACGCCGACGTCGTCGGCCTTTTTGAACGAGGCGAGGCTGCGCGCGCACTCGCCAATCAGGTGAGCGCGGCCACGGTTGCCTGCGCGGGAACGCCGGGATTCTTCAGGCCGCGACTCCCCAATCCGTGGCTTCATCCGCCCGGTACGATCGAGGCGACGAGCTACTATGACACGCGGCCGCTGAAAGCCACGCTCGAGCGCTTCGTCGACTTCGACCTCGTAAACTCCGACAATCGTGACACGCGTCTCAGCCTCGGCGCGGTGAATGTGCGCAGCGGCAACCTGGTTTACTTCGACCCCGGGACGCAGGTGATCGTACCCGAGCACGTGATGGCCAGCGGCGCGCTGCCGCCCGGCTTCCCTGCCATCGAGATCGAGGGCGAGCACTATTGGGATGGCGGCCTCGTCTCGAACACGCCGCTCCAGTGGCTTGTGACGAACACGCGCGTGACGGGCCAGCGGATGCCTGACGCTCTCGTGTTTCAGGTCGATCTGTGGAGCGCACGCGGCGAGTTCCCGCGCAACCTCGCGGAAGTCGCGACCCGTCAGAAGGAGATCCAATACTCGAGCCGCACCCGCGCCTTCACGAATTTCCTCAAGCTGCTGCACAGGGTGGAATCTTCCGTCGCCACGCTCCTTGACCAGCTGCCGGACGAGTTCAAGCGAAGCGATGAAGCCAAGTTCCTGGCCTCGAGCTCGCAACGCCGTGCTTACAACCTCGTGCACCTCATCTATCGACCGAGAGGCTACGAAGGCGACTCGAAAGACTATGAGTTCTCCCGGATGTCCATGGCGGAGCATTGGCGTTCCGGCTACCACGACGCCATGCGCACGCTGCGCCATCCCGAGGTACTCGAGCGCGCCGGCAACGGCCACGAGTTGACCATCTTCGACTTTAGCGGTGATCGCGATTGAGTCGCGGGCCGCGAGACGCGGCGCCCCTTCGACACACCTACATCAGGAGATTCAGCGATGAGAGAAAACGACATTCGCGAGCGAGCATTTGCGATGCCATTGACGAGCCCGGCCTATCCGCCGGGGCCCTATCGCTTCGTCAATCGCGAGTACCTGATCATCACCTACCGAACCGATCCGGAGAAGCTGCGCGCACTGGTGCCGGAGCCACTCGTGTCGGACGGCGACATAGTCAAATACGAGTTCATCCGCATGCCGGATTCGACCGGCTTCGGCGACTACACCGAGACGGGCCAGGTCATTCCGGTCACGTTCCGCGGCCGCCAGGGCGGCTATTCGCACTGCATGTTCCTCAACGACGAGGGGCCGATCGCCGGCGGCCGCGAGCTCTGGGGCTTCCCCAAGAAGCTCGCCGATCCTACGCTACACATCGAGATCGACGCGCTTGTCGGCACGCTCGACTACGGCCCGGTGCGCATCGCCACCGGGTCAATGGGCTACAAGCACAAGACTTCGGATTTGGCGGAGGTGAAGGCATCGCTCGCGGCGCCGAACTTCCTCCTCAAGATCATTCCGCATGTCGACGGCACACCGCGCATCTGCGAGCTCGTCGAGTACTATCTCGAGGACATTACTGTCAAAGGCGCCTGGACCGGCCCGGCCGCGCTCGACCTCCACGCGCATGCGCTGGCACCGGTGGCCGAACTGCCAGTGCTCGAGGTCTTGTCGGGCGTCCACGTTATCGCCGATCTGACCCTCGGCCTGGGCAAGGTCGTGCACGACTACTTGCGCTGAAAGGCGAAGGCTGGCTCATGCTGTACAGCCCGCGCGCGTCTCAAGCGCAGTTCGCCGTCTTCAAGGACGTCTTACGGGCGGTCCCACCTCACGCCTGAACTGAGAGCGCCGACCTACGCCGCATTGGTGATGACGTCGTTCGCCTTCATCCTCGGCGTCGTGCGGCTGGTGCTCGCAACCGGCGCTGGCGCCAGCGCCCGCAAGTCGATCGGCGTCGCCGTGTTTTCGGGCATGCTGGCCCCGACCTGCCGTGTTCCGTTGGTCGTCCTCAAGCGTTGATTGAGGATCGAATGAAGCGGCGGGAGTTCAGAGCGCCAAGCGGAGGGTGAAATGAACAAACTGCTCAACACTGCGCTCACGTTGGTTGCTACAGGTGGGTTCGCTATCTCGTTTGTCGCTCCGGTACCGGCGGAAACCGAACAAGTTCACTTCTACAACTCGCCTGCGGCGGCAGCGGCGAAATTGCCATTCAGTCAGGCCGTACGGGTTGGAGACGTTCTGTATATGTCAGGGGCAATCGGCGTTTTGCCGGGCAAAATGGAGTTGGCTTCGGGTGGGATAGAACCGGAAACGAAGCAGACGATGGAGAATATCGGAGAGGTCTTGAAGGGAAACGGCCTGACTTTCGACGACGTTTTCAAATGCACCGCAATGCTCGCGGACATGTCAAAATGGGGTGCATTCAACAAGGTTTATGTGACGTATTTCAAACCAGAGCATATGCCCGCGCGTTCCGCGCTGGGCGCTAACGGTTTGGCTTTGGGTGCCCAAGTAGAGTTGGAATGCTGGGCGTTCGCCCGCAAATAGGTGGTTGGTCGGATGCGATCACTCTGACGCTGGATGACCGCTTCTGGCCCATGACGTCGATCCCGGAAGTGCTCGGTATGGCCGCTGTTGAAGGATAACCGGGCCACTTTGCGAAAGCGCGAGGTCCACGACGCGTGGTGCAAGATCGTGGTGTGTTGCGGACTTGCCGATTGGTGCGGGTGGCGGGCTGCGGCGACACAGCGCCACGGGAGGCAGTAATGCCATCGTCATCGGCCGTGCCGCGGCGCTTAAGCACAGAGCACGCGGTGCTCCCACGCGCCTCAGATGTCATTGCTTGCTGGCTGCCGATGCCGACATCGTGGCGGCTTGGAGGCTCTGCTGCCAATACAACTCGATTTGCTGAATCAACGCGGCCGGCAAGGGAACGTAGTTGAGCATTTCTGCCTGGGATCTGCCGCTTTCCAGGGACCAGCGAACGAAGTCGACGGTGGTTTCCGCCCTCTCCGGCGACTTCGGTTGCTTGTGCATCAACACGAATGTCGTGGCCGTGATGGGGTATGCATCTTCCCCGGGAGCATTGGTGAGAACGAGATAGAAATCTTTCGCCGTCGTCCAGGCTGCGCTCGAGGCTGCTGCCTGGAATGATGCGGCATTGGGGCTGACGAAGTTGCCGGCGCTGTTCTGCACCGCGCCGAAGGAGATCCTGTCGAGCCGTTGCAGCGCGTAGGAATATTCAAGGTAACCGATCGAGCCGGGGACCAGACTGACGAGCGAGGCGACGCCATCATTGCCTTTCCCGCCCAGCCCGAGTGGCCACTCGACCGAGGTGCCCTCTCCTACGCTCGCCTTCCATTGCGAACTGACCTTCGAGAGATAGTTCGACCAGTTGAACGTTGTCCCGGACCCATCGATGCGATGGACGACGGTGATCGACTTGGCCGGCAGCTTCAGATCAGGGTTGATCGCCTGAATGGCCGGATCATTCCATGATCTCAGCCTGCCGAGGTAGATGTCCGCGAGCATCTGCCCTGTGAAGCGAATCTGGCCCGGCTTCACGCCCTCGATATTGACGACCGGAACGACGCCCCCGATCACGATCGGGAATTGCATCATGCCGAGTTTCTCCAGCTCTTTCGGATCGAGCGGCATATCGGTCGCGCCAAAATCGACGGCTTCCTTCTTGATCAAGCCGACGCCGATGCTCGAGCCCACCGCTTGATAAGTGACGGTGTTGCCGGTTGTCGCCTTGTAGGCGTCGATCCATTTCGCCATCACGGGCGAAACGAAAGTGGAGCCCGCACCCCTGGTCTCGGCGGCCAGGCTTTGGGTCGCAATGACAAGAGCGGTGAAAATGAACGGTAGCCGGAAAAGCGCCATCATGGACTCAACCCTATCAAGTCGAGCAAGCAGCACGTGTGGCATATGTCACAAAAATGTAACAAAAACGAAATGTCGGCGCCAGCAAATTTCGCACTTCACTTTGGGTCCAAAGTGGCCCCGCTTGTGAGTGGCCGCCACACGCACGGGTTGACCAAGACTGGTGAGCCCGACCTGGAAGCCGCCGAGGTGAAGTCCTAGGCTTTCTCTGCGGGCGTCTGGCGTGCCTCTCCACTTGATACCAGAAGCACCGAAACCTTCGACTGCCTGAGCACCGCATCAGCAACGCCGCCCAAGGAGAGACGATCGGCCTGGATGCGGTCGACGCCCATGACCACGAGATCGACATCGGTGGTATCGATTTCCCGGAGGATCGCCGCCTCCGGCGCCCGGCTCACGCGCAACGTCGTTGTGATGTCGACATCGTAACGGGCGGCGAGATCGCTGGCGTCCTTCAGAATGCCTGCCTCCTGGCGCAATCCGCGCGACGCACCGCGCTGCGCGCCCTTGTCCCGGGTCGTCGCCACATAGATCACGCGGAGCGAGCCTGATCCCGCCTGCGCCAGCGCGACCGCGACTTCCGCGCCGCGCTTGGAGACGCCGCTGCCGGAGACCGGAACGAGAATGTTGAGTGCGTCGGGCATCGGTTGCTTCAAGTGCTTGCCCTTGGCTGCCACGATCGCAAGCGGTCCTTCGAACTGCGCTGCGATGTCTTCGACCTTCCGATCGAAACGATCCTTGGTCGCGGTGACCTTGTCGACGCCCACGACCAGCAGGTCAAAACCCTTCCGCGCTTCGTCGGCGATGGCCTCGCACAGCTCCGCCCGCCTGGTTCGCGTGATCACGTCGACATGGCCGCCCTCTCCGCTGCCATCGCCGGCCACGGCTTCGGCAGCTTTCTTCACCACGGCTTCGTGACTCTTCCCTTCGCCGGCTCCCTTTTCCTTTTCTTGTTCCTCCGCTCGTCGGCCAATATGCAGCACCGTGATCGGCAGGCCGCGCGTGCCGGCGATCAGGCCCGCGATGTGGGCAGCAAAGGTGGCATTGACGCTCTCGTCCAGCGCCAGCAAGGGCCGCTCGAGATTGGCCACAAAACCGCGTTTCTCGAATTCCTCGCGCTCCAGCCGCTCCCTCTCTTCCTTGTTCATCGGCAGCTTCGACAGCGCCGCGCGCAGCATCGGCGGCATTGCCATTGTCGTCACGATCGCCATCGTCACGATCATCGTGAACAGGTTCTGGCTGAGCACGCCGATGGAGAGGCCGATGGTCGCGATGATGACCTCTGTCGAGCCGCGCGCGTTCATCCCGCTCGCGAGCGCCAGCGATTCCCGGTAGCTCAGACCGCCTACGGTGCCCCCGACAAACGCGCCGCCGAACTTGCCGACGCTCGCGATCAGGACGAGCAGCCCGGTGAGCATCAGCAGATAGGGATCGCGAAGCACCGAGAGATCTGCGCTGAGGCCGGCGAGACCGAAGAACACCGGCATGAAGAAGCTCGAGATCAATCCGCGCAGTCGCTCGTCAATCTGCCGGGTCAGGATCGGGGACTCCCCGACCAGGATGCCGGCGACGAAGGCGCCGAGCACGGTGTGCACGCCTATCAGATGCGTGATCAGCGCCATGGCGCCCATCAGCAGCAGGATCACGGTAATAACCGGCGCGGTGCTGACGAGGGTATCGTTGGCCCAGCGGATGAGCTGGAACACCAGCCGCCGGCCGACGGTGAAGCTGACGGCGAGGAAGGCCAGCGTACCGATCACGGCCTTGGCGACGGAAGCGACATCGAGCGTGCCTTGCGATGCGAGGCTGAAGATAACAGCGATGATGATCCAGCCGATGGTGTCGTCGATGACGGCGGTCGCGACGATGATCTGGCCGACATTGCGGCGCATGAAGTTCATCTCGCGTACGACCACGGCCACGATCTTCACCGACGAGATCGACAGCGCCGTGCCCATGAACAGCGATGCCACCAGCCGCTGCTGCGGATTGGGCAAGAGCGCATCGGGCAGGAATTCGCCGAGCGCGAAGCCGCAGGCGAAGGGAACGATGATGCCGGCAATCGAGATCACGATCGCCGCCTTGCCAATCTTCCTGACCAGCTTGAGGTCGGTCTCCATGCCGATCAGCAGCAACAAGAGCAAAATGCCGAACTGGGCGATGCCATCGATCATCGCCTTCTGCTCCGGCGTCTTCGGGAAGACCGCCTGCTGCGCCTCGGGCCAGATCCAGCCGAACAATGACGGCCCGAGCAGGATGCCGGCAAGCAATTCGCCGATCACCGAAGGCTGCCCGGCGCGCTGCATGATCTCGCCGAGGCCGCGGCCCACGGCGATCAGGATCACGATCTGCGCCACGAGAAGGAATTCGGACGGAGCCGTGGATTTGCCGCCCTCGGCACTGGCCGCAATGGTCGTGAGGACAAGCGCCGCGGGGACGAGGCCGACCGGTCGGAGCAGGCTCCACTGCATACAGATATCGTCCCCTTCGGCTGGTCCGGAGCGGCGCCGGCGGCGACTAAAGCGCGATGGGGCTGAATCGTCAGCGCGCTTCAGGTCGTTGTTCGAGCTTGATCTCCGCGCAAAAGCGTTCCGCGTTTGTCGCGCCGGAAAACCGCTTCACACTTTTCCGGATCATGCTCTAGGGGTAGAACCCGCGGGAGGCGGAGCGAGTTCCCGCCTCCGGTGGACGCGATGCGTCAGGCCGGCTGCGGCGTCCTGATCTCGCGCGGCAGGATGATTGCGGCGGCGATGGCGAGCAGGCAGAGCGCGGGCCGCACGATCTCAGTCCTCCTGCCGGACGGACGTCACAAGCACTGGATTGGTCTGTCGACTGCGCCGAGTATCACAATTTGCGTTGCGACCTGTATCATAATCAGATGGAGCATTCCTTGAGCAGGAGATACGGATGAAAATCCGGCCATTCCTTTCAGCGCTCATCATGATGGTGCTTCCGCTCGTGCTGATGACGGTCGCGGGCCGTTGCCTCGCCGAAACGAGGGTCGCGTTGGTCATTGGCAATGGGGCCTATCGCAATGTCCCGCGGCTGACCAACCCAGCGAACGACGCCGCCGACGTTGCGACCGCGCTCAGATCCGTCGGGTTCGAGACGATCGTGGCAATCGATCTCGATCGGGCCGGGATGGACGAGGCTGCGATCCGCTTCTCGCGCGCGGCACGGGACGCCGACATTGCATTGTTGTACTACAGCGGCCACGCGCTTCAGTTCGGAGGAGTCAATTACCTGGCCCCGATCGACACGCGATTGACTGACGTGGCAGACTTGCGACGTCTGGTCCGCCTGGACGACATAGTCGCCGACCTGCAACAGGCCAGGAACCTGCGCATTCTCGTGCTCGATGCCTGCCGTGACAACCCTTTTGCCAACGAGTTGAGGCGTTCGCTCGGTACCAACCGGGCCATTCCACTCCAGCGAGGATTGGCCAAGCTGGATAATGCGCAAGGGATGATCGTCGCCTACGCCACCCAGGCCGGGCAAACCGCAGAGGATGGCGACGGACGCAACAGCCCGTACACCACTGCGTTTCTCGAGAACATCAAGGCGCCGGAGGAGATCGGGACGATCTTCCGCAGGATCAGCTCCGACGTCTACGAAACAACCAGGCACAGCCAACTGCCCGAGCTTTCCCTGTCGATCATCGGTGAGTTCTATTTGCTTGGCAAGGTGGACATCTCTCCAACGCCTGGGCAGTCGGTCCTGACGCGCACTTTGCTGGGTACGCCGTTCAATCCCGACGAAGTCCCGTTCTTGTGCGATCAATGCCGTGCGCAAATCAAAGCCGGCTTCGTCGGCAAGCCCTTGCACTCAGCTCTGGTGCTGTCGTTTGACGGCGGCTCCTACTGGGCGACGGGACGGCATACTGCCCTGGAGGCGCGTGCCGGCGCGCTGGCTCAGTGCCTGGACGCCAATCGGCCGGGCTGCTTCGTCTATGCCATCGATGGCCGCATCAGCTGGGATGAACCGCCGCCGCCCCTTCCGATCGAACCCTGGATTTCATCGAACTCCGGCGGAGCCCAGCCTTTGAACATCCAGGACATCGGCGCGATTCATGCGAGTGACCGCGAGAGGGCCACCCGGATGTATCGGGAATTTCACGGCAAGGCTCTCGCCGTCGGACCGGACTGGCAGTGGACAATGACGGGCCGGGCCGACGCCGACAACGAAGCCGCACGTGTGGTCCTGCAGCGATGCGGCTACATCACCCACTCTCCCTGTCGCGTGGTCGCAATCGACGATTCCTTCGTCGTCGACCGCACCCTGAGAGAGTCCGTGCCTCGCTCGCTGCCCGCAAGGCCGCTGTTGCAGAACGTGACCGGTCCCGATTACGTATTGAGAGGGCCGCAACTTCGGACCAGCGAGATTCCCTTTGTCTGCGATCAATGCCGCAAACAGATCGAACAGGATCTCAGCACCAAGCCCGCCCATACGGCGCTCGCAATTTCCTTGTCCGGCCGCTACTGGACCACGTGGGGACGCGGTAGCGCCGAGGAAGCCCGAACGCGTGTCCTCGGCTCCTGCCTCGGTGCATCACAATCAATGTGTTTCGTCTATGCCGTCGACGGAGAGGTGGTTTGGAAGGAAGCGCCTTTGGATGTTCCGCCTGCGCCCTGGTTCAGTCATGCGGGCGAGAAGCCGTTGGCGGTGAATGAGCCAGGCCTCTTTGCCGATCCGGCGCGGAAGTTCATCGAGCAATTCTATTCGCCGGCGTCCGGCCCAAAAGCCATCGCCATGGGCCAAGGCGGCTACGTCGGATACGCGTTCGGGGCGCAAATGAAATCCGAAGACGAGGCGGCGCGCCTCGCACTCGAACGTTGCGGCTTTCTGATCCAGGCGACATGCAGCACCGTTGCCATCGGTGATAATTTCGTCATCGACATCGAGGCTATCAAGCGGCTGCGCCATTGATCGGTTACAGGCCGATCAAGCCCCGAGAACGCCGGCGCGGTGCGCCTCAGGTGGCCTGCGCGACCGGGTTGCGGATCTCGCGCGGCAGGATGATCGCAGCCGCGATGGCGAGCAGGCAGAGCGCGGCGAAGGCCCGCAGCATGGTGACGAAGCCGCCTTGTTCGTAAAGCCAGGCGACCAGGCCGACAGAGGCCCCGGCCGCAGTGAAGCCGACGAAATAGCGCACCGCATAGGCGCGCGAGCGCCATTCCTCGGTGGTGTATTTGCCGACCATGGCATCGTTCACCGTGACCTGCCCGAACGCGCCCATGACGATGCCGATCGAGACCACGATCAGCGGCAGGTTGGACAGGCTCGCCGCCAGATACAGGAACGGCGCCAGCATGAAGGACAGCGGCAGCGCCACCGTCTTCAGCGAATAATGATCGAGCAGCCGGCCGATCGTGTACTGCGTCATCGCTCCGAACACGTAGACGCAGGCTGCGATCACCCCTAACAGGGCCGGGCTTCTGGTGAGATCGGCGAGCCGCTCCGCAAACAATTTCGGCAGCGCCACCGTGACGGCATTGAAGGTCGTCGAGATCGCGATCACGACGATCAGCAGCGCAAGGACCACGCGCCACATGTCCTGCTTGGCCACCCGCGCCTGCGCGGCCGCCTGCCTGCTGCCCTTGCGATCCTCATGCACGACAGTCATCGCGAAGGCGATGCCGATCAGCATCGTGACGACGCCTGGAACGATGAAGGCAAAACGCCAGCCGAGATATTGCCCGATCACGCCGGTGACCAGTGCGGACGACGCAACGCCGAGATTGCCCCAGACGCCGTTGAGCCCCATCTCGCGGCCGAGCCTGTCGGCATAGGACACGATCATCGCGGTGCCGACCGGATGATAGATCGAGGCGAAGATGCCGATCGCGAGCAGTGCCGTGCCGAGCTCGACCTGCGTCTGCACGAATCCGACTGAGATCATGGAGGCGCCGATGCCGATGAAGAAGATCACCATCATGTGGCGGCGGCTCCAGCGGTCGCCCAACCAGCCGGTGAGCAGCGATCCCGCGCCGAAGGCGATGAAACCCGGCGTCGCGTAAGGCAGCAGCTCGGAATAGGCCATGCCGAGCGCCGGCCCCATGATGATCACGGCGGCAGCGAAGATCAGCATCGCATAGTGATCGATGAAATGGGCGGCGTTGACGAAACCGATCACGCGGCCGGGGCTGTTCATGACGTGCGAATCCTCTCCTATCCCGAAATGGGTTATATGTCGGAGCCATGACGGGATGCCGCCAATGACTGTCGTCGAAACGCCAATCAAGGAAGTGCGCGGAAACCACCGCTCGACCGCGGGCGTGCACCTTGTCGCGCGCGACTATCCCAAGGGCCTGCGGCTCGACCCGCACATGCACCGCGAGGCGCAGCTCGTCTATGCCGCGAAAGGCACGATGCAGGTGACCACGCCCAAAGGACGCTGGCTGGTGCCGCCGGACCGCGCGGTCTGGGTCCCGGCCCACCTCGAACACGCCATCGACGTGCTCGCCGACATCGAGATGCGCACACTCTATTTCGACCTGCCCTGGCTCAAGCGCGAGCAGCGCGCCAAGGGGCTGGCCAAGGAGTTCGTGGTGCGGGTATCGCCGCTGCTGCACCAGGCGATCCTGGCGCTGTTTGACCGTCGCAATACGTCGGAGCGCACGGAGCTTCTGGTTCGCCTGGTGATGCTGGAACTGCATCAGGCCGAGGATTCCGCGACCTTCGTGCCGCTGCCGCGCGAGCCGCGCTGCCGGCGCGCCGCCCTGATCGTGCTCGACGATCCGACCGGGAGCTACGAGATCGAGGCGCTCGCGCACGAGGTCGGAACCTCCGCGCGCACGCTGTCGCGGCTGTTCTCCTCCGAGACGCAGCTCAGCTTCAAGAGCTGGTGCCAGCGCGCCCGCATCGCAGCCGCGATCGAAAGACTGTCGACCGATGCCGACGTATCGGTCAAGCAGCTCGCCTCCCAGCTCGGCTATGCCAGCGTGCCAGCCTTCTCCGCCGCCTTCCGCCAGGTGACGGGCCGGACGCCGACGGAGTTTGCGCGGAAGGGGTAGCTCCACCGCACGCCGTCATCACCCGCTTTCGCGCAGCATGACAGCTTTCTCGGGACGCATGGCATGGTTAAGATGCCAAATTCCCCCGCTTGATTGTGATAAGCTTGCACCTAAATCCCGTGTAAGCTTCCGCACTGCACAAGCCAGATTCGAAAAGCCAAATGGCCAACGCCTTTTTCTCCGACCTGCTCGCCACCATCTCCGAGCGCGGCCGCACCCTGCTTCGCCGCGGTGACACCTCGGACACAAGACAGGACGCCGATGGCCTGATCGAGCTCTGCGAGGCGCTGCTGTCGGGCCGGGGCGAGGCCTCGGGCACCGCGATGGCGCGCGAGGTGCTCGACCACTATCAGGACCTCGATGCGACCGGACGCCGCGCCTTCTTCGCGGCATTGGTGCGCGATTTCGGCCCCGATCGCGAGAAGCTCGCCCAGACGGTCGAGAAATGGCGCACCCAACCGAGCGACGAGGACGCCAGCGACCTGCATTTCGCGTCTGAGCCGCGTCGACAGGAATTGATCCGCCGCCTCAACCGCGCACCGGGCGGCACCGGCGATCTCGTCGCCATGCGCGCCGACCTGCTCGGCATGACGAACGGGCACACCGACCTCGCCGCGCTCGACCGCGACGTCGTGCATCTCTTGAGTTCGTGGTTCAACAGGGGGTTTCTCGTGCTGCGCAGGATCGACTGGTCGACACCGGCCAACATCCTCGAAAAGATCATCCGCTACGAGGCCGTGCACGAGATCAGCGACTGGGACGATTTGCGCCGCCGTATCGATCCGGTCGACCGCCGCTGTTACGCCTTCTTCCATCCGGCGCTGGTCGACGAACCCCTGATCTTCGTCGAGGTGGCGCTGACCGAGACGATCCCCGGCGCAATCGCGCCCCTGCTTGCGGTCGACCGCGAGCCGGTGCCGACCGAGCGCGCGCGCACGGCCGTGTTCTACTCGATCTCGAACACACAACGGGGCCTTGGCGGCATCTCCTTCGGCAGCTTCCTGATCAAGCAGGTGGTCGAGGAGCTGCGCCGCGAGCTGCCCAAGCTCGACACCTTCGTGACGCTATCGCCGGTGCCGGGTTTCATGCCATGGCTGAAGCAGGACAAGGACCTGCCGCTGTCCGACGAGGATCGCGAGGTGCTGAAGCATCTCGACGAGCCCAAGTGGTTCGACAATGCGGAGCTGACCGCGCAGCTTCGCGGCGTGATCGAGCCGCTCGCTGCCTATTATTTCCTGAAAGCGCGCACCTCGAAGGGCCGGCTGATCGATTCCGTCGCCCGCTTCCACCTCGGCAACGGCGCGCGACTGGAGCGCGTCAACTGGCTGGGAGACCTTTCGCCCAAGGGCCTGCGCGAATCCGCCGGCGTCATGGTCAACTATCTCTACCGCCTCGAGGACATCGAGAAGAACCACGAGGCCTACGCCAACGACGGCACGGTCGTCGCGTCGAGCGCGGTGAAGAAGCTGCTCAAGGGCGAGCGGCGGCTGTTGGATATGCGGTTGTCGTAGGCCTACTCAATCGTCCCGGACAAGCGCAGCGCAGATCCGGGACCCATAACCACGGGATTGAGTTTGACGAAGACTCGGAGTTACCCGCTCGCTCCATAGCTCCTCCCTGTGGTTATGGGTCCCGGCCTTCGCCGGGGCGACATCGAGTAGTTGGCGCGACCTCGCGTCCCAACCTTACTCCGCCAGCGCCTTCATCTCCTTGTAGAGATCCGTTTTCCCCTCGAACCCGATGCCCGGCAGGTCCGGCATGGTGATGTGGCCGTTCTCGACACGGACGCCGTCGGGGAAGCCGCCATAGGGCTGGAACAAGTCGGGGTAGCTCTCATTGCCGCCGAGGCCCAAGCCCGCCGCGATGTTGAGCGACATCTGGTGGCCGCCATGCGGGACGCAGCGGCTGGGCGACCAGCCATGGGTCTTCAGAACTTCCAGTGTGCGCTGATATTCGCAGAGGCCGTAGGAGAGCGCGCAGTCGAATTGCAGCCAGTCGCGATCGGGGCGCATGCCGCCATGGCGGATCAGGTTGCGGGCGTCCTGGTGGCTGAAGAGGTTTTCACCGGTCGCCATCGGCGCCGGATAAAATTCTGCGAGTGCAGCCTGCAGCGAATAGTCGAGAGGATCGCCGGCCTCCTCGTACCAGAACAGCGGATAGTCCCGCAGCATCTTTGCATAGGCGATCGCGGTTTCGAGATCGAAGCGGCCGTTGGCGTCGACGGCGAGCTGCGCGTCCCTGCCGATCTCCTTCAGCACCGCTTCGATGCGCGTACGATCCTCCTCGATTGGCGCGCCGCCGATCTTCATCTTCACGACATTGTAGCCGCGGTCGAGATAGCCGCGCATCTCGCCGCGCAGCATCGAGAGGTCCTTGCCGGGATAGTAGTAGCCGCCGGCGGCATAGACGAACACACGCGGATTGGCCTTGACGCCATGGCGCTCGGCAAGCAGGTGAAACAGCGGCTTGCCGGCGATCTTCGCCACCGCATCCCACACCGCCATGTCGATGGTGCCGACCGCGACCGAACGCTCGCCGTGACCGCCCGGCTTCTCATTGGTCATCATCGCGGCCCAGACCTTGTCCGGGTCGAGATTGTCGCCGGCAGCATCGAGCAGCGACTTCGGATCGGCTTCGAGGATGCGCGAGGCAAAGCGCTCGCGGATCAGGCCACCCTGCCCGTAGCGGCCGTTCGAGTTGAAGCCATAGCCGACGACGCGCTTGCCCTCGCGCACGACGTCGGTGACGACCGCGACCAGGCTCGTCGTCATCCTGGTGAAATCGATATAGGCGTTGCGGATCGGCGAGGAGATCGGCTTGGTGATCTCGCGGACGTCGACGATGCGGACCATGGGCTTGGCTTTCAATTTGTCAGCGCGTCATTCCGGGATGGTCCGAAGGACCAGACCCGGAATCTCGAGATTCTCAGGTGCGCAATTGCGCACCATAATTCTCGCTTCGCGAGCCCCGGAATGACAGTGTTCTATTTCTTATCCCTGAAATACGGCTCGACCGGCCCGTGCACCTTGATCGTGAGCGGATTGCCGTGGCGGTCCTTGGCGTTGCCGGCGGTGACGCGCACCCAGCCCTCGCTGATGCAATACTCCTCGACATTGGTTTTCTCGATACCCTTGAAGCGGATGCCGACGTCGCGCGCCAGGATGTCGGCGTTGTAATACGGGCTGTTCGGATCGACCGACAGGCGGTCCGGAAATTCATCGCTCATGATTGTCTCGCTCACAACAGTGTTTCGATTTGTTGGCGCAGCCCCTCGGGCCGCGCGGTCGGCGCATAGCGCGCCACCACCTTGCCTGCACGGTCCACCAGGAATTTCGTGAAATTCCATTTGATGGACGCACCTAACAGGCCGGATTGCTGACGTTTCAGGTACTCGTAGAGGGGATGCGCGTTGGCGCCGTTGACGTCGATCTTGGCGAACAGCGGAAAGGTGACGTCATAGTTGGTCGAGCAGAACTGCTGGATCTCGCTTGCCTTGCCCGGCTCCTGGCCGCCGAACTGGTTGCAGGGAAAGCCGAGCACCGTGAAGCCACGCGGGCTGAGGTCGCGGTGCAAGTCCTCGAGCCCACGATATTGCGGCGTGAAGCCACATTTGCTCGCGGTGTTGACGATGAGCAGCACCTGTCCCTCAAAGCGTCGCATCGGCACGTCCTCGCCGAGAAGCGAGTTGGCCGAAAAATCGTAGATCGCCGACATCGTTGTCCTCTAGCCCACGGGATCGATCGGTGACGGCGGCACGCCGCCCGCCTCGATCGCCTCGCCGGCGAGCAGGCAGAGGTCCTCGCGATAGCGGCCGGAGACGACATGCACGCCGACGGGCGCCTTGCCGACGAGACCGGTGGAGACGGCGAGGCCCGGCAGTCCCATGAAGGGAATAGCGATCTGTGGCAATTGCGCGTCCCAGACCCGCTTGAAGGATGCCTCGTCCTTGCGATCGAGATGGTCAGGAAACGGCAATTCGCCGGAGACCGGCGTCAGCACCACCGCGTATTTCTCGAAGAACAGCATCCATTCGCGAGTTAGCGTTGCCCGGCGCATCAGTGCCTTGGCATAGGCCGCCTGGTCGAACGGGGTGACCTTGGCGCGGTTGCCGCGCAGGCAGGCGAGCGCGCCGGGATCGCCCTCGCGCTCGGCGGCTTCGAGCGCGGCCTCATAGCCGTCACCGATCCAGAGCTTGGTCTGCCATTCGGCAGCTTCCCGCATCGGCGGGGTATTGTCGATCACCTCCACCGTCCAGCCTGCCCGCTCAAGCCGCTTGCCGGCGTCGCTGACCGCTGCCGTCACTTCCGGTGCAGTCGCGAGCCCGTCCGGCCTGAGGCACAGCGCCGCGCGCTTGGGCATCGCCGGTCCTTCGAGCGGCGCCGGCACCCACCAGGGGTCGCGCACGTCACGGGCCGCCATCGCGGCGAGCGAAATCCGCAAGTCGTTGATGGTGCGCGCGAGCGGCCCGGAGACCGCGCTGATCTGCGGCCCGATCGGGCGCTCCGACAGGGCAGCGTTGAAGGCGGGAATCCGGCCCATGGTCGGCCGCAAGCCATGCACGCCGCAGGCATAGGCGGGGTAGCGGATCGAGCCTGCGATATCGGTGCCGTGGGCGATGTGGCCGATGCCGGCCGCGACCGCCGATCCGGCGCCGCCCGAGGAGCCCCCCGGGGTCAGCGAGGCATCGCGCGGGTTCTTGGTGTCGCCGTGGATCAGGTTGGTGGTGAACCAGCGGTAGGAGAAGGCAGGGCAGTTGGTGCGACCGAGGATGACGGCGCCCGCCTTGCGCAAATTGGCGACGACCGGATTGTCGGCCTTCGCGATCACCTCGCGCTGGATCTTCAGGCCATTGGTGGTGGCAAAGCCCTCCTGGTCGACATTGACCTTCACCGTGACGGGGACGCCGGCCAGGAGTCCCGGATCCTCGCCACGGGCGATCACGCCGTCCACCACTGCCGCCTGCTTGAGCACATCCTCCGGCCGGTGATCGATCACCGCATTGAGCCTGGGATTGACGGCATCGAGCCGGGCAAGGCCCGCATTGGCGGCTTCGGTGGCGGAAATCTTCCTGGACCGGATGAGAGTGGCGAGGTCGGCGGCCGACAGGCGCCAGAGATCTTGCATGGCATGCTCCGTGTGACCGGGTCTTTTAGCGCCGGTCAGCCGGCAAAGCCATGCGCATTGCGCAGGGGCGGAATCCGGATCGTCAGTGCCGCGTTGCGGATTGATCCGGTAGGTCCAGGAGCGCCTCGGTGAAGGGAAATTCCAGCACGATCTCGCCGTCGTCGTCGGTGACCTCGATGACGGCCTCGAGCAGCGCCGGCTGGGTGCCTTCCGACTTCAGCACCTCCAAAATCATCTGGCGTGCGACTTCCCAGGCGCGATCGGGATTGCGCAGGTCCTCGCCGTCAGGATCCACGATCAATTCGTCGCCGATGCGGGTGTTGAAGAAATATCTGGGCATGCCTGATCCAATGGGGTCGCCTGTAGCGGATTGAAAGCCGCTTCATACTCACAACTGCTTTATCCGGACAGGGATCACGCCCTATCGTCGTTCTTATCGTCATGCTTAGCATGGGGTTGTTTTGCTGTTTTTGCGTCATCTCCGCGGCATGGGCGTGCCTTTCTGCGTTTGCAGCGCAGCATTGCACCAGCCTACTACCTAGGTCGCGGAAGATTTAACTGGCGAACTTTTCCGCCCGCAGTAGTTTAACCGGGGGCGGACACGTCCGATTTCTCAGAAAAGGAGAGCCACAATGGCCTGGAAAGCACCGAAAATCGTCGAAGTGCCGTGCGGCATGGAAATCAACATGTATGTGAGCGCCACCCGCAAGTAAGGGCGGCAATTTCACGTTGAGCGCAGGTGGATCCTTCGGGTGCGCAACATTCCCCGACGAAGGGAGTTGTGTCGGCCTGAGATCCACCTCGACACGTGCCTCCAGGAGACGGATCCATGCTTCGCGTCGTCGTCCTGGGCGCCGCGGCTGGCGGCGGGGTCCCGCAGTGGAACTGCGGGTGCACAGGCTGCCGGACAGCGCGCGCTGACCTCCGACAATTGCAGAGAACCCAGGCTTCGGTCGGCTTCAGCGCCGATGGTGACAACTGGTTCCTGATCAACGCCTCTCCCGATCTTCGACAGCAATTCAACGCCACGCCGCAGCTTCACCCCAAGCCGGGCGAGCTGCGTCACACGCCGGTTGCCGGCGTGATCCTGACCAATGGTGAGGTGGACGCGGTGGCGGGACTTTTGTCGATGCGCGAGGGCTCGCCTTTCACGATCTACGCCCATGACAAGGTGCTGGCGATCCTGAAGGCCAACAGCATCTTCAACGTGCTGAACGAGAAGAACGTGAAGCGCCAGCCGATCGGGGTCGACGAGCCGTTCGAGCCGCGCCTTCCCGACGGCGCACGCTCCGGCATCGAGGTGGTTGCGTTCGAGGTAGCAGGCAAATCGGCCTGGTACCTGGAAGGCAAGGCTCATCCCGGCGGGAGCAGTGGTGCCGGCGACACGCTCGGTTTGAAGATCACGGACAAGTCGACCGGCAGGAGCTTCTATTTCCTCGCCGCCTGTGCCGAGGTCACCGACGCGCTGAGAGCGCAGATTGCCGGCGCGTCGCTGGTGTTCTTCGACGGCACGGTGTGGCGCGACGACGAGATGATCCGGGCCGGACTCGGCCAAAAGACCGGCAAGAGCATGGGACATGTCGCCATGTCCGGCGAGGATGGCGCGATCGCGCGGCTTGCCGACCTCGATATCGACAGCAAGATATTTCTGCATATCAATAACTCGAACCCGGCGTTGCTGCCCTCCTCGCCCGAGCGCAAGGCGGCCGAACATGCGGGCTGGCAGATACCCGCCGATGGAACGGAGATCGTGCTGTGAACGCGATGACGCTGCCCGGAATGACCGCACTGTCGATCGGCAAGGACATCAGGCTCAACTCTGCCGAGGAGCTCGAGGCGACGCTGCGCCACATCGGCGCGACGCGCTACCACAGCCTGCATCCGTTCCATAAGCTCCTGCACGGCGGCAAGCTGAACAAGGGCCAGGTGCAGGCCTGGGCGCTCAATCGCTACTATTACCAAAGCACGATCCCGCTCAAGGATGCGGTGGTGATCTCACGCTTCCGCGAGCGCGCCACGCGGGTGGAATGGCGGCACCGCATCGAGGACCATGACGGCGATATCGGCAGCGAGGGCGGCATCGAACGCTGGCTGAAGCTGACCGAGGGCCTGGGCCTCGACACGGCCTATGTGGAATCGACCGAAGGCATTCTTCCCGCAACACGCTTTGCGGTCGAGGCCTATGTGCATTTCTGCCGCGAGAAGAGCCCGCTCGAGGCCATCGCCTCCTCGCTCACCGAATTGTTCGCGCCGAACCTGCACGAAGAGCGCATCAGCGGCATGCTGGAGCACTATGATTTCGTCAATCCTGATATCATGAGCTACTTCAAGCGCCGCCTGGCCCAGGCGCCGCGTGACGCCAATTTCGCGCTCGACTATGTCAGGAAGCACGCCAGGACTCCGGAGGAACGCGCGTCCGTCTGCAATGCGCTGATCTTCAAGACCAACGTGCTGTGGGTGCAACTCGATGCGCTCTATCATGCCTACGTCGATGGACACATTCCGCCGGGCGCTTTCGTGCCCAAAGCGAGCTGAGAGGAAACAGGAAATGGCCGGGCCGCGTCACATCAGCGTCAGCGAAGCGAGCCGGCCCGTGCTGCCGCGGCATGCCAAGCTGAAATACGACGAGACGCGGAAGGTCTGGGTGATCCTGGCGCCGGAACGGGTGCTGGCCCCCGATGAGATTGCGGTCGAGGTCCTGCAGCTCTGCGACGGCATCCGCAACGTCGGCGATGTGGCTGACCAGCTCGCCGCGAAGTATGCTGCGCCGCGCGAGGCGATCCTGACTGATGTGATCGGCATGTTGCAGGATCTTGCGGACAAGGGCTTTCTCACGGAAGCCCGGGAGAAGACGTCATGAGTGACGTGCTCGGCGACCCCGGTGTTCCCCACGACGTCAGCGATAGCCTGGCGGTACTCGAAAAGCAGCGCTCGACGGCGGAGACGTTTGGCATTCCGCTCGCAGTGCTGCTCGAGGTGACGCATCGCTGCCCGCTGCAATGCCCCTATTGCTCGAACCCGGTCGAGCTCGACCGCGCCGGCAAGGAACTGACGACCGAGGAGTGGAAGAAGGTCTTGACCGAGCTCGCCGAGATCGGCGTGCTCCAGGTCCATTTCTCCGGCGGAGAGCCGACTGCGCGGAAAGACCTCGTCGAGCTCATCAAGCATGCGAGCGACGCCGGCCTCTATACCAATTTGATCACTTCTGCCGTGCTGCTGACGCGCGACAAGCTGCGCGAGCTGGCGGATGCCGGCCTCTGCCATGTGCAGATCAGCTTTCAGGGTACCGAAGATATCGCCGCCGATCGCGTCGCAGGCTACAAGGGCGCGCATCACAAGAAGCTCGAAGTCGCGAAGTGGACACGCGAGCTCGATCTGCCGCTCACGGTGAACGCGGTGATGCACCGCCAGAACCTGCACCAGCTCCCCGACATCATCCAGATGGCGGTCGATCTCGATGCCGACCGGCTCGAAGTCGCCAACGTCCAGTACTACGGCTGGGCGCTGAAGAACCGCGCCGCGCTGATGCCGACGGTTGCGCAGCTCGACGAGACCACCCGTCTCGTCGAGGAGGCACGCGAGCGCCTCAAGGGCACGCTCGCCATCGACTACGTCGTGCCGGATTACTACGCGCTGCGGCCGAAGAAGTGCATGGGCGGCTGGGGCCGGCAGTTCTTCAATATCTCGCCAGCCGGCAAGGTGCTGCCCTGCCATGCGGCCGAGAGCATCACCGGGCTCGACTTCGAGTCCGTGCGCTCCAATCATTCGATTGCCTGGATCTGGCAGAACTCGGACGCCTTCAACCGCTATCGTGGCACCGGCTGGATGAAGGAGCCGTGCAAATCCTGCGAATTCCGCGAGATCGATTTCGGCGGCTGCCGCTGTCAGGCCTTTGCACTGACGGGCGATGCGGCCAATACCGATCCGGCCTGCGCGCTGTCGCCGCTGCACGAGACCATCTTCAAGCAGGCCGAGCGCGAAGCCGAAGGCGAGACCAACCGCTTCCTCTACCGCAACTTTGCCGGTGGCACTTTGGAGCCTGACCCTGGGGAGTCCGGCAAGCATGGCGCCTGACGCCGACGCGGCCAAATCGGCCAAACGCGCCGATCCCTTTGCGCCGCTGACTTCGGAAATGCTCGCCGTCTCCGACGGTCACGAGATCTATGTCGAGAGCGTCGGCCGCACTGACGGCATCCCAGCCGTCTATCTGCATGGCGGTCCCGGCAGCGGCTGCCAGCCCGACCATCGCCGGCTTTTTGATCCTGAACGCTTCCATGCCGTGCTGTTCGACCAGCGCGGCGCCGGCCGCAGCCGGCCGAAGGGCTCGCGCGAGCACAACACCACGCAGCATCTCGTCGCCGACATGGAGTCGATCCGCCAAAGGTTCGGTTTCGAACGCTGGATGGTGATCGGCGGTTCCTGGGGCGCGACGCTGGCGCTGGCCTACGCGCAAGCTCATCCTGAGCACGTTTCGGGCATCGTGCTGCGCGCAACCTTTCTCGGCACACGAGTGGAGGTCGAGACCGGCTTCACGTCGCGGCTGCCGCAACTCTATCCCGCGCTCAACGAGGACTTTTTGAGCCTGCTGTCGGCCGAAGAACGAGAGCAGCCGATCGAGGCGTACTGGCGCCGCATTCTCGATCCCGACCCTGACTTGCATGGCCCCGCTGCGCGGGCCTGGCACGACACCGAGCGCACGCTGTCCGAACACAAGCCGGCGCGCACGCGGCTCGATCTCGCCACGCTCAACGTGTGGCGCACGCTGCCCGCGACGCCGTTCATGGAAGCACACTACTTCATCAATGACTGCTTCATGGTGCCGGATCAGCTGCTGCGAAATGCCGGCAAGCTCGCCGGCATTCACGGCATCATCATCCAGGGCCGCTATGATCTGTTGTGCCCGCCTGAGACATCCTGGGCGCTCGCGAAAGTGTGGCCGGGTTCCGAGATCCGCATCGTGGAAGAGGCCGGGCATTCTCTCTATGATCCCGGCGTGAGGGACGCCGTAATGAAAGCGATCGCGGACCTCGGCTCGAAAGCCGCGCGCTAGAACTATCTCCTCATCCTGAGGAGCGCTCCGAAGGAGCGCGCCTCGAAGGATAGAGGCCGAGATGCTGCAGTGGGGCCTTCATGGTTCGAGACGCGCGAAGACGCGCTCCTCACCATGAGGGTCTGCAAGAGGACAACAAGAAGAATGCCACTCGCCGGGAAGGGCATGCTGCTGACGTCGATGAATATCGACGCGGAGCATGAGGCCGATTTCAACCGCTGGTACGATCGCGAACATCTGGAAGAGCGCGTCGCGATCGAGGGTTTCCTGGAGGCGCGGCGCTATATCGCGCACGCAGCCAGCCCCAAATATCTCTGCCTCTATTCGACCACGACGCTCGACGTGCTCGACAGTCCCGCTTATCGGGCGCAGCTTGCAAGCCCGACCGACTGGTCGCGCCGGACCATGGCGCGGTTTGAGAACATGATCCGCGCAGTGGCGCGTATCACCATCAGCCGCGGCACCGGACGCGGTGTCGCGCTCGGCGTGGTACGGCTGCGCCCGCCCCCCGACAATGCCGGTCGATTGCGTGATGCATTGCGGGAAAAGCTCGCGCCGGAAAAACACGACGGCATCATCTCCATGCATCTGCTGGAGAGTGATGCAGAGCTTTCCGGCCCGACATCGGAGATTCCGTCGGTGCGTAATGCAGACGCCAACGATTGGTTCGTGCTGATCGACGGTACGCGTGTCAGCGCCGTCTCTGCCGTGATTGCCGAACGCTTCACCGGCCCAGCAGCATCACCGTCTTCGCTTCCCGTCTCCGTCGGCACCTACTGCCTGATGTGGGATCTTGCGAAGAGCGACATCGCACGCGGCTGACATCATCACACGCATCACGAGATGCTGCACCGCCACATAGAATGCGCGACTGTTAATGCTATGCTTGCGTAGCTCCTATGAAAGCAGGGCATCGCCCAAATTTGCCTTTGTGCGCGCCTCGGAATGGTTCTAATAAGGTAAGCCTATGATCCAATTTAAGAACCATATCGACGCGTAAGCGTTCGCCAAGCTCAAGAAGGCCGCCGGGTCTTTGGGCCTGTGCGGACAGGGTAGGAATGAAACCGACCGATATCGCGGCCCCCGACTACTTTCACAAGGTAGTCGATTGCCAGTGGGCCTGTCCTGCGCACACCCCGGTTCCCGAATACATCCGTCTGATCGCACAAGGCCGCTACAGCGACGCCTATATGGTCAATTGGAAATCGAACGTGTTTCCCGGAATTCTGGGACGCACCTGCGATCGTCCATGCGAGCCGGCGTGCCGCCGCGGACGCGTCGAGGAAACTCCGGTTGCGATCTGCCGCCTGAAGCGCGTCGCGGCCGACTTCAAGGATGACATCAAGCAACGCCTGCCGCGTCCCTCGCCGAAGAACGGCAAGCGCATCGCGCTGGTTGGCGGTGGCCCGGCGTCGCTGACGGTGGCGCGCGATCTCGCGCCGCTCGGTTATCACTGCACCGTGTTCGATGGCGATCCCGAAGCCGGCGGCATGATGCGCACGCAGATCCCGAAATTCCGCCTGCCCAATTCCGTGATCGACGAGGAGACCGGCTACATCCTCGAACTCGGCGTCGAGTTCAAAGGCGGCCACCGCATCGAGAGCATGAAGGCCCTGCTCGCGGACAAGTACGACGCGATCTTCGTCGGCTCCGGTGCGCCGCGCGGCCGCGAGCTCGACATTCCCGGCCGCAAGGAGGCGGCCGCGAACATCCATATCGGCATCGACTGGCTGTCCTCCGTTTCCTTCGGTCACACCAACAAGATCGGCAAGCGCGTGATCGTGCTCGGCGGCGGCAACACCGCGATGGATTGCTGCCGCACGGCGCGCAGGCTCGGCGGCGAGAATGTCAAGGTCGTCGTGCGCTCCGGCTTCGAAGAGATGAAGGCTTCGCCCTGGGAGAAGGAAGACGCGATCCACGAGGACATCCCGATCCTCAATTACATGGTGCCGGTAGAATTCAAGCATGTAGGCGGCAAGCTCATTGGCGTTACCTTCCAGAAGGTCAGGGCCGAATACGACGCCAAGGGCCGCCGCAATCTCGTCCCCTCAGGCGAACCGGACCAGACCATTCCCTGCGACGACGTGTTGGTCGCGGTCGGCCAGGAAAACGCGTTTCCCTGGATCGAGCGCGACTGCGGCATCGAGTTCGACAAGTGGAATATGCCGAAGGTCGATCCCAAGACCTTCGTCTCGACCAACCCGAAGGTCTTCTTCGGCGGCGACGCCGCCTTCGGGCCGAAGAACATCATCTGGGCGGTCGCACACGGCCATGACGCCGCGCTGTCGATCCACAGGCTGCTCTCGGGCGAGGACATCAACGAGCGCCCGCTGCCAGAGGTGCACGTCACCTCCCAGAAGATGGGTATCCACGAATGGAGCTATGACAACGACATCTCGCCGGAGAAGCGCTTCAAGGTGCCGCACCGCGACAAGGTGGTGGCCCTGAAGGACATCCGTGCCGAGGTCGAGCTCGGCTACGACGTCAAGCTCGCGCTCGGCGAGGCGCATCGCTGCCTGAATTGCGACGTGCAGACGGTGTTCTCCACCTCGCTGTGCATCGAGTGCGATGCCTGCGTCGACATCTGCCCGATGGATTGCATCACCTTCACGCAAAACGGCGAGGAAGCCGATCTGCGCCAGCGCCTGAAGGCGCCCTCACCGCATCCCGACCAGGATCTCTACGTTTCCGGCGATCTCAAGACCGGGCGCGTGATGGTGAAGGACGAGGACGTCTGCCTGCATTGCGGTCTCTGCGCCGAGCGTTGTCCCACCGGTGCCTGGGACATGCAGAAATACCTCATCGATATGACTCACGCAGGATCATCATGTCCGACAAAAAGCCGATCAGCAGCGTAAACGACTTCGTCGTCCGCTTCGCCAACGTCAACGGCTCGGGCTCGGCTTCGGCCAACGAGCTGTTTGCCCGCGCGATCCTGCGCCATGGCGTACCGGTCTCCCCGCGCAATATCTTCCCCTCCAACATCCAGGGCCTGCCGACCTGGTATGAGGTACGGGTGACGGAAGCCGGCCATCTCGGCGCCCGCGGCGGCGTCGACATGATGGTGGCGATGAACCCGCAGACCTGGGACAAGGACATCGCCGGCATCGAGCCTGGCGGCTACCTGTTCTACGATTCAACAAAGCCGATGCCATCGACGAAATTCCGCGGCGACATCACCGTGATCGGCGTTCCCCTGACCGCGATCACCAACTCGACCTATACCGATCCGCGCCAGCGCCAGCTGTTCAAGAACATCATCTATCTCGGCGCGCTCGCTGCGCTCCTCGACATGGATCCCAAGGTGATCGAGCAGCTGATCGGCGAGCAGTACAAGGGCAAGGAGAAGCTGCTCTCCTCCAACGTCCATGCGCTGCATCTCGGTCGCGACTGGGCATTGCAGAACCTGAAATGCCCGATCGGGCTGCGGGTGAAGAAGGCGGACAAGGTCGGCGACCGCATCTTCATCGAGGGCAACAGCGCCGCGGCGCTCGGCGCCGTCTATGGTGGCGCGACGGTGTGCGCCTGGTATCCGATCACGCCATCCTCGTCGGTTGCGGAAGCCTTCACCAGCCACTGCAAGAAGTACCGGCACGATCCCGAGACCGGCAAGGCGAAATACGCCATCGTGCAGGGCGAGGACGAGCTTGCGTCCATCGGCATCGTGATCGGCGCCTCCTGGAACGGCGCAAGGGCCTTCACCGCGACGTCGGGCCCTGGCATCTCGCTGATGACGGAGTTCATCGGCCTCTCTTACTTCGCCGAGATCCCGGCCGTGATCATGAACATCCAGCGCGCCGGCCCCTCGACGGGCATGCCGACCCGCACGCAGCAATGCGACATCATCGCCTGCGCCTATGCCTCGCATGGCGACACCAAGCACGTGCTGCTGTTCCCGGAAGACCCGGCCGAGGCCTTCGAGTTCGCTGCAGCCGCGTTCGATCTAGCCGAGCGGCTTCAGACGACGATCTTCCTGATGCTCGATCTCGATATCGGCATGAACCACCGCCTCTGCCGTCCGCTGAAGTGGGACGACGCGCGGCAATATGACCGCGGCAAGGTAATGACCGCGGAGATGCTGGAAGAGGGCCGCGACTTCGGCCGCTACCTCGACGTCGACGGTGACGGCATCCCCTACCGCACCTATCCCGGCACGCATCCGACCAAGGGCTCCTATTTTACCCGCGGCACCTCGCGCGACCGCTATGCGCGCTACTCCGAGGAAGGCACGGTTTACGCCGACAACATGCAGCGCCTGGTGCGCAAGTTCGAGACCGCGCAGGATCTCGTGCCGCGGCCGCTCCAGGCCAATGCGGAACGACCGACCAAATATGGCGTGATCTATTTCGGCTCTACGGCGCCGGCGATGGACGAGGCGATCGGCCTTTTGGAAGCGCGCGGGCATCAGCTCGACAGGTTGCGCATCCGCGCATTCCCGTTCCATTCGAGCGTGGCGAGCTTCCTCGCCGAGCACGATTTCGTCTATGTCGTCGAGCAGAACCGCGACAGCCAGCTCCGTCAGCTCATCGTCAACGAGAACGGCATCGACCCGGTGCGTCTCGTACCGATCGTACATTACGACGGCTCGCCGATCACCGCCCGCTTCATCGCAAAAGCCATTGGCGACCACCAGGATCACCTCAAGGTGACCCCGCTCCGCAAGGCCGTGTCATGACCTACATTGCAAAGCCGAAATTTCATCACCCGGGCCTGAAGAAGAACGAGCTCGGCTACACGCATCGCGACTACGAGGGCAAGATCTCGACGCTGTGCGCCGGCTGCGGCCATGACTCGATCACGGCCTCGATCATCGAGGCGTGCTACGAACTCTCGATCGAGCCACACCGGGTGGCGAAGATCTCCGGCATCGGCTGCTCGTCGAAGACGCCCGACTATTTCCTCGGCAATTCGCACGGCTTCAACTCCGTGCACGGCCGCATGCCGTCGGTGCTGACCGGCGCCAACCTCGCCAATCGCGACCTGATCTATCTCGGCGTCTCCGGCGACGGCGATTCCGCCTCGATCGGTTTCGGCCAGTTCGCACACTCGATCCGGCGCGGCGTCAACATGACCTATATCGTCGAGAACAACGGCGTTTATGGCCTGACCAAGGGCCAGTTTTCGGCGACCGCCGACCGCGGCTCGAAATCCAAGAAGGGCGTCACCAACACCGACAACGCCATCGACCTCGTCGCGATCGCGCTGCAGTTGGGGGCGACCTTCGTCGCGCGCAGCTTCTCCGGCGACAAAACGCAACTTGTACCACTTATCGCCGCGGCGATCCGCCACAAGGGTGCGTCCTTCATCGACGTCATCAGCCCTTGCATCGCCTTCAACAATCATGCCGGCTCGACCAAGAGCTTCGACTATGTCCGCGAGCACAATGACGCGGTGAACCGGCTCGACGTGCTGGTCGGTCGCGACCCGATCGCCGTCGACTACGCGCCTGGCTCGGTGCAGGTTGTCGAGCAGCATGACGGCAGCAAGATCGCGCTGCGCAAGATCGATGCCGACTACGATCCGCATGACCGGTTAGGGGCGATGACCTTCCTGCAGAAGCACGCCGCCAAGGGGCAGATCGTCACCGGGCTGCTCTATGTCGATCCGGACGCGGAGGATTTGCACGAGCATCTCAACACGGTCGAGACGCCGCTGAACAGGCTGGAGGCAGACGATCTCTGCCCGGGCTCAACCGTGCTGGACAAGATCAACGCCAGCCTGCGCTAAAGCGCGATGAGATTAGGACGAATCGTCATCGCGCTTTAGGTTGTTGTTTACGCATGATCTCCGCGCAAACAAAACCGCTTCGCACTTTGCGCTAACGCGGCCCTTCGGGTCCGGATCATGCTTTAGCCAGCAGACCGGACGAAACCCTATCTGACCCGGACGCTGACCTTGCTCGACACAACGGGCGGGTCGAACGGATAGTGCTTCGCATCGCCGAGCACCAGCTGAAGCGTGTGGGTGCCTGGCGGGAGCTCGAGAAAGGTCTCGGTCTGCCCCGCTCCAAAGTGAAGATGCGACTTGTCCTGCGGAATCGGCTCCTTGGGATCGATCGGGTCGTTGACGTCGATCAGCAGATGATGATGACCACTGTTCTGGTAATCGTCGCCGGCATGCGTCACGCCCATGTTGCGCAAGCCGAACCGGACCCAGAATCCGCCTCTGATCTTCTGACCATCATGCGGCGTGATGAAATAGAGCTTTGCGTCCTTCGGCGCCGGCTTGCCTTGCGAATAGGCTGCGTTGGAGGACAATGCGAGCAGTGCTGAAAGCGCGAGGCAGCAGACGATCTTCATCGCATCTCCCTCCGCGCCTACGGACCAAGTGCTATGCGGAAGCCGTGGGTCGGATAGCGAACATTGGTATCGTAGCTGTCGCGGTTCGCCGGTCGCACATAGCGCGCGTCGTTCTTCCAGGACCCCGAGCGCAGAACATGCGAACCGCAGTCGCCGCCGATCCAGGCTGAGCCGTCGGCCGGAGCGCCCTGGTAGTTCTTGTGCCAGCAATCGGCGACCCACTGATCGACGCCGCCTCCCATGTCGTAAAGCCCAAAGGGATTGGGCTTGAAACTGCCGACCTTGACCGGTTGATCGGCCGCCACGTCTCCGCAATCCTTACAAGCCGCCATGCCCGGCTGCGGCTTGTCGCCCCACCAGTATTTTGTCTGGGTACCGCCGCGGGCGGCATACTCCCATTCCGCTTCGCTCGGAAGCCGGTACGGCTTCTTCGTCGCCTGCGCGAGCCAGCCGGCATATTGCTGCGCGTCCGTCCAGCTTACATTCGTGACGGGAGCGTCGTCCTTTCCGACTGCCGCAAATCCGCAGGCCTTCGCCGCCGCACATTCGTTCCATTCACGGACGGTCACGGGATATTTTCCGATCGCAAATGGTTTGATCGCAACCTGGTGGATCGGTCTTTCCGTCGGATCCTCGTTGCTGCCCATCGCAAAACTGCCGGCGCGGATCGCAATCACTTCCGGCTCCTGGACCTGTGCCGTGGATTGCGTCGCTGGTGGAGGCGAGGCTGCGGGCGCTGGCATTGCTGTCGGCGACGGAGAGGCCACGGGAGCGGCCTGCGGCGCCGGCGCCGTCGAGCCGGGTTCGGTTTGACCGGATTGCGGCGCCGGGGATGCTGCGGGGGGAGCTGCCGCGTGCTGATCGAGACGGGGGCCTTGCTGCGCGAGCAGGTACCAAAGCACGCCGCTCGCGATCACGAGCAAGGTCAGGCCGAGGAGAAACAGCAGGACGGTCTCGCGCCGGCCTCGTGTCCTGCCGACGGCGTCAGCGTCCGGCAGCACGCGATAGACGCGCACGGGATCGGTGATGTTCTTGACCTTGCGGTCCCCGAGCGATTCGTAGCCGCACACGACCTTGTGCTTGATCTGCTCATAGATCGCGCCTGAGATGAAGACCTGACCGGGCTCGGCAATCCCTTCAATCCGCGTCGCGATGTTGACGCCGTCGCCATAGACGTCGTCCGGCTCCACGATGACATCACCGAGATTGACACCAATCCGGTATTCGATCCGTGAATCCTTCGGAAGCGTGGCATTGCGGCCGACGAGGTTCTGCTGGATGACGATGCTGCACCGAACAGCCTCGACGGGACTGTCGAAAATCGCGATGAAGCCGTCGCCCGTCGTCTTGATCAGCGTTCCGTGGTGCTCGACGATGCTGGGCTGGATCAGATCACGCTCGATCCGCTTGACGCGGACATGCGTGCCTTCCTCGTCGGCCTGCATCAAGCGGCTGTAGGACGCGATGTCGCCGACGATAATGGCGGCGAGGCGGCGAGGCATCCTGTTATTCGGAGGCGGCTCACCCTGATTCCCCGATTTGAAGTTGCGAATTTCGCCCATTACTGGGGCTCCACAAACTTGCAAATGGCGGCATGCACGTTCAGCCTCGAAGAGGGCTGCGTACAAAATGCAGGCTATCACATCGCGCAGTACGGACAAGCAAGGTGCGACCGGATCAGAGCTTCTCGCGAAGTATCGGCATCGGGTTCCGGTCGAAAATGCCGCTGCGCCCTTTGAACTTTCTCAATGCCGCGAGCGACTAAAGCTTGCAACGGAACTTCGTCGCGCCGAGCGAGACTTCGCTCACTCGATGGCTTCGTCGGCGCTCGCAAGCAGGTCCGGCGGCACCTCGATCCCCAACAGCTTCGCCGTCCTCAAATTGATGACGAGCTCGAATTTTGTCGGCGCCTGCACCGGTAGATCGGCCGGCTTCGTTCCGCGAAGAATGCTATCCGCATAGGAAGCGACCTGGCGGAACAAGTCCGGGAAATCCAGCCCGTACGACATCAGCGCACCGCCTGTCGGAAAGCTGCGGAACGGATGGATGCTGGGAATACGCAGCTCGTTGGTCAGGCTGACGATCAGATCCTGATGCAGGATCGGCAGGGAGTCGGGTAGCGTCATCAGCCCGGCCCTGGGCAAACCTCCCGCGCCGCGAATGGCGCGCTCGATCTCGCCGGCATCGCCGACGTAGATGGTCTGCACGTTCACGCCGGTTTCGCGTCCGTCGCTCTCGATCTGGCGAGCGAACGGCGCGCTGGTGTTGTTGTCGGGATTGGCGATCAGGACGATACGTTCGATCGTCGTGTCGATGGCCTTCAGCAGATCGACCCATTTGCCCCCGACCGCGAGTTCGAAATTCGTAAAGCCGGTGAGGCTTCCTCCGGGGTGCGACAAGGACGCCACCACCCCGAGCTCGACGGGATCAGCCACCAGCAGGAAGACGACGGGTATCGCGCCTGAATACTTGCGCATTGCCTCGAGTGCAGGACTTCCCTGCGCGATCAGCAGGTCCGGCTTCCGCTGCACCAGCGAAGCCGAGGCCTCCGACAGGGGGGATGCCATCGGTTTGGCCAGCCGCAGGTCGAACTCCAGATTATCGCCGTCGCGCCAGCCGAGCTCGCGCAGCCGGTCCAGGAGTGCGGCGCGAAGCGGCAGCAATTGCTGCTCGCTGAACGAGGAGACCATGCCGACGAGCTTCCTGCGCGGCGCCGGCTGGGCGTTCGCCGCAAGCCACGGCGCGGCCGCCAGGAGCCCGATTGCGCGGATGAAGGCACGCCGGATCATGCGCGGCCCGGATTGGCTAGAATGCATCATGCGCGTGTATCAGCATTCGGCCATCCAGGGGATGGGTAAATCCGGGGCTTGCCCGGCGCACCAGGCCATCGCGGGCAAGTGAACGCATCCTGCCCGCGTGGCGACTAACCGCCATATCCCGCCGTCCGGCAGCCGGACACCTCACCCGGTTCGAAGCGCTCAGGACCAAACATGAAATTTCCCCTCCTCGTCGCTTTCACCCTCGCCGCTCTCGCCGGCACCGGCCAAGCCCAGGAGGCGACCAAGGCCCAGTCCGATGCTTTTGACGCGCGAATGTTTGCGGGCGCCCCCGGCCACAAGGCCTATGCCTGCTTCGTCCGCCGCTACGATGCCGACCATCTGGCTCACCATCCGAAGCAGAAAGTTGCCTCCATGAAGCTGCTGGTCTCGGCCGAATACGAGAAAGAAGACAAGGAGCTGCATTACGCCTTCCGCCTCGGCTTCCGATACCGGCACCGCTCGGGCGAATTCGATTCCTCCGGCTCCTGCGGTCACGCGCTGTTTCAGGACAATGGCGACGAGGTCCGCTTCGGCTGCGGCGTCGATTGCGACGGCGGCGGCATCGGGATTGCCCTGTCGAAGGACGACAAGTCGGCGATCGTTCGGCTCGAACGCGTCAAGGTCTGGCAGAACAACAAGCTCGACGACGACGCCGAGGAATCGCTGGTCGCCGGCGTCGATGACAAGATTTTCCGGCTCGACCGCACCGATGCCAGCGAGTGCGCCTCGCTTGTGACCGACCGCAAGGAACTCGCCGCGCTTCGCCACAAGTGACAGGTTCGACCCGAACTCGAGAGACCCGCGATGAACCGACGTAGTATTCTGTGGAGCGCAGTATCAGCGTTGGGCACGGCCTTCGCCGCGTCGCGCGCGAAGGCTGCGACCGAACCGACGCCCGCGGACAGGCTGAAGGTCGTCTATCATTTGAGCGATGCCGAGAAGGTCAATTTCGTGCTCGGCAATATCCAGAATCATATCGACGGCGTCGGCGGTCCAGAGCACGTGACGATCGCGCTCGTCATCCACGGGCCGGCGCTCAAGGCGTTTCATTCGGCGCGAGCCAATCCCGACGTCAGCAAGCGCGTCGGCGATTTCTCCAGGGACGGCGTTGAGCTCGCTGCCTGCAGCAATACCATGAGGGCGCAGAACATCACGCTGAGGGATCTCTTGCCCGGCTTCGTCGCCGCGGAAAAAGGCGGCGTGGTTCGCCTCGCGGAGCTGCAAGCGCGGGGGTATTTGTATTTACGGCCGTGAGGCCAATGCGAGCCGCCTTCCCTTCTCCTCTTGGGGAGAAGGTGCGCATCCTGTGAATTGCCTACGCCGCCGCGGGGATCGGCCGCGGGCTCACGACGTACTCCCGCAAAACCTTGTCGTTGGCATCCACCTCGATCAACGACACGTCGTAGGTCCAGAGATCGGCGAGATGCTGGAGCACGCGCTTGGCGTCGGTCTCGTTGAGCTGCGAGCCCTTGATGACGTGGTGATGCAGGATCAGCCGGCGGTCGCCGGCGAGGTCGACGTCGACCACCTCGATATTGGCATCGATGAAGCCGACATCGTGCTGCCGTGCGAGCTCACGGCGGACGCGACGGAAGCCGCGCTCGTCGTGGATGGCATCGACCCGGATGCCGGCACGCTCCTCCGGATTGTCGTGGAGATGGAACATGCGCAGGTGCCGCATCAGCCTGGGACTGAGGAACTGCCCGATGAAGCTCTCATCGCGGTAGTTCGCCCAGACGTCGCGCAGCACGCCCATGGCGTCGCCCTTGCCGGCAATGTCCGGGAACCACTCCCGGTCCTCGGCCTCGGGATTTGTGGCGATCCGCTCGATATCCTGCATCATCGCAAAGCCGAGCGCATAAGGATTGAAACCGGAGAAGCGCGGATCGTCGAACTCCGGCTGGAACACCACGTTGGTGTGTGATTGCAGGAATTCGAGGAAGTTGCCGTCGGTGATGCGGCCCTGCTTATGCAGGGTCGACATGATGCGATAGTGGACGTAGGTCGCCGTCCCCTCGTTCATCACCTTGGTCTGGCTCTGCGGATAGAAATACTGCGCGATGTGGCGGACGATCCGCAACAATTCACGCTGCCAGGGCGCCAGCCGCGGCGCGCTCTTTTCCAGGAAGTAGAGCAGGTTTTCCTGCGGCAGGCCGAGCAGCTTGCGACGCCGCTCGATGCTCAGCACCGACCGGCTCTTGCTCGGACCTGTCGGCACGGTGCGCCAGAGGTCGTTGAAGACCTCCTCCTCGTGCTGGCGACGGCGGCCGGCGCGCTTTTCCTCGGCCCGCAGATCGATATTCTTCTTGCCGGGATACCGGTCGATGCCGTGCGACATCAGCGCATGCGCCGCGTCGAGCGTGCGCTCGACCTCGACGCGGCCAAAGCGCGCCTCGCATTGCGAGACGTAGTTCTTGGCGAAGTCGAGGTAGTCCAGGATGCCGTCGGCATCGGTCCACTGCTTGAACAAATAGTTGTTCTTGAAGAAGTGGTTGTGGCCGAACGCGGCATGCGCGATCACCAGCGTCTGCATCGTCGCCGTGTTCTCCTCCATCAGATAGGAGATGCAGGGCGAAGAATTGATCACGATCTCGTAGGCGAGGCCCATCAGGCCCTTGCGGTAGGAGGCCTCGTGAAACGCAAAATGCTTGCCGAAGGACCAGTGCTTGTAGAACAGCGGCATGCCGACGGATGAGTAGGCGTCCAGCATCTGCTCGGCGGTGATCACCTCGATCTGGTTCGGATAGACGTCGAGGCCGAGCACCTTCTTCGCGACATCCTCGCAGGCATCGTGGATACGCTGCAAGGTGAGGAAGTCCCAGTCCGCGCCTTCGAACAATCGCCCGGTCTTGTCCGTCATGGAGCGGCCTTCTCCTGATTTTCGCGGCGCTGGAACAGGTCGTGGAACACCGGGAAGATTTCGCCGCGCTCGCTGACCTTGCGCATCGACAGCGGCGCGCCGCTGTTGCGCAGGCGCTCATAAAGCGTCCAGAGCGAGGAATCGGAGAGATCGAAGGCGCTGCCGCCCGACTCGCCAACCTCGAGATAAGCGAAGAACTGGCAGACCGGCAGGATTTTCTCGGTCAGGAGCATGCCGGCGAGTTCGCCGTCGGAATAGGAGTTGTCGCCGTCGGAGGCCTGGGCGGCATAGATGTTCCAGTCCGATGGATTGAAGCGCTCGCGCACGATCTCATGCATCGCCTGGAGCGCGCTCGACACCAGCGTGCCACCCGATGCCGGACCATAGAAGAAGGTCTGCTCGTCCACCTCCTCCGCGCGGTCGGTGTGGCGGATGAAAACGATCTCGACGTGCTTGTAGCGACGCTTCAGGAAGACGTAGAGCAGCATGTAGAAACGCTTGGCGAGATCCTTCATGTGCTCGGACATCGAGCCGGAGACGTCCATCAGGCAGAACATCACCGCCTGCGCTACGGGCTTCGGAACCGTCTCGAAGCGGCGATAGCGGATGTCGAGCGGATCGATGAAGGGGATGCGCTTGGATTTCACCTTCAGCTTCTCGAACTCGGCGACGAGCGCCGCGCGCTCGACTTCGTCGGTGCATTCGGCGATCCTGGCTTCCAGCTCATCCATTTCGCTCTTGCGCGGACGGCGCAGCGCGATACGGCGGGCGAGCGCGAGCTGGACAGTCCGGTTGACGGAGATGTTCGCAGGTGAGCCAGACGTGGTGTAGCCGGCGCGCTGGAGGCCCTCGCTTTCGGTCTGGGTGATCTTGCGCTTGGCGAGATCGGGAAGCTCGAGATCATCGAGGAAGAGATCGACGAACTCGTCGCGGCTCAAGACGAAGCGAAAGGCGTCCTCGCTGTCGCCTTCACCGGGACCGGAGTCCTTGGCGCTGCCCTGCCCCTGGCGCTGCAGATAGTCGCCCTCGACGAACTTCTTGTTCCCGGGCAGCACCATGTCGCGCGTGCCACCTTCGCGGCGGAAGCGCGGCTCGTGCATCCCGTCGAGGGGGATCGTGACCTCCCCTCCCTCCAGGACGTCCTTGATATCGCGTTCCTGCGAGGTCTTCTTGACGGCGCCCTGCACCAGGGATTTGGCTCGACGCAAGAACCGCTGGCGGTTCTCAAGACTCTTGCCGCCCGGATTCAGGCGCCTGTCAATAATGTGGGCCACGTTCTCATCCGCCTCAACCGGCCTGCTTCACACGCATATACCACTCGACCAGCCGGCGAACCTGACGCTCGGTGTAGCCGCGCTCCACCATGCGTGCGACAAACTCGCCGTGCTTCTTCTCGGTCTCGCCGTCCTTCTTGGACCCGAACGAGATCACCGGAAGCAGGTCCTCGACCTGAGAGAATATCCGCTTTTCGATCACGTCGCGAATCTTCTCGTAAGAGGTCCAGTTCGGATTCTTGCCGCTGTTCTGAGCCCTGGCCCGTAACGAGAATTTGACCACCTCGTTCCGGAAGTCCTTCGGGTTGGCGATGCCGGCCGGCTTCTCGATCTTGGTCAACTCCTGGTTCAAGAGTTCGCGATCCAGGAGCTGTCCCGTATCGGGATCCTTGAAGTCCTGATCCTCGATCCAGGCATCGGCATAGTCCACGTAGCGGTCGAACAGGTTCTGGCCGTAATCCGAGTAGGATTCGAGATAGGCCTTCTGGATCTCGTTACCGATGAACTCGGCGTAACGCGGCGCAAGCTCGGCCTTGATGAATTCCAAGTAGCGCTTCTCGGTCTCCTCGGGAAGCTGCTCGCGGCGGATCGCCTGTTCCAGCGCGTACATCAGATGCACGGTATCGGCTGCGACCTCCTGCGGATCGTGGTTGAAGGTCGCGGCCAGGATCTTGAAGGCGAAGCGAGTGGAAACGCCGTCCATGCCCTCATCGACACCGGCGGCATCACGATATTCCTGGACGCTGCGCGCCTTGGGATCGGATTCCTTCAGGCTTTCGCCATCGTAGACCCGCATCTTGGCAAACAGCGTGGAATTTTCGTGCCTGCGCAGACGTGACATCACTGAGAACCGCGCCATCGTCTCCAGCGTCGCGGGCGCGCAAGGTGCCGAGGCAAGCTCTGAGCCCTGGATCAGCTTTTCGTATATCTTCTGCTCCTCGGTGTATCGCAGGACATAGGGCACCTTGATCACGCAGATGCGGTCGATGAAGGCTTCGTTGTTCTTGTTGGACTTGAAACTCGCCCACTCGGCCTCGTTCGAATGCGCGAGGATGATGCCGGTGAAGGGGATCGCACCGATGTTCTCGGTGCCGATATAGTTGCCCTCCTGCGTCGCGGTGAGTAGCGGATGCAGCATCTTGATCGGCGCCTTGAACATCTCGACGAACTCGAGGATGCCCTGGTTGGCGCGGTTGAGACCACCGGAATAGCTGTACGCATCCGGGTCGTTCTGCGCGTAGGTCTCGAGCTTGCGGATATCGACCTTGCCGACCAGCGAGGAGATGTCCTGATTGTTCTCGTCACCGGGCTCTGTCTTGGCGATCGCGATCTGGCGCAGCCGCGACGGCTGGATCTTGGCGACGCGGAATTGCGAGATGTCGCCGCCGAAGGCCTCCAGCCGCTTGTAGCACCACGGGCTCATGAGGCCGGTGAGACGCCGGCGCGGAATGCCGTACTTCTCTTCCAACATCGGCCCGAGCTGCTCGGGATCGAACAGGCTGAGCGGGCTTTCGAACACCGGGCTCAGTTCATCGCCAGCCTTCAGCACGTAGATGGGCTGCACCTCCATCAACGACTTGAGCCGCTCCGCGAGCGAGGACTTGCCGCCGCCGACCGGGCCGAGCAGATAGAGGATCTGCTTGCGTTCTTCGAGGCCTTGCGCGGCGTGACGGAAGAAACCGACGATGCGCTCGATCGTTTCTTCCATGCCGTAGAAGCCGGCGAAGGCTGGATAGGTGCGGATCGTGCGGTTCAAAAAGATACGGCCAAGGCGTGGGTCCTTGGCCGTGTCAATCGTCTGGGGTTCACCGATCGCAGCTAGTAGTCGCTCGGCTGAGTTCGCGTACTTCATGGGATCGCTTCGACACGATTCCAGATATTCCGCCATCGACAAGTCGTGCTGGCTTCTCGCCTCGAACGACCGAGCGAAAGCGTTGAACAAAGAATCGTTGTACATGATCCCTCTCCGCGTGATTTCCGCTACTCAAGCTGAAACGAAAGCAGTTACCGGACCGTTCCTCAGCGCCCGTCTCGAATCAGCGTGAGCACATGATGATCATTGGACACCCGAGCGCCTTCTTGGCGCAACGCACGACGTAGGCACCGGGTGAGTTACGAACAGGCACTTGCCTGTTATTTATGCGAATCTATACCCGTACCTGATAATTTCCAGCAAATGTCGCCTCGCCGCAACATCCGGGCGTTACCGGGGATGAGACCATCCGGCAGCGCAACATGGTTGCCCCGCCGGCGGCAAACTTATGACGCTTTGACGGCGAAGCTTTGAGCGTCGTGACAGCCCTTCTGCTGCAATGCGGTGCGCCGTTCGCTCGCGTCGTAACGAGCCTGGCAGGCTCGCAGCAGCGTCGCGAAGTCCGTCGCCAGTCCGGCCGGATCGATGACGATGAAATCCGTATCACTCTGTGGCGAGATCGCGCGTCTGCTCCTGACGCAGCGAAGTCGCCGCAGCAGCGCCGGCGTGTGCGTCAGCATCACGGCTTTGCATCCGCGGCTTTGGCGCACCGAAACGTCTTCGAAGGAGTCCCAGAACAGGCATTCATTGCTAATACGCAAGGCCAGGATGCCGTAGCGGCTGACTATCACGACCGCGCCCCGCTCGGCCGGCAACATCCAGATCAGTCGGCAGGTGACGAGCCCGAACAGCAGAACACCCGCGCAGTCTGCCGCCCGCTCCGAGGCGCCAAGGCCACTCCACAACTCGAAGGCAAACGTGGCGCTGACAAGGGTCATGACAAACCCCAGCGCAATCAGCCCTCCGAGGTGGGAAACGCGGATATCGAGATCGTCGGTCGCACCGGGATCGGCAGGAAGGCCAGATCGATGCGGCGTGACGGCAATCGCAAGGCCGTCAGAATTTGCGTTCATGCTCATCCCCCAGCACGGCAGTTCATTAATGAACCAACGCAACCCGCCACACGGGCAAATGCTTGAGCCCGCAGGACGAAACTCCGTTCGGCGGAGGCTCACGTTCCGCTCAGAACTCTGGCCGAAAAGCGCGGCCAAGAACTTTCACGCAACGGGACGACCGATCGGCTGGATCGCTATGATCTCAGTAGAGTTATGCCGAGAGTATGACGCACATACCCTTGATTGGTTCCCTCCCAAGGTCATGTTAACACACCATAGCGCGTCAGGACCGGCGCTGGAACCCCTCGCCCGCCACCGGCTCGGAGAAAAGAGAGACCATGAATCCCGTCAAAGAACTGGAAAAGCGCGGACAGGCCGTCTGGCTCGACTTCCTGGCCCGCGGCTTCATCGCCAAGGGCGACCTGAAGCGGCTGATCGAGACCGACGGCGTCAAGGGCGTCACCTCCAACCCGTCGATCTTCGAAAAGGCGATTGGCAGCTCGGACGAATATGACGCCCCGATCGGCAAGGCGCTGAAGCGCGGCGACCGTCCGGTCGCCGAGCTGTTCGAGCAGCTCGCGGTCGAGGACATCCAGAATGCCGCCGACGTGCTGCGTCCGGTCTATAACCATCTGAAGGGCCAGGACGGCTTCGTCAGCCTGGAGGTATCGCCCTATCTGGCAATGGATACCAAGGGGACGGTCGCGGAAGCCCGGCGGCTCTGGAAGGACGTCGATCGCAAAAACTTGATGGTCAAGGTGCCGGCAACGCCGGAGGGCCTGCCGGCCATCGAGCAGCTCATCGGCGAAGGCATCAGCATCAACATCACCCTGTTGTTCTCCAAAGAGGTCTATCTGGAGGTCGCCGAGGCCTATCTTGCAGGCCTCGAAAAATACGTGGCCGGCGGCGGCGATCCGTCGCATGTCGCAAGCGTCGCAAGCTTCTTCGTTAGCCGGATCGACACCTTGGTCGACAAGCAGCTCGACGAGAAGATCGCCCGCGCCAATGACCCCAATGAAAAAGAGCGGCTGGCGGCACTCAAGGGCAAGGTCGCGATCGCGAACGCGAAACTCGCCTACCAGGACTATAAGCGCCTGTTCTCCGGGCCGCGCTGGGACAAGCTCGTCGCCAAGGGCGCGAGGCCACAGCGAATGCTGTGGGCTTCCACCGGCACCAAGAACAAGGACTATAGCGACGTCCTCTATGTCGAGGAATTGATCGGCCCGAACACCATCAACACCGTGCCGCCGGCCACGCTCGATGCGTTCCGCGACCACGGCAAGCTGCGCGACAGCCTGGAGGAGAACGTCGAGGAGGCCGCCCGCGTGCTGGAGGAGCTCGAGCGCTCCGGCATCTCCCTCGACGAGATCACGGAGGAGCTCGTCAAGGATGGCGTGAAGCTGTTCGCCGACGCCGCCGACAAGCTCTATGGCGCGGTCGCCTCCAAGCGCGCCACCGTGCTCGGGGCAGCGATCGACCGCCAGCACTTTGCCCTTGGCGAGGGGCTCGGCAAGGCCGTGACCAAGAGCACCGAGGAGTGGCGGGTCTCGGCAAAGATCCGCAGGCTCTGGCAGCACGACAAATCGGTCTGGACCGGTGCGGACGAGAACAAGTGGCTTGGCTGGCTCGACTGCGCGGCGAAGGTCGACATCGCCGACTATGCGGATTACGCAGGCCGGGTGAAGGGGCAAAAATTCTCCGATGCCGTCGTGCTCGGCATGGGGGGATCGAGCCTCGGGCCCGAAGTGCTGGCCGAGACGTTTGCGCGGAAGGCCGGCTTCCCGAAGCTGCATGTGCTCGACTCTACCGACCCGGCGCAGGTACGGGCGATGGAAGCCAAGATCGACATCGCCAACACCGTGTTCATCGTATCCAGCAAGTCCGGCGGCACCACCGAACCGAACGCGATGAAGGACTATTTCTACGACCGTGTCGCGCAAGCGGTCGGCTCCTCCGTCAAGACCGGCCATCGCTTCATCGCGGTCACCGACCCCGGCTCGTCGCTGGAGAAGGCTGCCAAGACGCTGAACTATGCCCGCGTCTTCCACGGCGAGCCGTCGATCGGCGGCCGTTATTCCGTGCTCTCGCCCTTTGGCCTCGTGCCGGCCGCGACCGCCGGCATCGATGTCGGAAGCTTCATCAAGCACACGCTCGCCATGGTGCGCTCCTGCGGACCGGACGTGCCGCCGCATGAAAATCCCGGCGTGCAGCTCGGCCTCGCCATGGGGCTCGCCGGCCTCGAGGGCCGCGACAAGGTGACGATCTTTTCGTCGAAGAAGATAGCTGATTTTGGCGCCTGGGCCGAGCAGCTCATCGCGGAATCGACCGGCAAGGAGGGCAAGGGCCTGATCCCGATTGACGGCGAACCGCTCGGAGATCCTTCGATTTACGGCAACGACCGCTTCTTCGTCGATATCCGTACCGAGAGTGAGACGGACGATGCTCACGAGGAGAAGCTCGCCGCACTCGAGCGCGCAGGTCACCCCGTGGTACGCATCGTCATGAAGTCGGTCGACCATCTTGGCCAGGAGTTCTTCCGCTTCGAGATGGCGACCGCGGTCGCGGGCTCCATCCTCGGCATCAACCCGTTCGACCAGCCGGACGTGGAAGCAGCCAAGATCAAGACCCGCGAGCTCACCGCCGCGTTCGAGAAAGCCGGCGCGCTGCCGCCCGAAGAGCCGGTCGTCAGCACCGCGGACGCCGATCTCTACACCGACGAAGCCAACGCCGCGGCGCTCCGTGCGGCCGGCGCGAACGGCGACCTCACCTCGTGGCTGCGAGCGCATCTCGGCCGCTCCCGGCAAGGCGACTATGTCGCCCTGCTCGGCTACATCGCGCGTGACAAGGCAACGATCGAAGCCTTGCAGGCGATGCGGACGGAGGTGCTCGAAAAGCGCCATGTCGCCACCGCCGCGGAATTCGGTCCGCGCTTCCTGCATTCGACCGGACAGGCCTACAAGGGCGGGCCTGACAGCGGTGTGTTCCTGCAAATCACGACCGACGACGCCAAGGACCTTCCGGTACCGGGCCAGAAGGCAAGCTTTGGCGTGATCAAGGCGGCGCAGGCGCGCGGCGACTTCGACGTGCTCACCGAGCGCGGACGACGCGCGCTCCGCGTGCACCTGAAGGGCGGGCTAAAGAAAGGCCTCGCCGCGCTGAACGCCGCGCTCTCGCAAGCGTTGAACTGAAAGAGGATACGTCAATGCAGCTCGGCATGATCGGCCTCGGCCGTATGGGCGGCAACATTGTCCGCCGGCTGATGCGGAACGGCCATTCGGCCGTGGTCTATGACAAGGACGCCAAGGCCGTCGCCGACCTTGCCGCGGACGGCGCGCAAGGCGCGAGCACGCTGGAAGAGTTCGTCGCCAAGCTCGACAAGCCGCGCACCGCCTGGGTGATGCTGCCCGCCGGCCGCATCACCGAGACGACGATCGAGACGATCGCAAAGCTGATGCAAGCCGGCGACGTCATCATCGACGGCGGCAACACGTTCTGGCAGGACGATGTCCGCCGCGGCAAAGCGCTCAGGGAACACGGCATCCACTATGTCGACGTCGGCACCTCCGGCGGAGTCTGGGGGCTCGACCGCGGCTATTGCATGATGATCGGCGGCGACAAGGCGGTCGTCGACCGGCTCGATCCGATCTTCGGCACGCTTGCGCCGGGCGCCGGCGACATTCCACGCACCCCGGGGCGCGAAGGCCGCGATCCCCGCATCGAGCAGGGCTACATCCATGCCGGCCCGATCGGCGCCGGTCATTTCGTCAAGATGATCCACAACGGCATCGAATACGGCCTGATGCAGGCCTATGCCGAGGGTTTTGACATCCTCAAGAACGCTGACATCGAGGCGCTGCCGGCGGATCATCGTTTCGATTTCGATCTCGCCGACATTGCCGAGGTGTGGCGGCGCGGCAGCGTCATCCCGTCCTGGCTGCTCGACCTCACCTCGACCGCACTCGCCGACAGCCCGGCCCTGTCTGAGTATTCAGGATTCGTGGAAGATTCCGGTGAAGGACGCTGGACCGTGAATGCGGCGATCGACGAGGCGGTGCCGGCCGAGGTTCTGACCGCAGCGCTATTTGCCCGCTTCCGCTCGCGCAAGGAGCACACTTTCGCGGAGAAGATCCTCTCCGCCATGCGCGCCGGCTTCGGGGGGCACAAGGAGCCGAAACAACCGGGCGTATCCAAGCCCAAAGCCTGAAGGCCCGCCATTCGTGACAAAAGACCCGCAGCCCAAACGCAAGCCCGAAAATTGCGCCTTCGTCATCTTCGGCGTCACGGGCGATCTCACCCATCGCCTGGTGATCCCATCGCTCTACAATCTCGCCGCTGAGAACCTGTTGCCGGAGAAATTCTGCGTCGTCGGCGTCGCGCGCAAGGGCATGTCGAATGACGAGCTGCGCGACGGCCTGTTGAAGGGTCTGCGCGAGCATGCCACCCGTCCGGTCGACGACGTTGTCGCCCAGCAACTCCTGCAATGCGTGACTTTCGTCGAGGCCGATACGAAGGATCCACAGTCCTTCGATACGCTACGCGAGCATCTGGACGCGCTCGAATGCTCACGCGGCACCGGCGGCAACCGGCTGTTCTATCTCGCGACCCCGCCAGCGGCGTTTGCACCGACCGCGCGCGAGCTCGGCCGCACCGGATTGATGAAGGAGGACAACGGCGCCTGGCGGCGCCTCGTGGTCGAAAAGCCATTCGGCACCGACCTTGCCTCGGCGCGCGCGCTGAATGCCGAGCTCCTGAAGATCATGGAAGAGCACCAGATCTACCGGATCGATCACTACCTCGGCAAAGAGACGGTGCAGAACATCCTGGTGCTGCGCTTTGCCAACGGCATGTTCGAGCCGATCTGGAATCGCAACCATATCGATCACATCCAGATCACCGTGGAGGAGCGGCTTGGCGTTGGCCATCGCGGCGGCTTCTACGACGCAACGGGCGCGCTCCGCGACATGGTGCCGAACCATCTGTTTCAGCTGATGTCGCTGGTCGCGATGGAGCCGCCGAGCCGTTTCGATGCGCACTCCGTCCGCTCTGAAAAAGCAGAGGTTCTCTCCGCGATCCAGCAGCCGAGCGAAGAGGAAGCGCTGAAGAGCTCGGTTCGCGCGCAATATCTGGCAGGCCGCATCGGCGATGCCGATATCCCGGACTACCGCAAGACGGAGGACGTCAAGTCCGGCAGCACGACCGAGACTTATGTGGCGCTGAAACTCCTGATCGACAACTGGCGCTGGGCCGGTGTGCCCTTCTACCTGCGCACCGGCAAGGCGCTGGCTCACAAGCGCACCGAGGTTGCGATCAAGTTCAAGCAGGCACCGCTGTCGATGTTCAGCGGCACCACGGTCGACCGCCTGTCGCAGAATTTCCTCACCATCGGAATTGCGCCGAGCGAGACCATCGAGTTGCAGTTCAACGCCAAGATTCCGGGACCGAGCGTCACGATCGACGGCGTCGAGATGAAGTTCCGCTACGGCGACTATTTCAAGGCCGATCCAAGCACCGGCTACGAGACGCTGATCTATGACTGCATGATCGGCGACAACATCCTGTTCCAGCGCGCCGACGGCGTCGAAGCCGGCTGGCAGGCCGTGCAGCCGTTCCTCGATGCCTGGAAGAAGGCGGGCACCAACGGCATCGAGACTTATCGCGCCGGGAGTGACGGCCCCTCCTGCGCCGACGAGCTACTCCGGCGCGACGGGCGCAGCTGGCGGAAATATTCGTAATGGCTGCCGCCGACCAGCCGAAACTGATAGTAGCCGCCGACGCCGATGCGCTGGCGCAGGCCGCAGCCGGACGCGTGATGGCGCGCATCGCGGCCAATCCGGGCCGCATTGCGATCTGCCTTACCGGCGGATCGAGCCCGAAGAAACTCTATCAATTGCTCGCAAGCGAGACCTGGCGCGACAAGATCCCCTGGGAGCGCGTGCACTGGTTCATCGGCGACGAGCGATTCGTGCAGGACGATGATCCCCTCAACAACATGACGGTGGCGCGCGCGATCCTTCTCGATCGCAGCGCGCCACCCGGCCATGTCCACCCGATCCCCACCGCGACCGAGAGTCCCGATCAGAGCGCCTTGGCCTATCAGCGCGAGCTCCAATCCTTCTATGGTGGGGACCAGCTCGATTCGTCACGCCCACTGTTCGACCTGGTCCTGATGGGCGCGGGGCCGGACGGCCACACCGCCTCGCTGTTTCCCGGCTATCCCGCGGTCGAGGAGACAGAACGCTGGGTCGTTGGCGTGCCCAAGGCCAATGTCGCGCCTTTCGTGCCGAGGGTCTCGCTCACCTTGCCCGCGTTGGCGTCATGCCACGAAATGCTGTTCGAGATTGCCGGGCACGACAAGCAAGCGATCTTGACGCGGCTCCTCAATGGCGAGAACCTGCCGGCCGTACGCGCGCGCTCGAATGGTGAGACCGTCTGGCTGGTCGACCAGGCCGCGCTCCCGGAGGGGATTCGTGGCGGGCAGTGAAGCACTTTGTGCATTGATCGTGATGGGCGTGTCGGGCTCGGGCAAGAGTACGGTTGCGGAAGCACTTGGTGAGCGGCTCGGCTGGCGATTCGAGGACGGCGACAGTTTCCATCCGCCGAGCAATGTCGCGAAGATGAGCGCCGGCCACCCGCTCACCGACGAGGACCGCTGGCCCTGGCTCAACGCTATCGCCGACGAGATTGCGCGTGTCTGCGAGGCCCGCGAGCACGTCATCATCGCCTGCTCGGCGCTGAAGCACACTTATCGCGACGTGCTCTTGCGTGGACGCGATGACGTCCGCTTCGTGTTCCTGAGGGGCACCCAGGAGCTGATCGCCGACCGGCTCGCCCACCGCAAGGGGCACTTCATGCCGCCCGGACTGCTGACCAGCCAGTTCAAGACGTTGGAGCCGCCGGAAGCGAGCGAACACGTGATCACCGTCTCGATCGACGAGACCGTCGAGGCGATAGTTGATGGCGTCTTGCGGCAGTTGAAATTCGGCAGCGAGCAGCACAAGGCAATGTCATGACGCCCATCTCACTCGTGGTCTCCGACGTCGACGGCACGCTGGTGACCAAGGACAAGACTCTCACCGAGCGCGCCAGGGCCGCGGTGCAGCGGCTGCGTGATGCCGGGATCGGCTTCACCATCACCTCCAGCCGCCCCAGCATCGGCATGCGCTTCCTGATCGAGCCGCTGGCGCTCTCACTGCCGGTCGGCGCCTTCAACGGCTCCTCGATCGTCGATCCGCAGATGAAGCCGGTCGAGCAGAATCTGATCCCGGCCTCAGCCGCCGAGCGCAGCGTCAAGATCCTCGACGAGTTCGGCGTCGATATCTGGCTGTTCACATCGGACAAGTGGCTGATCCGCAATCCGGAGGGGAAATACGTCGGTCACGAGCAGCACACGATCCGCGCCGATCCGACCGTCGTCAGCGACTTCTCGCCCTATCTTTCGAGCGCGTGCAAGATCGTCGGCGCCAGCGCCGACGCGCCGCATCTGGAGGCCTGTGAAAAGGCGATGCAGGAAGCGCTGGGGACTCAAGCCGAGGCGATCCGCTCGCAGACCTATTATCTCGACGTCACTCCGCCCGGCTGCAACAAGGGCACTTTCGTCCAGTCGATGGCGCGACGACTCGGCATCTCGACCGATGCGGTCGCGACGATCGGCGACATGCAAAACGACCTTGCGATGTTCCGCGTCAGCGGCCTGTCGATCGCGATGGGCAATGCAACCGATAATGTCAAGCAGCAGGCAACTTACGTCACGACGACCAATGAGCAGGAAGGCTTTGCCGGCGCCATCGAGATGATCCTGAAGCGGAACGGGATCCGTTAAGCCAGCTATTGCGACCGCTGCACCGCCGGCTTCTCGGCGTGGGTCCTTGCGGCCGACAGATTATGCGCCGTATTGATCAGCGCGATGTGGGTCAGCGCTTGCGGGAAATTTCCGGTCTGGCGTCGCGCCACCGAGTCGTATTCCTCCGCCAGGAGCCCGACGTCATTGGCGATGCCGACCACGCGATCGAACAGCGCCTGCGCCTTGTCGAGGTCGCCGGCGAGCACATGAGCATCCGCAAGCCACAGGCTGCAGGCGAGGAACGCCCCCTCGATCGGCTGTGTCTCCTCGGACACTTCGCGGGGATCATGCCGCAGGACGAATCCGTCGCGCATCAGGTGCCGTTCGACCGCCGCGATGGTTCCGCGCACCCTGGCATCCTTTGCCGGAAGGAAGCCGACCGCGGGCAGCAGCAGCGCGCTGGCGTCGAGAACCTTCGAGCCATAGGATTCGACGAAAGCGTTCGCCTCGGCGTCGAAACCTCTCTGACAGACGTCCCGGTGGATGGCGTCGCGCAAGGCGCGCCAGTGCAGTAGCGGCGCCTTGAAGCCGAAGGTCTCGGCGCTCTTGATGCCGCGGTCGAAGGCAACCCAGGTCATCACCTTGGAGAAGACGTAGTGCCTAGGCTTGCCGCGGCGCTCCCAGATGCCGTGGTCGGGATGATCCCAGACCTCGGCAAGATGCTGGAGCACGGCGCATTCCAGCGCCCAGCTTTCGTCGTCGAGCTTCAACTTCGCCATGCGCGACTGGTGGAACGCGTCGATCAGCTCGCCATAGACGTCGAGCTGCAATTGCGCGTGGGCGGCATTGCCGACGCGAACCGGCTTCGCTCCCTCATAGCCGTCGAGCCATCCGGCCTCCCATTCGAGCAGCCGCCGCTGGCCCCAGATGCCGTACATGATCTGCATGTTCGCCGGTGAACCGGCGGCCGCGCGCAACAGCCAACTGTGCCAAGCCGATGCTTCCTCGGTATAGCCCGAGTTCATCAGCGCGAGCAGCGTGAAGGTGGCATCGCGCAGCCAGCAGAAGCGGTAGTCCCAGTTTCTGGCGCCGCCGAGCTTCTCGGGCAGCGAGGTCGTGGGCGCCGCGACGATGCCGCCGGTCGGGTCGAAAGTCAGTGCCTTCAGCGTGATCAGCGAGCGCATGATGAGATCGTGATACTCGCCGTCGCTATTGACGTGGCTGCACCAGTCCTTCCAGAAGGCTTCGGTCTCCGCGAGTGCGCGCTCGGGATCGATTGCCTCGGGCGGAGCGAGATGCGACGGCCCATAGGTCAGCACGAAGGGGATGGTCTCGCCCGCAGCGACCTCGAACTCCGCGACGGTGGTCAAGTCCTCGCCGCGGGTCTCGACGGGCGTGCGGAGCACCGTCATGTCCTGCCCGCAGATCGCAAGCACAGTGGAGCGATCCTCGGTGCGCCTGACCCAGGGGATATCGACGCCGAAGCCGAAGCGGATGATGAGCTCCATCCTGAGCTTGACGCGGCCCTTCAGGCCGCGCACCAGCCGGACGATGTCGGACGCCTTGCCGCGCGGCGGCATGAAGTCGATCAAGGCGACGGAGCCGCCGTCCGTCTCGAAACGGGTCTCGAGGATCAGCGTGTTGCCGAGATAGCGGCGGGCGCGAGCCGTCAGGGCTTCGCTTGGCGCAATCTGCCAGCGCCCGTTTCTCCTGGTGCCGAGGATTGCGGCGAAGCAGGCGTCGGAATCGAAGGCCGGCCAGCACAGCCAGTCGATCGAGCCGTCGTGGCCGACGAGGGCCGCGGTCTCGCAATCGCCAATCAGCGCATAATCTTCGATCTTCTGTGACAATTCCGTGTAACCCACCTGAAATTGTCGTGCTGGACTCTAACCGTGCGACCGCTCCCGCGTTGCGGCTTTCAGCGCCGCGCGATCGATGCTCGACGCAATCTTGTCCAGCGCGAGCGGCAGCCGCTGGCGCCAGTTGGGGTGCTCGTCGATCGTGCCGGGGATGTTCGGCTGGTCGATCACGCCCAGGAGATCCTCGAGCGACACCGCGAGAAGGCGGGAGGGCGTCCGGGACAGGAACGCCAGCACCGAATAGAGATCGTTAGCCTGAATGGCGTTGAAGCGCAGGATCTCGTCGAGCATGCCGAGGGCGTGCCAGCGCGCCTCCTCGTTCTCGCCGGGGTCGAGCCCGAGCGAGAGCTTCATCTTGAGATCGCTGAACGAGCGCCAGCCGGCATAGGTACACAGATCGTGCGTGTTCAACGTGACGAGGGCGTTGGACCTGTAGTGATCGAGATTGCGGAAACGCCCGGCGTCATCGCGCTCGAACATCATCACGAGATAGGACCAGATGCCCCAGTCCTGCATGGTCTCGCGAAAACCTTCCGGCACGGTGCCGAGATCCTCGCCGATCACGATGCATTTGTGCGCGGCGCTCTCGCGCGCGACCGCCGCCAGCAGCGCCTCGAATGGCATCTGCACATAGGCGCCGTTGTCCGGCTTGAAACCGCGCGGCACGAGGTAGAGCCGCTTCAGCCCGAGCACGTGATCGAGCCGGATCGCGCCGGCATGGCGCATCGAGGCGGCCAGCATGTCGGCGAACGGCACGAACGATTGCGCCTCCAGGCCACCGGCATTGAAGCCGGCGAGACCCCAATCCTGGCCCACCGTGTTCAGTACATCGGGAGGTGCGCCGACTGCGAGATGGCGGGAGATCGCGCCCTGCTCGTTCCAGGCGTCGAATCCGTCGGACTGCACGCCGACCGCGACATCGAGATAGAGCCCGACCTTCATGCCGAGCCGGCCTGCGAGCTCCTTGGCCGCAGCCAACTGCTGATCGGCCGTCCATTGCACGAACTCGACGAACTCGACCTCGTCATGATCGGGGCCTGCGCGCAGCTCCGCGCATTTCGTCTCGTCAGGCCGCTGCCACTCCGACGGCCATTCCCACCACGGTCGTCCTGGGAAGCGATGGCGTAGCACCTCGAAACAGGCAAAGCGCAACAACAGCGGACCCCGCTCGAGGCGGAAGGCATCGAATGCCTCTCGGCGCCCGGGGCCAGCCTTGGCCTTGAACGCGTCGAACGCGGCGCGCAGGCCGCGCCATTTCAGCGGCCCTGCCTCGCGGTATCGCACGCGGTCGCCTTCGCGCAAGGACGTCGCGGTCGCGCGCGCCTCCGGCAGCAGGCCAGGCGAAAACTCCGGAATCTTCTCGACGTCGATGTAGAGCGGGTTGAGGAACAGCCGGCTGTTCGGCGAATAGGGGCTGCAATCAGACGGCCGGTCGTCGAACAGCACATGCAGCGGGTTGAGGCCAACGCCATCGGCGCCGAGTTCTTTGGCGAGCGTGACGAGATCGGCAAGGTCCGTGAAATCGCCGATCCCCCAATTGCGTGCGGAGCGAACGCTGTAGAGCTGCACCGCGAGCAGCCAGCCGCGGTCGAAATCGCCGGTGAAAGCGCGCTCGGGCGCCACGATCAGCGGCACCTCTTCCGCCGCCCCGGACGCATCGACGAGCTTCAGCCGATGGTAGCCGGACGGCAGATGATCGGGCCAGACAATGATGCGCTCGCGCGCCTCGCCCTGCGCGACCGTCACGGTGCCGTTTGCGACGGACCAACGCAGCGGAAGCTTGGCAGCCTCGGTGAGGTCGGTGCGCGGCTGCCGGCTGGTGCGAACCACGACAGCACCGCTGACGAAGCGGTAGGTGCGCTTCTCCGGCAAGGCCTGGAGTATCGACGTCAGGGCATCGGGCGCGGTGACCCGCAGCTTGCCCAAGGCATCGACGAATTCGGACTGGACGCCCTTGGTTCTGGCTTCAGCTAAAAGATCCATTCGGCACGCAGCTTGCAGGCCACCATCAGCCGGCGGCATTCATTTTCATGAGGCGGAGGAATAGGATAGTCGGAATCAACGCGCTGACTGCGGCTACCGTTCCTGACGGGAACTAATGACACACAAGAGGCTTTCTATATAGGTACCAAGCGTCGGTTCCCGGCAAGGGAAGCGAGACGTTACTTTGTTGTCAATGGCATCACCGTGAACAAGACAATTCAAACTGTCGAGAGTGTCGCAGCCGGCGGCGCTTTCCTTATTGAAGACGTCTATCCGCTGGTCGATGGCGGCCGCTTTGCCGTCAAGCGCGTCGCGGGCGAGCGCGTCGATGTCTGGGCGGACATCTACCGCGACGGGCACCACGCGGTCAGCGCCGCGTTGCTCTGGCGCCGCGAGCAGGATCGGGAATGGCAGCGCACGCCGATGCTCCATCATGGCAATGACCGCTGGGTCGGCGCGTTCACCCCGCCCGGGCCGGGCCAATACGTCTACGCCATCGAGGCCTGGACCGACGAATTCGCGACCTGGCGTCACGGGCTCGCGCTCAGGCAGCGATCCGGAGCCGATGTCACGCTCGACGCGATCGAGGGCGCGGCCCTCCTGACCAGGGCCCATGGCGCAGACGATGACGCCGCGGCCATCATCCTGCAGCAATGCGAGATTTTCCTGCAGAGCGGCGAGGTCACCCCGCTGATGGCGGATGAGCTGCGGGACGCCATGGCCGACAGCCAGTCGCGGCCCGACCTAACCCGCTCGCCCCTTTTCCCGCTGGTCGTCGACCGCGAGGAAGCGCGCTTCAGTACCTGGTACCAGATGATGCCGCGCAGCCAGGGCAAGGTGGCGGGCCAGCACGGCACGCTCAGGGATTGCATCGCGCGTGTCCCCGATATCGCCGCGATGGGTTTCGACGTGCTCTATTTCACGCCGATCCACCCGATCGGTCGCACCCGCCGCAAGGGCCGCAACAATTCACCGGTCACCGCCTCAGGCGATCCGGGCTGCCCCTATGCCATTGGCGCGTCCGAGGGCGGTCACGATGCACTGCATCCGGAGCTCGGCACCATAGAGGATTTCCGCGCGCTGGTTGCGACCTGCCTGGAATATGGCGTCGAGCTTGCACTCGATTTCGCGGTTCAGTGTTCGCCGGATCATCCCTGGCTGACGCAGCATCCGGAATGGTTCAAATGGCGGCCGGACGGCTCGATGCGAACGGCGGACTATCCCGACATCGTCGTGCCCGATTTCTCCTGCCTGACCCGAAGCGAATTGTGGAACGCCTTCCGCGACGTCATGCTGTTCTGGATCGACCACGGCGTGACCATCTTTGCCATCGACAATCACGACACTGCGCCCTTCGGCTTCTGGGAGTGGTTGATCCGCGATATCCGCCGCCGGCATCCCGAGGTGATCCTGTTCTCCAAGACCTATACCCGACCGAAACTGATGAAGGGTCTCGCCAAGCTCGGCTTCGCCCAGTCCTCCAGCTATTTTCCGTGGCGAACACAGAAATGGGAGTTGGAGCAATATTTGACTGAGCTGACCAGCTATCCCGAGCACGACTTCTATCGCCCCAACCTGTTCGTCAACACGCCCGACGTCTTGCCGCATCATCTCCAGAGCGGTGAGCCCTGGATGTTCAAGTCGCGCGTCGCGCTGGCGGCCATGTTGTCAGGCAGCTACGGCATCTATAGCGGGTTCGAACTGCTCGAGCACCAGGCCGTCCCGGGGCTCGAGGAATATCTCGACTCCGAGAAATACGAGATCAGGGTTCGCGACTGGGATCGCCCCGGCAACGTCAAGCCCTACATCGCCGAGCTTAATCGCATCCGCCGCGACAACAAGGCGCTGCAACAAACGTCGAATTTGCGCTTTCTCGGCATCGACGATGGCGACGTGATCGCGTTCGCCAAGGAGTCGATTGACCGGACCAACACCGTCCTCGTCGCCATCGCCCTGTCGTCCAACGTGCGGGAGGTCTGGCTCCCGCTCGGCGACGTCACTGTCGACGCGAACGGGGAACGTCACCATATCGCACGCGTTGAGAACCTTCTCACCGGCGAGCAGTCCGCAATCGAATGGGGCGGAATCCGGCTGCGCATCGATCCCTATCGCGATCCGGCGTTCTTGTTCCGTTGCTTAGCGTGAGGGTCCACGGCATGAACGTTCTTTCCTCCGTTGACGAGAAGAAGGTCGAAGCTGCCGAGGTCGTGGACGAGCTCTGGTACAAGGACGCGATCGTCTACCAGCTCCACGTCAAGGCGTTTGCCGACAGCAATCATGACGGTATCGGCGACTTCGCCGGGCTGACCGAAAGACTGCCTTATTTGCAGGATCTCGGCGTCACCGCGCTGTGGCTGTTGCCGTTCTATCCCTCGCCCGGCCGCGACGACGGCTACGACATCGCCGACTACGGCTCGGTCAATCCCGATTTCGGGACGATGAAGGACTTCAAGCGCTTCATCCAGGAGGCGCAGCGGCGCGGCTTGCGGGTGATCACCGAGCTCGTCGTCAACCACACCTCCGACCAACACAGATGGTTCAAGCGCGCGCGCAGGAGCCCCGCGGGCTCGAGCGCGCGCAACTGGTATGTCTGGAGCGACACCGACCAGAAATATCAGGGTACGCGGATCATCTTCACCGATACCGAGAAATCCAACTGGACCTGGGATCCGGAGGCCGGCGCGTTCTACTGGCACCGTTTCTTCTCGCACCAGCCCGATCTCAACTTCGACAATCCGCGGGTGGTCAGTGCCATCATCCAGGTGATGAAGCGCTGGCTCGACGCCGGCGTCGACGGATTCCGGTTGGACGCGATCCCTTATCTCTGCGAACGCGAGGGCACCTCGAACGAGAATCTTCCCGAGACGCATGCCATCATCAAACGGCTGCGCCAGGAGCTCGACGCCTACTCCAAGGGCAAGCTGCTGCTGGCCGAAGCCAATCAGTGGCCGGAGGACGTGCAGGAATATTTCGGCCGCGGCGACGAATGCCACATGGCCTACCATTTCCCGCTGATGCCGCGCATCTACATGGCGATCGCACAGGAGGACCGCTTTCCGATCACGGACATCCTGCGCCAGACGCCCGACATTCCCTCGAGCTGTCAATGGGCGCTATTCCTGCGCAATCATGACGAACTGACGTTGGAGATGGTCACCGACGTCGAGCGCGACTATCTCTGGTCGACTTATGCCAACGATCCGCGGGCGCGGATCAATCTCGGTATCCGCCGGCGGCTCGCGCCGCTGATGGACAACGACCGGCGCAAGATCGAGCTGATGAACTCGCTGCTGCTGTCGTTCCCGGGCACGCCAATCATCTATTACGGCGACGAGATCGGCATGGGCGACAACATCTATCTCGGCGACCGCAACGGCGTGCGCACACCGATGCAGTGGAGTCCGGACCGCAATGGCGGCTTCTCGCGCTGCGACCCGGCCCGCCTCTATGCGCCGCTGATCATGGACCCCGTCTATGGCTATGAGGCGGTCAATGTGGAGGCGCAGTCGCGCAGCCTGTCCTCGCTGCTCAGCGCCACGAAGCGCCTGATCTCGGTGCGCAAGTCGACGCTCGCCTTCGGCCGCGGCACCATGACCTTCATACGCCCGGCCAACCGATCCGTGCTGGCCTATGTCCGGCAATATCGCGACGAGGTCATCCTGTGCATTGCCAATCTCTCGCGCGCAGCACAGGCGACCGAGCTCGATCTGTCGCCGTGGAAGGACCGGGTCCCGCAGGAGATGCTCGGCCGCACGCGTTTCCCCGCGATCGGCGAGCTGCCTTACATGATCACGTTGGGGCCCTATGGCTACTACTGGTTCCAGCTCCGCGAGCGCGACAAGTCCGAGCCGGTGACGCCGCGCGCGGTGCCCGAATTCGAGACGCTGGTGGTGCCGGTCAACTCGACCTGGGTCTCGCTTGCGCGCGAGCGCGGCGTGTTCGAGCGCGACGTGCTGCCGGGATTTTTGTCGCGGACCCGCTGGTATCCGGAGCGCAGTCCCACGCAGATCCGGCCGACCCTGACGTCTGCGGTCCCGTTCTGCGACATCGGCGACAACCGGCCCTGGCTCGCATTCTTCGAGGCGACGCAGCGCGGCGTCACATCGCGCTATGTGATGCCGATGCAGATCGAATGGGTTCGCTTCGACCGCGAACGGTTCAACCCGAGGGCACTGGCCGCAGTGCGCCAGGGCGCGCGCGAGGGAACGCTGCTCGACGTCGCGACCGACCAGATCTTCATCGGCCTGTTCCTGCGCAATCTCAGCCAGTCCCTGATCGTCGAGGAAAACAATCTGCGGCTGGACTTCAAGGCGACCAGCCGCTTCGGTGCGGACACCGTCAAGCAGCCGGAGCAGATCCGCGCCATCGAGCAGGCCAACAGCACCGCACTGGTCGACAATCAGTATGTCACCAAGATCTATCGCCGGCTCGAAACCGGCACCAACCCCGAGATCGAGCTCGGCTACTACCTCACCGAGGTTGCGCAGTTCGCCAACACGCCCGCGCTACTCGGCAGCGCCGAGCTGGTGGAGGATAGCGGGCGAAGCGCCGTCGGCGTCGTGCATGCCTATGTCGAGAACCAGGGCGACGGCTGGGCGGTGACGTCGGGCTATCTCGACCGCTACATCGACGAGCAGCGTCTGCTCGCCGCAAGCGAAGCCCCGCGCGGGAACAAGGACCAGGTGCCCTATCTGCATTATCTCGCTCAGACCGGCCGGCGACTGGCTGAGCTGCATATCGCGCTCGCCAAGGCCGACGGCGACGATCTCGCGCCCGAGCCCGTCACCTCTGCGCACATCGCCCAATGGACCACGGATCTCCTCAAGCGCGCCGAACATACCTTTGAAATGCTGGCGCAAAGCCACAACGGCTTGCGAGAGGCCGATCGTCCGCTGGTCGACCATCTCCTGGACCGGCGTCCGGCCCTTTCCGACCTGCTCACGAAGCTATTGCCATCCGACATCGGCGGGTTGAACATCCGTCATCATGGCGACTTCCGCCTCGGGCAGATTCTGATCGTGAAGGACGACATCTTCATCATCGACTTCGATGGCAATCCCCATCTCCCGCTGGCCGAGCGGCGGCGCAAGGCGCCCGCGGCGCGCGACGTCGCGAGCCTCGTCTGCTCGATCGACCTTGCCGTGATCGCGGCGGTCGACCGCGCTCTCAAGGGTGCGCGGGACGAACAGGGACGGCTCGCGACCGCGCTCGGCGAATGGCGCGAGCGCGCCACTGCGACGTTCCTCACCGCCTATCGCGAGGCCATGACCGATCGACGCCTGCGGACAAATGGTCCGCATTCGGCGGACGGCCTGTTAAGATTTTTCCTGCTTGAAAAAGCGTTCGATGAGGTGGAGTACGAACTGTCTCACCGGCCGGAGGCGCTCAATGCGCCACTGACCGGGCTGCTTCGCATTCTGTCCAATGCGGAGAGCGAAGCACATGCCTAAACTGTCTGCCGAGGCCTACGCGATCATCGAGGGTCGCCACTCCGATCCCTTCCATTATCTCGGGCTCCATCCCGAAGGCGACAAAAGCGTGGTGCGCGCTTTCCTGCCCGAAGCCTCCAATGTCGAGGCGATCGGCGAGCATGGCGAGGTGGCGAAACTCGACCGCATCCACGAGTCCGGCCTGTTCGCAGGCACGCTCCCCAACGGCGCCAAGCGCTACCAGTTGCGCGCGACGTTCGGCGGCAATGTCGTCGAGCTCGAAGATCCCTATCGATTTCCGCCGATCCTGACCGATTTCGACCTCTATCTGCTGGGCGAAGGCACGCATCAGCGGCTCTATGACAAGCTCGGCGCGCATCCGATGACACTCGACGGGGTCGATGGCGTCGGCTTCGTCGTGCTGGCGCCAAATGCACGCCGGGTCAGCGTGGTCGGCGACTTCAACTTCTGGGACGCGCGCCGCCACCCGATGCGCGTGCGAGGCGTCGGCTATTGGGAGTTGTTCATCCCGCATGCAAAGGCGGGCGATCACTACAAGTTCGACATGGTCGGACCACACGGCCACAATCTGCCGCTGAAATCCGATCCGCTGGCGTTTGCCGCTGAAGTGCGCCCGAAGACGGCGTCGATCGTGTTCGACGAAGCGCACCTGCCGCGCCCGCGGCCGGCGCCCGACGGCATCAACGCGCTCTCGGCGCCGATGTCGATCTACGAGGTGCATCTCGGCTCCTGGCGACGCAAGAGCGACAATGAATGGATGACCTATCGCGAGCTGGCCGAGCAGCTTCCGGCCTATGCGCGCGACATGGGCTTTACCCATCTCGAATTCCTGCCGGTCAGCGAGCATCCTTTTGACGGTTCCTGGGGCTACCAGCCAACAGGCCTCTATGCGCCGACCAGCCGCTTCGGGACGCCGGAGGATTTCGCCGCGCTGGTCGATGCCTGCCATCGCGAGGGCATCGGCGTGCTGCTCGATTGGGTGCCCGGACATTTTCCCGACGATCCGCACGGGCTCGGCCACTTCGACGGCACCGCGTTCTACGAGCATGCCAATCCCCTGCAGGGTCGCCATCTTGACTGGGGCACGTTGATCTACAATTACGGCCGCACCGAAGTGACGAACTTCCTGGTGTCGAACGCACTGTTCTGGCTGGAGCGCTACGCCATCGACGGCCTGCGCGTCGACGCGGTCGCCTCCATGCTTTATCTCGATTACAGCCGCCCCGCGGGCGCGTGGGTCCCGAACCAGTATGGCGGCCGGGAGAACATCGAGGCGATCGCATTCCTGCGGCGCTTCAATACGGAAGTGTTTGCGCGCTTTCCGCAAGCCACGACCGCCGCGGAGGAATCCACCGCCTGGCCGCAGGTTTCCCGGCCCGTCGAATTTGGCGGCCTCGGCTTCGGCTACAAGTGGAACATGGGCTGGATGCACGACACGCTGAACTACATCAGCAAGGATCCGATCTACCGCAAGCACCATCACGGCGAGATCCTGTTCGGCTTGCACTACGCCTTCTCGGAAAACTTCATCCTGCCGCTGTCGCACGACGAGGTCGTGCACGGTAAGCGATCGATCCTTGGCCGCATGCCCGGCGACGAGTGGCAGCGCTTCGCGAACTTGCGTGCCTATTACAGCTTCATGTTCGGCCATCCCGGCAAGAAGCTGTTGTTCATGGGCGGCGAGTTCGCGCAAGGGAAGGAATGGAATCACGACCAGTCGCTCGACTGGCATCTGCTCGAATACAAGAACCATTCCGGCATTCAGTCGCTGGTCCGCGACCTCAACCGGCTCTATCGCGCCGTGCCTGCGCTGCATCAGATGGATTGCGATCAGGCCGGCTTCGAATGGACGATCACCGATGATGCCAACCGCAATGTATTCGCCTGGCTGCGCAAGGGATTTGACGCCCGTGCGCGCTGTCTCGTGATCGTGAATTTCTCGCCGAACGTCTATCGCAACTATCGCGTCCGGGTGCCGTTCGCCGGCAAATGGCACGAGGTCTTCAATTCCGACTCCGCTCACTATGGCGGCAGCAATGTCGGGAACGTCGGAGAGGTACAGGCGGCTGACGGCAAGACGCCGGAACTGCGCCTGACCATTCCGCCGCTGGCTGCGATCTTCCTCGTTCCGGAAAGCTGACCCATGCGACTGACCGCCGGAACGCCCGCACGCCTCGGTGCAAGCTGGGACGGACGCGGCACCAACTTCGCGCTGTTCTCCGCCAACGCGCACAAGGTCGAGCTGTGCCTGTTCGACGGCCAGGGGCGGCGCGAGCTCGAGCGCATCGAATTGCCCGAGCGCACCGAAGACGTCTGGCACGGCTATCTCAACGACGTCTCGCCGGGCCAGCTTTATGGCTACCGCGTGCACGGCCCCTACGAGCCCGAGCACGGCCACCGCTTTAATCCCAACAAGCTCCTGCTCGACCCCTACGCCAAGCGGCTCGCCGGGCGGATGGTGTGGAGTGACGCGCACTTTGCCTATCGCACCGGCAGCCCGCGCGAGGATTTGTCGTTCGACCGGCGCGACAACGCACGCGGCATGATCAAGGCCGCCGTCGTCGACGAGACCTTCAACTGGGGCCGGCGCGAAATCCGCCCGAACATCCCGTGGGACGAGACGATCATCTACGAGGCCCACATCAAGGGGCTGACGCAGAGGCGCGATGACGTGCCGCCGAACCTGCGCGGCACGTTTGGCGGATTGTCCTCGCCCGCCATGATCGAGCATCTGAAGCGGTTAGGTGTCACCACCGTCGAGCTGCTGCCGATCCACGGCTTCATCGACGACCGGGTGCTGGTGGAGAAGAAGCTCGCCAACTACTGGGGCTACAACACCCTCGCCTTCTTCGCGCCAGAGCCGCGTTACGCGCAGGACAATCCGCTGGACTCCTTCCGGACGACCGTGGCGCGCCTGCACGACGCCGGGATCGAGGTGATGCTCGATGTCGTCTATAACCACACTGCCGAAGGCAACCATCTCGGCCCGACGCTGTCCTTCCGCGGCATCGACAACGCCTCCTATTACTGGCTGAACCGCGAGAACCCGCGCTACTACGACGACTTCACCGGCTGCGGCTCATCGGTCAACCTCACCCATCCGCGCGTGCTCCAGATGGTGACGGATTCGCTGCGCTACTGGGTCGAGGTCTGCCACGTCGATGGCTTCCGTTTCGATCTCGCCACCACGCTCGCGCGCGGACCGAACGGGTTTGACCGCGGCAGCTCGTTCCTGACCGCGGTCCGCCAGGATCCCGTGCTCCAGGGCGTAAAGCTCGTCGCCGAACCCTGGGACCTCGGCCTCGGCGGCTATCAGGTCGGCGCGTTTCCCTCGCAATGGTCGGAGTGGAACGACCGCTACCGCAGCGCCATGCGTCGCTACTGGAGCGGCGAAGGCAGCCTGATCGGCGATATCTCGAGCCGCATGACGGCGTCCTCCGACCTGTTCCACCATGACGGCCGCAAGCTGCGCGCCAGCATCAACCACATCACCGTGCACGACGGCTTCACCCTCGCCGATCTCTTCAGCTACAACCAGAAGCACAACGAGGCCAATGGCGAGGACAACCGCGACGGGTCCAACGACAACCACAGCAACAATTGCGGTGTCGAGGGCCCGACCGACGATCCGCAAATCCTGTCGCTGCGCCGCCAGCTCCGCAAGAACGTGCTCGCCTGCCTGATGCTTGCACAGGGCACGCCGCTGTTGCTCGCCGGCGACGAGGTCGGAAACACCCAGTCCGGCAACAACAATGCCTATTGCCAGGACAATGAGGTGGGCTGGGTGCTCTGGGACAATCTCGGCAAGGACGGCGAGGACATGGTCGAATTCGTCAACCAGCTCGCCGAGATCCGCCGCCGCTTCTCGCAGCTCCGCAGCCAGCGCTGGCTCGACGGCCGTCGCGCCGACGGCTCCTACGGTGTCTTGTGGCTGACGCCGGCGGCCGAGGAGATGAAGGAGAGTGACTGGAATTTCCCGGAAGGGAGATTTCTCGCCTATGTGCTCGGCCCGCTGGAACCCGGCGTGCCCGCGATCTTTATCGTCCTGAACGCCGCACCGGAAGAAATCGGATTTAAATTGCCCAAAATGGCCGAATACAAGAGCTGGCAGCAGATCCTGAACACGACCGATGCCAAGTTGAACACGGTCGATTTCCTGCCCGGCACCGACAGCAAGGCGCCGCCGCGCTCGGTGCTCGCCTTTGCAGGTGCGCTATGAGGCCTTCGTTCGGCGCCAAGTCAAGCAAGGAGGGCGTGTCGTTCCGGCTCTGGGCGCCCGGTGCGAGGCACGTCGACCTCGTGCTGGACAAGCGCCATGCGATGCGGCGCCGCGAAGACGGCTGGTATGTGGCCGATATTGCCGGCTTGACGGCGGGCGCCCGTTACCAGTTCAGGATCGACGACGAGCTCGACGTACCTGATCCGGCGTCGGCCTTCCAGCCAGAGGACGTGTTCGGGCCGAGCGAGGTGATCGACCACGACAGTTTCGAGTGGCGCGCCAGAGATTGGCGCGGCCGGCCGTGGCATGAGACAGTGCTGCTGGAATCCCACGTCGGCACCTTCACACAAGAAGGAAGCTATCGCGCCATGATCGACAAGCTCGATCATCTCGTTGCGACCGGGATCACCGCGCTGGAATTGATGCCGCTGGCGGACTTCGCCGGCAAGCGCGGCTGGGGCTATGACGGCGTGCTGTGGTATGCGCCCGACAGCGCCTATGGCCGGCCCGAAGACTTGAAGACGCTGATCGACGAAGCGCACCTGCGCGGCCTCATGGTCTTTCTCGACGTCGTCTACAACCACTTCGGCCCCGAGGGAAACTATCTCGGCCGTTACGCGCCGAATTTCTTCACCGATGCACATACGCCGTGGGGCAGCGCGATCGATTATCGCGTGCCGCAGGTCCGCGCCTTCGCGGTCGAGAACGCGCTTTGCTGGCTCAGCGATTACCGTTTCGATGGCCTGAGGCTGGATGCGGCCAATCACATCATGGCGATCCCCGGCGAGCAGTCGGTGCTGCACGAGCTCAGCGTCGCCGCGGGCCAGCTTGCGGCGGCGACCGGGAGGCACATCCATCTCGTGCTGGAGAATGGCGACAATCGCGCGAGCCTGCTCGACCCCACCGAGGAGCCGGCGAACGGAAAATATCGCGGCCAGTGGAACGACGATTATCATCACGTCTGGCACGTGATGCTGACGCGCGAGTCCTCCGGCTATTATGGCGACTATCAGCGCTCGCCGCGTGGCGATCTTGCCCGCGCGCTGGCGTCGGGCTTCGTCTATCAGGGTGAGGTCTCCGCGTTCTGGGGCAACAAGCCACGCGGCGAGCCAAGCCGGCAGCTTCCGCCGGACACCTTCGTCAATTTCCTGCAGAACCACGATCAGATTGGCAACCGGCCGTTCGGCGATCGGCTGGAGAGCATTGCGAGCCCCCGAGCGATCGAGGCGGCGCTCGCCGTTACGCTGCTCGCGCCGATGGTGCCGATGCTGTTCATGGGCGAGGAGTGGGGCTCGAAAAAGCCCTTCCCGTTCTTCTGCGATTTCCATGGCGATCTCGCCAATGCAGTTCGCAACGGACGGCGCCAGGAATATGCCTGGGCCTACGAGAAATATGGCGACGAGGTGCCCGATCCGCTCGATCCGGCGACGCCGCAATCCGCCGTGCTCGTTTGGGAGACGCGCACGCCGGAGGAGGAGGTGCGGCTGTCGCTGGTACGCGAGCTCCTGCGCATTCGCCATTCCGAAATCATGCCACGGCTTGCCGGCGCGGCCTTTGGCGAGGCCAAGGCTGAGGAGAGCGGCCTCTTGACTGCGCATTGGCGCTTGGAGGACGGCGCAACGCTGCACCTTATCGCCAACCTGTCGGATCGCGATATCACATCACCTCAAATCACGGGCGCGCCGATCTGGGGCGGCGAGCCCGGCGATCGACTTCCGCCCTGGTTGGTGGTCTGGCGCCTTGCGAGGTGAGCATGCCTCCCGCCATCCCGCTCGCCACCTATCGCCTGCAATTCACCGCCGAGTTCAACTTCGACGATGCCGCCCGGGTCGTACCCTATCTCAAGGCGCTCGGCATCACGCATGTCTACGCTTCGCCGCTGATGAAGGCGCGCAAGGGCTCGACCCACGGCTACGACATCGTCGACCACAGCCAGTTCAATCCGGAGCTCGGCGGCGCAGCCGGCTTTACCCGTTTCAGCGACACGCTAAAGCAGCATGACCTTGGTCTGATCCTCGACTTCGTCCCAAATCACGTCGGCGTCCACTTCGCGGATAACCCGTACTGGCTCGACGTGCTGGAATGGGGACAGGATTCGCCTCACGCGGTGTCCTTCGATATCGATTGGGACCAGTTGCCGTATCGCGCCCGAGGCGGCGTGCTGCTGCCGATCCTCGGTTCACCCTATGGCGACGCACTCGAGCGCGGCGAGATCGAGCTGCGCTATGATGCGGGCGAAGGCAGCTTTTCGGCATGGTATTTCGAGCATCGCTTGCCGATCGCGCCGGAGCGCTACGGCGAAGTCCTGCGGATGATCGTGAAGGAGGCGAATGCCGCCGGCAGCGAGGCCGGAAAACGTCTGCTTGAGCTCGCCGAACGCTACAAGGGACTGCGGCATCCGAACCGCAAGGAGGCTCCGGCCTTCAAGGTCGAGCTGAAGGCGATCGCCGGTGCTCCCGATATCATGGAGCGAGGTCTTGCCGCCTATCGTTCGGCCAAGGACCGCCCGACCCAAACGCTTGCCCTGCATCACCTGCTCGAACGCCAACACTACAAGCTCGGCCATTGGCGGCTCGCCTCCAGCGACATCAACTATCGCCGATTCTTCGACGTCAACGGTCTCGCCGGGCTGCGGGTCGAGGACGCCAGCACATTTGCGGCCACGCACCGATTGGTCAAGCAACTGGTCGCGGACGGCAGGTTGCAGGGCATCCGGCTCGATCATATCGACGGCTTGCGCGATCCCGCGCAATATTGCCAGCGGCTGCGCCGAATCGTCCGCGACGCGCAAGGCCCCGCAAAGCCGTTCTACACCGTGATCGAAAAGATCCTGTGCGAGCACGAACGGCTACCGCGCTTCGCCGGCGTTCACGGCACCACCGGCTATGAATGGATGAACGCCATCACCCAGGTGCTGGTCGATGCCAAGGGGCTCGACGCGCTCGACGAAATCTGGCGCCAGATCAGCAACCGCTCGCCGCGGCTTGCGCCGTATCTGATGGAAGCCAAGAGGCGCGTGCTGGATACGCTTCTCACGAGCGAATTCACCGTGCTGACACGCCTGCTCGCCCGCATTGCCAACGGGCACTACTCGACCCGCGACTTTTCCGCCGACAGCCTGCGGCAGGCGCTCGAGCTCTACGTGCTGCATTTCCCGGTGTACCGTACCTACATCACGACGAGCGGACCAACCGATCACGACCGCAAGCTGATCGAAGAGACCATCGCGCGCGCTCGTGCGGAATGGTTCGCGGCCGACGACGGCATTTTCGACTTCCTGAGCGACGCCCTGACCATGGACCTGCTCAAACCGGATCGGCCGCCGCACAGCACCCCGCGCGTGCGCCGCTTTGCGCTGAAGGTGCAGCAGTTCACCGGGCCGATGCTGGCGAAGTCGCTGGAGGATACGACCTTCTATCGCTATCACCGCCTGCTCGCGCTGAACGAAGTCGGCGGCGATCCCGCCGCAAAGGCCTTCGCACTACCCGCCTTCCATGAGACCATGAAGGCACGCGCCAGGGAATGGCCGCATGGCATGACGGCCACGGCCACGCATGACACCAAGCGCGGCGAGGATGCGCGGGCCCGGCTCGCCGCGATCAGCGAAATCCCGGGTGAATGGACCAGCGCGGTGGCACGCTGGAAGGTGCTGAACGTGCCGCACATCACGACACATGGCGAGATGCGCGCGCCGTCGGCGACGTTCGAATACATGCTTTACCAGACGCTGCTCGGCGCCTGGATGTTCGCGCCTGACGCGAGCTTCATCGACCGCATCCAGGCCTACGCGCTCAAGGCTGCCAGGGAGGGCAAGGAGGAAACGAGCTGGCTCAATCCGAACGAGGCCTATGAGGCAGGCGTACAGAACTTCATTGCGAAGATACTCGATCCCACGGTCTCCGCCGAATTCCTGGAGGCGCTTCAGGCGCTCGCGCGACGCACCGCCCTGCTCGGTGCGCTGAATTCGCTGAGCCAGCTCACGCTGAAGGCAACGCTCCCGGGCGTGCCGGATTTTTATCAAGGCACCGAATTCTGGGATCTTTCGCTAGTCGATCCGGACAATCGCCGTCGGGTTGATTTTGTCGAACGGCAAGATGCGCTCGCGACACTGGACCGCCCCGATTGGAACGGTCTTGCCCCGAACTGGTCGGACGGTCGACTGAAACTCGCCTGGATGCGGCAGCTCCTGAAACTGCGCTCCGAGCTTGCCGACGTCTTCACCCGTGGCGACTACCAGCCTCTGGTGGTGAGCGGACCGCACGCTGACCATGTCATCGCTTTCGCACGGCGCCACGGGCGCAACGCAGCGATCGTCTTGGTGGGACGAGCCTTTGCACCGTTCACGCAAAGTGGCCGCGCATGGCCGTCATTCGAAGCGCTCGATGCGACTATGGACGCGAAAGGCTATGCGATCGCGGGTCACGAGGGCCAGGATCTGCGGCTCTCGCAGGCCTTTGGCTCGTTTCCCGCAACCGTCCTGAAAGCTCGTATTGCGCGTCCCGCAAGAGCGGCGCGGCAATCCGCGGCGGCCTGACGCCGAGAAACTACTTTCCATCGCCCTTTGTCAGCAACAGTTGCCCACGCTTGCGGATCGTGGCCTGCGCCAGCTCGGCGAAACGCTGCAACAGCCAGGGCAGCATCACCTCAACCCGCACCTGATCCTCGCCAACATCGACCCGACCGGCCGCGACCTGGCCGAGCGCTCGAATGCGGAAATTCATGCGGTCGCCCTCCCAACGCTCCTCCTCGACGTGCATCACGGGAATGCTGGCGGCTGCGCGGCCAAGCCCGGACTTCAGACGACGCGCAGCCTCCTCGCGACCGAGACGGTGCGGGATCGAAACGACGAGCGGTGCTGACATGACGATGTCCTCTGCCGACTGATGTGAATCAGGCCGCGTTCGAACCAAAGGTTCCGCTGCTTGATGCCTTCTTATCACGATCCGAGCGAGGAACTTTCGTTATGACGACAAGTTGCCCCGACGAAAGTCGGTCAAGACAACGACCCTTCTTTGAGGGGGCTGGAGGAGATTTGCATGTCCATCGGTACAATCATTCTGATCATTTTGGTCATCGCGCTGCTCGGCGGCTTCAGTGGTATCGGCGGCGGTCCGTTCTACGGCACCGGCTACTACGGTGGCGGCGGACTCGGACTCATTGTCGTCATCCTGCTGATATTGGTGCTGCTGGGAAGAATCTAGCCAAGTCCTCGTAGGGTGGGCAAAGGCGCGACGCGCCGTGCCCACCTCTTCTTTGTCAATCTGGGCAAGCAATGGTGGGCACGCTGCGCTTTGCCTACCCTACGATTTCCGCATCTGCGGTTAACAGTGTGGCTACTTCACCTTCCCCGCCAGCTTCTTCATTGCCGCCTTGATCGATGTCGCCGCGTCATCATAGCCCTCCCACGCCTTTGATCGCGCCAAAAGGCCCGGCACGGTGCGCAGCGTATAGCGCCTCGGATCGAGATCACTCTTCGCCTGCGCCCAGGTCAGGGGCATGGAGACGGTGGCGCCGTCGCGAGCGCGCGGCGACAGCGGAGCGACCGCGGTGGACATGCGATCGTTGCGCAGATAGTCGAGGAAGATCTTTCCGTTGCGCAGCTTTTTCGACATGTTGAGCAGATATCGCTCCGGATCGTCATCGGCCATCCAGCGGCACACGCCTTGCGCAAAGGCTTTCGCCTCCTTCCAGCCCACCTTGTCGCGGGCGCCGTAGAGCAGCGGCACGACGACGTGCAGGCCCTTGCCGCCGGTGGTCTTGCAGAAGCTCTCCATACCTACGTCGGACAGACGCTGCCGCATCTCCCTGGCCGCCTCGATCACATCGGTGAAGGCCACGTCCGGCGCCGGGTCGAGATCGAACACCAGCCGGCCTGGCGTGTCATAGGCGTAGGGCGCGCAATTCCAGGGATGAAGCTCGACACCGCCGACCTGCGCCACCGCCGCAAGCCCCTCGATCCGATCGATCTGCAAATACGGCTTGCGATCGCCGGAAACCTTTGCGAGCTCCAGCAGGCTCGACGTGCCCTGCATGGCATGGCGCTGGAAGAAGCTCTCACCTTTGATGCCGTCGGGCGCGCGAATGAGCGAGCATGGCCTTCCCTTCAGATGCGCGATCATCCATTCGCCGACCGCCTCGAAGTAGCGTGCGAGATCGAGCTTGGTGACGGGCTCGCCGTCCCCGCCATCCGGCCACAGCTCCTTGTCGGGCTTCGAGATGACGACGCCCATCACTTCCGCGCCGCCGGGCTGCTTTGATCTTGGCTTTGACGCAGCGTTCGCCTTGCCTTTCCGCGGCGACGGTTCGGCAAGCTCGGTCTTCACCGGCGTCTCGGCCTCGACCTCCTCGGCAGGCTTATCCTGCCGCAGGCCCTTGAACGCGGCCTGGCGGATATTACCGTCGGCGGTGAAGCCCGCGAACTCGATCTCAGCCACGAGCTCGGGTTTCAGCCAATGCACGTCGCGCGTCTTCTTCGGCGCGTTGTTGCCGGCGAATGGGCTCTCTTTGGCCACCGCCGCCCTCAACAGCGGCATGATGCGCTTGACCTTGTCGGCACCAAAGCCGGTGCCGACGATGCCGACAAAGGCGAGATCATCGCCGCGGTGCACGCCCGCCATCAGAGAGCGGAACTTACCATTCGTGGTCTTGTAGCCGCCGATCACGACCTCATGGCCGGAGCGGCATTTTGCCTTTGTCCAGCTTTCGGTGCGACCCGAACGATAGGGTGCGTCCAGCTTCTTCGACACCACGCCTTCGAGCTCGAGCTTGCAGGCCGATTGCAGCACCGCATCGCCACCGCTCTCGAAATGCTCGACATAGCGGATCTGGCTCGACTTCTTCCTGCGCGCGCCCAGCGACTTCTTGAGCTGCGTCTTGCGGTCCCCGAGCGGCAGCTGGCGCAGGTCAAGGCCTTCGGCGAACAGGAGATCGAAAGCAAAGAAGATGAGGTCATCGGTCTTGCCGTCCGAAAGCGCAGCCTGGAGCGCGGAGAAGCTCGGCGCTCCGTAGTGGTCGAGGGCGACGATCTCGCCGTCGATCAGCACGTCCGGCAGCGCGCCGCCCTCCTTGGCGATCGATGCGAACTTTTCAGTCCAGTCGAGGCCCTTGCGGGTCTTGAGCGTCGCTTCGCCATCCTCGATGCGAAGCTGCACGCGGTAGCCGTCGAACTTGATCTCGTGGCACCAGCCGCCGCCCGGGTGCGGACGCTCCACCGCCGTGCAGAGCTGCGGCGGGACGAAGTCCGGCATCTCCGACACTTTCTTCGCCGTCGTTACTGTCGTCGCCTTGCCCTTCTTCAAGGCCGCGCGCGGCGCAGGCTTGATGGTGCGCATCTCCTGCTCGGCGCGATTGGATTGCCAGACCGCGTCGGCCTTGCCCTTGGTCCCCTTGGCCAGCATGAACGGCTTTGGCGCGCGCCCTTTGCCCTCGGCGATCTGCTCCATCGCCCGGCCGGAGGCGACGGATCTGTCCGCGTCCAGGATGTCGTTGCCCTCGCCTTCGCGGGCATAGTCGTCGCGATGCTTGATCAGCAACCAGTTGGTGCGCTTTTCGCCACCGCGATTGCGCATGCGCACGAGCACCCAGCTTCCATGCAGCTTGTCGCCGTGCAGCGTGAACTTCAGGTCGCCCTTCTTGAAGCCGCGCTCGGGATCCTCAGACTCCCAATATCCGCGGTCCCACAGCATCACCGTGCCGCCGCCATACTGGCTTTCCGGAATGGTACCTTCGAAATCGCCGTAATCGAGCGGATGGTCCTCGACCTCGACCGCGAGCCGTTTGTCATGCGGGTCGAGCGAAGGCCCCTTCGTCACCGCCCAGGACTTGAAGACGCCGTCGAACTCGAGTCGGAGATCGTAATGCAACCTGGTCGCGTCGTGCTTCTGGATCACGAAACGCCGCTGCTTCGACGGCGCCACCGCGGTCTCGCCGGACGGCTCCGGAGTGATCTCGAAATCCCGCTTTTTCCGATAGGTGGAGAGGTTTCTCAGCACGACCGGTCCCGTATTTTTGTAAGCGCATTCGAGCCTATCACGGCCAAAGTCCCACCCGGAACCAAAACCCATAAGGTGGGTTGGAGTTCCGAAAACGCATTGAAAACATTGGAGATTGGAATGGCTCCCCGCGCCTATTGGAAAGGAACGTTGAAGCTGTCGCTGGTGACCTGCCCGGTCGTCCTTTATCCTGCCGCGACCGCTGCGGCGAAAACACGGTTTCACATGATCAACCGGGAGACCGGCAACCGTCTGAAACAGCAGATGGTCGATGCCGAGACCGGCGAGGTCGTCGAGAGCGATCAGAAGGGACGCGGATACGAGCTACGCAAGGGCAAATATGTCGAGATCGAGCCGGGGGAATTGGAAGCGGTTCAGATCGAAAGCAATCACACGATCGACATCGAAAGCTTCGTGCCGCGCGAGGAGATCGACAAGCGCTACCTCAACCACCCCTACTATGTCGCGCCCGACGGAAAGGCTGCGCTCGACGCCTTTGCAGTGATTCGCGATGCTATGAAGGACGAGGAGCGCGTGGCGCTCGCCAGGATCGTACTGACGAACCGCGAACACGTCATGACCATCGAACCGCTCGGCAAGGGTTTGCTCGGCACCACGCTGCGTTATCCCTACGAACTGCGCGACGAGGACCAGTTCTTCGATGACATCAAGAGCCCGAAGATCACCAAGGACATGATCGAGCTCGCCGGGCATATCCTGCATACCAAGGCGGCGCATTTCGACCCCAGCAAATTCAAGGACGAGTATGAGGACGCGCTGAAGGCGCTGGTGAAGCGAAAAGCCAGCGGCAAGAAGATCGAGCTGCCCGAACCCGAAGAGCGACCAAGCAACGTCATCAATCTGATGGACGCGCTGAAGCAAAGCTTGAAAGGACGAGGCAGGGGACGGGCGTCAGCGCGGTCCCATCCGCGGCGAAGCACGAGCCGGCATCGCAGCGCGCGCAAGACGCATCGTTCGACGGCAAGGCATCGCAAGGCTGGTTAACGTACTCCGTCATTGCGAGCGCAGCGACGATGTGATGCATACTCATCCATGCCCGGGCTTGTCCCGGGCATCCACGTCTGCCCCACGTGCGGAAACGCGTGGATGGCCGGGACAAGCCCGGCCATGACGGCCGTTTCCGCGATGGTTCAATCCCCCGCCTTCAACCGATACCCGATCCCCGTCTCGGTCAGCACATATTGCGGCCGCTCGGGGTCGGCCTCGATCTTCTGGCGGAGCTGGCGGACGTAGACGCGCAAGTATTGCGCATCAGTCAGTTCGTCCCACAGCTCCTTCAGAAGAAACCGGTGCGTCAGCACCTTGCCGGCGTGCTGCACGAGCACGCGCAAGAGATCGTATTCCTTCGGCGACAGCTTTACGTCGCGTTCGCCGACCTTGACGATGCGGCGAACGAGATCGACGGAGAGGTCGCCGGTGCGGAACACCGGGCGCTCGCCCTGGACCTGGAGCTGGTGCCGCAGCGCGGCGCGCAGCCGCGCCAAGAGCTCGTCCATGCCGAACGGTTTTGTCAGATAGTCGTCGGCACCGAGATCGAGCGCCTGCACCTTGCCGGCCTCGTCGCCGCGGCTCGACAGCACGACGATCGGCACGCTCTCGTTGCGTGCGCGGATGGTGCGGAGCAGCTCGTGGCCCTGGATGTCGGGCAGACCGAGATCGAGGATGATCAGAGCCGGCTCCTCGGCGAGTTTTTCCAGCGCAGTCTTGCCGTTCGACGCTTCCAAGATGTCATAGCCCTGCGTGCTCAGCCCCATCCGCAGCAACTTGCGAATCGGCGGCTCGTCGTCGATGACCAGAACCTTGATCGATGGTGCGTTCATGCGGCGGTGTCCAATGCGTTGGTCTGCGCGGGGATCGGCAGGCGAATGGTCAGCACCGCACCGCGGCGATCCCCGCGGTTCGCCGCCGTGATCGTGCCACGCATCGCCTCGACGAAGCCGCGGGAGATCGCAAGCCCGAGCCCGGTGCCGGGCCGGACATGATCGCCCTTCTGCACACGGTAGAACTTGTCGAACACGCTCTCGAGCTCGCCCGGCGGGATACCCTCGCCTTCGTCGGCCACCTCCAGCACGACACGGTCCTTGTCGCGCTGGCTATGGATTGCGATCGTGGTATCCGGCGGCGAATATTTTGCCGCGTTGTCGAGCAGATTGAACAGCACCTGCTCGAACAGCACGGCGTCGAGTTCGAGCATCGGCAGATCTGCTGCGAGCCGGAGCTCGACCTTGTGACGCGTCAGGATCTTGCTCGCTCGCCTCAGCGCGCTGCCAACGATCTCGCCGACGTCATGCAGCGACGTATTCGGAACGATGGCGCCCGATTCGAGCTTGGTCATGTCGAGCAGATTGGCGATGAAGCGGTTGAGCCGCTCGGACTCGTCGATCACGGTCGCAAGCAGATCGCGTTTCTCGGTGTCGGACAGGGCGCCCGCGAGGTCGCGCATGGTGGAGGCCGCGCCAAGCACGGAGGCGAGCGGCGTTTTCAGGTCGTGCGAGATCGAGGTGAGCAGCGCCGAGCGCAGCCGCTCGGATTCGACCGTGCGCTTGACGCGGTCCATGTCTTCGACCAGCAGCACGCGCTCGATCGCGAGCGCGCCCTGGTCGACCAGCGCATCGAGCAGGCGGCGCTGATCGGGCGTCAACAACGGGCCGGTGCGATCATTGTCGATGCCGATGACGCCGATCGGGCCGCGCCCGGTGCGCATCGGCAGGAACAGGCGCTTGGCGCCGGGCAGCGTGTCGGAGCCGCGGCCTGCAGACCGGTCGTTGCTCCAGGCCCAGTTGGCGGCAGCAAGGTCAGCCTGGTCGAGCTCATCCTCCGGTGGATAGCCCGACTTTACCGTCAACAGCCCCTCTTCCGGCAGCAGCAGCACGACGCGAACCTTCAGCATCAGCGCGATCTGGTAAGACGTCGCCCACAAGACATCATCGAGGGTCGCGGTGCCCGCCAGCTTGCGGCTGAAGGCATGGAGTTGCTCGGTCATCCTGATCCGGCCGATCGCGGTATCGGCCTGGGTGCGCACGCGAGCCGCGACATTGGACACCAGCATCGCAACCACCATGAACAGAACAAACGCCGCAACATTGGTCGGATCGGTGATCGTGAAGGTATAGATCGGCGGCAGGAAAAAGAAATTGTAGGCAAGCGACGCCGCGACCGTCGCGAGCAGCGACGGCCAGAGCCCATAGCGCACGGCAACCGCCACCACCGCCGTCAGCAGCACGAGATCGACGTTCTCGATACCGAAGTAGGGCTGGATCAGCTTGGCCGCGCCAAGTCCAAGCAGAGCGATCCCGAGTGCCTTGAGATAGGGGCGCGGATCGAAGGACTCCGTTCGGGCCGCCGTCTGCACCGCCATCTTCGGCGCCGCCTCGCCGGGCAATTCGTCGCCGGAAATGACATGCACGGTGATGTTACCGGAGCGGCGCACGAGGTCGTGCACGACAGAGCCGCGCGTGATCTCGAACCAGCGCGATCGCGTCGACTTGCCGATCACGATCTGCGTGACGTTGTTGCCTTGCGCGAAGTTGACGACGTCGTCGGCGATGCGACGGCCGACGCCGGGGATGGTCAGCGCCTCGCCGCCGAGCGATTCGGCAAGCCGCAGCGTGTCGGCGAGCCGGTCGCGCTCCGCGTCAGAGAGCTGGAGCGATCGCCGCGTTTCGATCGAGATCGCCGTGAATGGCGCGTGCAGGCGGTCGGCCAACCGCTTGGTGTAGCGCACGAGGCCGGCTGCACGTGGATCCTCGCTGACGCAGACCAGGATGCGCTCGCCCGCGGCCCAGGGACCGGCAATGGCGTTCGCCTGCATGTGGGTGAGGAGCTGCTCGTCGACGCGCTCGGCGGTCCGCCGCAGCGCCAACTCACGCAGCGCCGTGAGATTGCCCGGTGAAAAGTAGTGCTCCAACGCCCGCTCGGCCTGCTTGGGCACATAGACCTTGCCCTCCTTCAGCCGCTGGATCAGGTCGTCGGGCGTGAGGTCGATCAGCTCGATCGCGTCTGCGCGGTCGAACACCGAATCCGGCACGGTCTCGCGCACCCGGACATGCGTAATCTGCGCGACGACGTCGTTGAGACTTTCGATGTGCTGGATGTTGACGGCAGTGTAGACGTCGATGCCGTTCGAGAGCAGCTCTTCGACGTCGAGATAGCGCTTGGGATGTCGGCTCCCATGCACGTTGGTGTGGGCAAGTTCGTCGACGAGGGCGATTTGCGGCCGACGCGCGATCACCGCGTCGAGGTCCATCTCCTCCAAAACCTGCCCGCGATAGTCGAATTTCTTGCGCGGGATGACTTCGAGCCCGCGAAGCAGCGATTCGGTCTCCGCGCGGCCATGGGTCTCGACGAAACCGACGACGACGTCGATGCCCGCCTTGCGCTTGGCGTGCGCGCTTTGCAGCATCTCATAGGTCTTGCCGACGCCGGGGGCGGCGCCGACGAAGATCTTGAGCTTGCCGCTCGCGCTCTCCTCCCGGCGCGCCGCTTCCAGCAGCGCCTCGGGCGAAGGACGTTGTTCGGGATCGCGGCGCTCTCGGACCATCAGCGCATTATAATCATCCGGCCACGGGGAGCCTAGGCCGCTACTTGCCGGCGCGATCGAGCGCCAGGTTCAGCGCCAGCACGTTGACCCGGGGCTCGCCGAGCAGGCCGAGCAGGCGGCCCTCGGTATTGCCGGCCACCATCTGCCTGAGCTGCTCTTCCGACATATTCCGCGCCCTAGCCACCCGTGGGACCTGGAATTGGGCGGCTTCGGGCGAGATGTGCGGGTCGAGACCGCTGCCCGATGTCGTGACCAGGTCGAGCGGAACGGGCTGGTTCGGGTTCTCCGCCTTCAGCTTGTCCACGTCTTCCTTCAACCGATCGGCCAGCGCCTTGCTGGTCGGGCCGAGGTTGGAGCCGCCCGAGTTGGCGGCGTTGTAGGGCGCGGACACGGTCTTGGTCGAGTCATTCGGATCCGGCGCGACCGTCGCCGACGGGCGGCCGTGGAAATATCTATCGTCCTTGAACTCCTGCCCGATCAAGGCAGAGCCGACGACCTTGCCGTCCTTCTCGACCAGGCTGCCCTGTGCTTGGGTCGGAAAGAGCAAGCCGGCAATGCCGGTCATCGCGAGTGGATAGGCCAGTCCCGTGATGAGGGTCAGCGCGACCAGCAGGACGATGGCGGGGCGGATTTCTCTGAGCATGTTACGTCTCCTAATTCTCCGAGGAGCGAAGCGACGAAGCAATCCACGCTATCAGCCGCGGCGGCATTTCTGGATTGCTTCGCTTCGCTCGCGATGACGCTCAAGCAAGGTGCAAGGCGGTGACCACGAGATCGATCGCCTTGATACCGATGAAGGGAATGATGATGCCTCCCAAGCCGTAGACCATCAGGTTGCGGCGCAGGAGCGCACCGGCGCCGACGGCGCGGTACGCGACGCCCTTCAGCGCCAGCGGTATCAGCGCAATGATGATCAGCGCGTTGAAGATGATCGCCGACAGGATGGCGCTCTGCGGGCTCGTCAGGTTCATGACGTTGAGCACGTTGAGCTGCGGGTAGAACGCCAGAAACATCGCCGGGATGATCGCAAAATATTTCGCGACGTCGTTGGCAATCGAGAACGTCGTCAGCGCGCCTCGCGTCATCAACAGTTGCTTGCCGATCTCGACCACCTCGATGAGCTTGGTCGGGTTGGAATCGAGGTCGACCATGTTGCCGGCCTCGCGCGCGGCTTGCGTGCCCGTATTCATGGCGACGCCGACATCGGCCTGCGCGAGCGCCGGCGCGTCATTGGTGCCGTCGCCGCACATGGCGACCAGCTTGCCCTTGGCCTGCTCGTCGCGGATCAGCTTGAGCTTGTCCTCAGGGGTTGCCTGCGCCAGGAAATCGTCGACGCCGGCTTCGGCAGCAATCGCGGCCGCCGTCATCGGATTGTCGCCGGTGATCATGATGGTGCGGATGCCCATGCGACGCAGCTCCGCAAAGCGCTCGCGAATGCCGCCCTTGACGATGTCCTTGAGCTGGACGATGCCGAGCAGGCGACCGTCCTTGGCCACCGCCAGCGGCGTACCGCCCGATTTCGACACCTCATCCGCGATCGCCTGGATCTCGCGTCCGACCTCCGAGAGCGCAGCCGGTTGCATCACGCGTGCCGTGTTACCCGAAGCGACAAGCGGCGCACCGCCGCCGATATAGTTGAGCATGGCGTCGACTGCACCTTTTCGCACCGATACGCCACCGGCATCGACGCCGCTCATGCGGGTCTGCGCCGTGAAGGGGATGAAGGTGGCCCCTAACTCAGCCATATCGCGGCCCCGGATGCCGTATTTCTCCTTCGCCAGCACGACGATGGAGCGGCCTTCGGGCGTCTCGTCGGCGAGCGAAGCGAGCTGTGCGGCATCGGCGAGCTCCTGCTCGGTTACCCCGCGCACGGGACGGAACGCGGTCGCCTGGCGGTTGCCGAGCGTGATGGTTCCGGTCTTGTCGAGCAGGAGCGTGTCGACGTCGCCGGCGGCCTCGACGGCGCGGCCGGACATGGCCAGCACGTTGAAGCGCACCAGGCGGTCCATGCCGGCGATGCCGATCGCCGACAACAGCGCGCCGATCGTGGTCGGGATCAGCGTCACGAACAGCGCGACCAGCACGATCACCGAGATCGAGCCACCGGCATAGGCCGCGTAGCTCGGAATGGTGACGGTGGCGAACACGAAGATGATGGTGAGGCCTGCGAGCAGGATGTTGAGTGCGATCTCATTCGGCGTCTTCTGCCGCTCGGCGCCCTCGACCAGCTTGATCATGCGGTCGATGAAGGTCGAGCCCTGCGCCGCGGTGATGCGGACGCGGACCCAGTCGGAGAGCACCTGCGTGCCGCCGGTCACCGCCGAGCGGTCGCCGCCGGACTCGCGGATCACGGGTGCGGACTCGCCGGTGATCGCGGCTTCGTTGACGGAGGCGACGCCTTCGATCACTTCACCATCGGAGGGAATCGTATCGCCGGCCTCGACCAGCACGACATCGCCGACCTTGAGGCTGGTGCCTGGCACCAGCTTGAAGGTCCGGTCGGAGCCGGTCAGGAGCTTGGCCTGGCTTTCCGTGCGGGTCTTCCGCAGCGAATCGGCCTGCGCCTTGCCGCGGCCTTCCGCCACCGCCTCAGCAAAATTGGCGAACAGCACCGTGAACCACAGCCAGAGAATGATCTGGAAGGTGAAGGCGAGGTTTGCGCCGCCGGTGACGAGGTCGCGCAGGAAGATCACGGTGGTCAGCGCGGCCACGATCTCGACCACGAACATGACGGGGTTCTTGATCATGGCCCGCGGATCAAGCTTGGTGAAGGACGCGCGGATCGCCGGCACGACGATCTTCGGATCAAGCATCGCCGAGACGGAAGCGCGCTTTTGCAGTTTCATGGTTTCCATGGAGGTCACTCCAGATAATTCTGTCAGAAGAGGTTGCCAGCGTTCATCGCGAGGTGCTCGACGATCGGGCCTAGCGCGAGCGCGGGGAAGAATGTCAGGCCGCCGATGATCAGGATGACGCCGACGACCAGGCCGACGAACAATCCGCCCGTGGTCGGGAACGTGCCAGCTGACGGCGGATGAGTCTTCTTCTCCGCCAGCGAGCCGGCGATCGCCATTGCCGGGATGATCATGAAGAACCGGCCAACGAACATCGCACTGGCGAGCGTCAGGTTGTAGAAGAAGGTGTTTCCGGTCAGGCCCGCGAAGGCGGAGCCGTTGTTGCCGGTGGCTGACGTAAAGGCGTAGAGCACCTCGGTGAAGCCATGCGGCCCGGCGTTCGCCATTGAAGCCACCGCTGGCGGGAACACTACCGCGACCGCGGTCCAGCCGAGATACATCAGCGGCAGCACCAGGATCGCGAGCATCGCCATCTTGACCTCGCGCGCCTCGATCTTCTTGCCGACATATTCCGGCGTGCGGCCAACCATCAGGCCTGCGACGAAGATCGCGATCACGACGAACAGCAGCATGCCGTAAAGGCCGGCACCGACGCCGCCGACGATGATCTCACCAAGCTGCATGTTGATCAGCGGAATCATGCCGCCGAGCGCGGTGAAGCTGTCATGCATGGCGTTGACAGCGCCGCAGGAGGCGGCGGTGGTGATCACCGCGAACAGCGAGGAGGCAACGATGCCAAAGCGGACTTCCTTGCCCTCCATGTTGCCGCCGGTCAGCCCGAGCGCCTGAAGCGTGGAGGTACCGCTCGCTTCCGCCCAATAGGTGACGGCGACGCCGGCGAGGAAGAGCACGCCCATCACGGCGAGGATCGCCCAGCCCTGGCGCTGATTGCCGACCATACGGCCGAACACGTTGGTGAGGGCAGCACCCAGCGCAAAGATCGAGATCATCTGCACGAGATTCGACAGCGCCGTCGGATTCTCGAAGGGATGCGCCGCATTGGCGTTGAAGAAGCCGCCGCCATTGGTACCGAGCATCTTGATCGCGACCTGCGAGGCGACCGGGCCGACCGCGATGGTCTGCTTGGCACCTTCCAGCGTGGTCGCCTCGACATAGGCCCCGAGCGTCTGAGGCATGCCCTGGGAGACCAGGAACAGCGCGTAGACGATGCAGATCGGCAGCAGCACATAGAGCGTGCAGCGGGTGACATCGACCCAAAAATTGCCGATCGTCCGCATCGATGCGCGCGAGAAGCCGCGGATCAGCGCCACCGCTAGCGCGATGCCGGTCGCCGCCGACAGGAAATTCTGGTGCGTCAGGCCCAGCATCTGCACGAGATACGAGACCGTGCTCTCGCCGCCGTAGTTCTGCCAGTTGGTATTGGTGATGAAGGAGATCGCAGTGTTGAAGGAGAGATCCTCGGCCACCGCAGGCTGACCTGCCGGATTGAACGGCAGCAGGGCCTGGAGCCGCATCACGCCGTAGATGATGAGGAAGCCGCCGACGTGGAACAGCAGCATGGCAACTGTGTAGGTCAGCCAATGTTGCTCGCGCCTTTCGTCGACGCCGGAAATCCAGTAGATCCCGGTCTCGACCGGGCGCAGCACCGGCGACAGGAAGGTGCGCTCGCCATTGAAGACGCGCGTCATGTACCAACCGAGCGGCTTGGCGAGCGCGACGATGATGGCACAAAAGAGAATGATCTGGAGCCAACCGATCACGGTCATGGTTTATGTCCTTGGCATCAGTCTTTGAGAATTGGTCTCGAGCGCAGCAGCGCGAGAAGCAAAGCAAGCAGAAGGACGACGAGAACGACGTCCGCCAGCAACAGTTTCAGGAGCAGGAGCACCCTCAGAAGCGCTCGGGCCTGAGCAACGCGTAAGTCAAATAAAACAGCAAGCCGACGGAGACGAGCCCTGCGAGCGTATATTCGAAGATCATGACCGCTCTCCCGTCACAGCCGTTCGCAGGCATAGGTGTAGCCGATCGCAAGCGCGAACCAGCCGAAGGCCAGCGCCACCACCAGAATGTCCATCATCGTGGTACTCCTTATTGCGGCCAAACCGGCGCAACCATTTCGTTGGGTTCGGGCGGGCATCTTGCGGCAGATCAGAGGCGAGCCGTATCCGCACCGCCCAGCCGGAATTCTCACGGCGGTGAGGTGCCACTGGGGCCATAGGTTTTCGAGATGAGGGCTATGGCGAAGTTATAGGAATCTCATAAAGGCAGGGCCGCCCGCCTTATCGACGATCGGCTCTGACGGGCTGCGACGCGGCTCCGAAATTCTACAATCGCCGCCTCCCACGCTTATGAAATCCTTATATTTCCGGCTCTGAGGCCCCCTCGTTTTCAAATGCCTTCTCGGCCCATTCTATAGGTGCCGACCTACGCGGCCGGCTTGCCGAGAATATCCCCATGCCCGTGCTCAACCAGCATTTCGATCCCATTGCGCTCACCGAGCGACTGCGCATCGCGCATGTCGTCACCCGGCCGCTGATGCAGGACATCCTCGACAAGGCCTGCCGACGGATGCCCTGGCTTGGACGCAGTGAAAAGGCAGCACGCCTGACGCGGTTGATCGATGCCGAGGCCTGGGCCGACGCGGCCTTGGCGCTCCTGGAGCTCGAATTGCCGCTCTGGCAGGTTCGCCGCATAGTCTATGACCAGGGCGAATGGTATTGCGCGCTCTCGCGCGAGCGCGAGTTGCCGGACTGGTTGGACAGCTCGATCGAGACGCAGCATGCGGATCTCGCGCTCGCGCTGCTCTCGGCCTTCATCGAGGCGCAGATGCTGAGCGCGGAAGCGACGCGGCCGAGCGTTCCGTCCGTCCGCGCCGCGCTGGACCCGCTGTACGAGCCGGCGACCTGCGATAATTTCAGCTAGCTCTGAATCAAATCGTTTCGAACCTTGGCGCGACCTTCCGATAGGCCATTCACGCTCAGCTCAGCAAGGGTGCTTGCGCGATTCGCCGCGCGTATTCTGGTTCTCTTGGGCTTTGCCTCATTCAGCAGCGTCCGCTTCGAAAGCGCGCTCGCCCCGCTGCTCTGGATGGCCATCATTCTTTGCGCCGTCGTCGGCCTTGTCAGGCGAGAACGGCCGTTCGGAGGCGAGCTCAACCATTGGGACGAGGGCGCAGCTTTCGGCGCGCTGTTTGCGCTGGTCCATGTCGTCGGCAACCTGAGCGCCTGAACATCAGGGTTCTCACTTTATGACGTTCTTATGAGATCGCCCCTCGACCGCCCTCGAAATCATATTCGCAAGCCAGGATATTAGGCAGGCAAATTACGCAAAGCGTGCCCGCAACGAATTCTCCCAACATTCGTCGAGAGCGGATAGCCGCAGTCAGCGGACACGGATCGCGTCGATCACAAGGACTACGAAGATGAAACTCGTCGAACCTCCGTCGTGCAGCTCGCCTTCAACTGTTGTCTTCATCGGCCGGAATCGCAGGGGACAGTGGGTCGCCCAGGAACAGAACGGCCTCTATGGCGGGCTCTTCGTCAGCCGCGCGCAAGCCATCAAATACGCGCTGTTCGAGAACGGACATCATCTCGAAACCATCGTCGAACTGCCCCGCGAGATCGAGCTCGACATGAGCCGCACGCCGCAAGCGGCCGCCGATCGGCGCGCGGCCTGACAGAACGCATATCTTCCCAAGGAGTATCCGGATGCTCCAGCTTCACTCGTTCATCTCCGAGCAAGATCAGGTCGTCGATACCATGATTTCGCTCACGCACCTCTCCAACCTCAATCGGGCGATCGTTGCGGGCCAGGGCAGCACCAGCCTGTATCTCGCCTTGCGGCGGCGCGGCCTTGTCCGGATTGGATTCCCCTCGACGTTTCGCCTGCGCAAGGCGACATGCGCCGTCGGCCTCATCACCGTCCAGGAATCGATGGACGAATTTGAGATCGCCTTGGCGCAAGTCGCTCCTTCACTGGGTACCGCGGCGACAGTTGCGGTTCTCATCAAGGCGAGCGAAAGTGGTTTCGCGATCAAGATCCGCAAAAAACTCGAACAACTCGGTTTCCGGATCGAAGCGGGCGTGAGGTGCCATCAAGGGCTGGTTCTGTCTGCGAGGCGGCAAGGCCTTGCGCAGATGGACCGCGCGGCGTGAGGTCCCTTGACCATGCTCGTCCCTCCCTCCGCCTGGCTCACCGGCTACATCCCTGATCTGCCGACCCCGTTCAACGCGGCAGGTCTTGTCGATCTCAAGGCCTTCGCCTCGCTTTGCGAGCGCCAGATCGCAGCCGGCGCTCCGGCGCTCCTGGTTTGCGAGACGGCCGGTGAAGCCCCAACGCTGTCGGCTGCCGAGCAGGAGCTCATCATCCGCGCCGCGATCGATGTCGCGCGCGGCCGATGCAGGATCATCGCCGGCGCCGTTGCTAACGCGACCAGTCATGCCATCGAGCTAGCCCGGCGCGCCGAGGCCGCCGGAGCAGACGCCGTGCTGTCGGTCGTACCCTACTACAACAAGCCAATGCAGGAGGGCATGCTCGCACATTTTCGGGCGATCGCGAACGCGACCGTCCTGCCCATCATCCTGCACGATGTTCCCTCGCGCACCTTGCGCCCTCTCGCCGACGACACGCTCGCGCGTCTCGCCGAGAACAGGCAGTTCGTCGGCCTGCGCGATGGCAGCGGCGACATCTGCCGGCCAATGCGCCTCAGCGGGCACTTGCCTGCCGGCTTCCGCCTGTTGTCCGGCGACGACGCAACTGCCTTCGGCTTCATCGCGAGCGGCGGCGACGGCGCGATCTCACTGATTTCGAACGTCGCGCCGGATCTGTGTCGGACCATCTTCTCCAACTGCCGGCAAGGCCGGATGCAGTCCGCACGGTACTTGCAGAAGCGGCTCGCGCCGCTCGAAGCTTGTCTTTCCAAGGAAAGTCCAGCGGCTCTCAAGTACGCGTTGGGCGTGCTTGGCCTGATGCTGCCCAGCACTCGCTTGCCGATCGCAGGGTTGGATGACGCGGCCAAAGCCGAGGTCGCCCGTGCTTTCGTCGCGATCAACGACGAGGAGTTGATCGATGTTGGCGAGGGGTGATGCCGTCCGACAAAGTTCGGCCAAGCAGTCATGAACTCGCTGAAACCCGCAGAGGGTCACGGCAAACTGCTGCGCGCTTGGCAGTTGGCGATCCTACGCTTTGCAATCACACTTGACGACGCGGACCGGTTCAACGTTGCGGGTCTCGCTGCGGAACTCGACCGGCTCGGGCGTCGAGATTCCGAAGACTCCCCGCATTTCTTCCGCCGAACAAGCTCCCAGCTTTGCGCGGCGATCAGTGGGCAGCAGCAGAATGCGGACGCCATCTTGAAATGCTTTTTCAACCAGATCGATGTACCGCGCCTGCGCCTCGCCTTCGCTGCGGCCGTCGGAACAACGCGTTCGGATGCTGGCCCGCCCGCGGCGCGACCAAAGCGGAACCGCGACCTGTTCAGAGGGCTGCCGGCGCAACGAACGGCACCTTTATGAAATTCTTATGCGGCGGCCTCGGTGTTCGTCTCGCAATCCTACGCCGCGATGGACATCATACGAGGCAGATCGGAGCGGCGATCTCACCCCGCCACGGATTAGGATTCCTCAAATGTCGATGCTGATACATGGCTTTGAAAGGCCCTTTGACTGGGCGGAGCGCCCGGCGCGGATCTCGAAAGCGCGGAAAGCCCAGCTCAAGCGCCTCGCTTTGCGCGTGCTCGGCGTACTCTCGGCGGGTGGCGTGCTCGCCGCGCTCATCGCACTGAAGACCGCAATCTATGTCTGGCGCTTCCACGCTTGACCGGCATGGTAGACGATCATGACCTTAGAGATGTCTGAGGAGGCCGCCATGGCCACGATCGCCCTTCAAGCTGCGCATCTCCCGCCTCGGCCTCCGCAGGCGCAACGGGCATCCGAGCCGACGACAGCGCTCCAGCCGCTCGATCCTGAGATCATCAGCGCCTCCATCCCCGCCTTCTTCATCGGCCGCAACACGGCCGGTCTCTGGGTCGCCCGCGAGGCCAGGGGACGCGTTGGCGGGATCTTCCTGTTCAAGAGCTCGGCGGTGGAGTTTGCACATCGGCAGAGCAAACCGGCACAATGCGCGCTGGTGTTTCCATCCGATACGTTCGAGCTTGATGTCGAGAACGACGGCAATCCTCTCGCCGCTCAACTGGCGCGGTGGACTAGTCAAGCCAGGCGCCGTCTGGCGCGACTTGCCGCATGATAGCGGAGAACGCGTGAAATGACCGAACTCAAGATCATCGTCATGGTTGCGCTGATGGGAGCTCTCTTTCTCGGCACGCGCGTTGGCGCGCTGCCTGCCCTCGCATCGGACGATTGAGATGCGGCCCGCCAAGGCAAATCTCGAGCACGCGGTCACGGTCACCATCTTGACCATGACGCTGAGCCTGATCTGGGGCGGCATCCTGACGCTCGTGATCACGCTGATCGCGCGTGGATTGGGCGTCTAGACCGGAGGCCGATGGCGGCCTTTGAGGGCGGCAACAGGGTCAGGACGGAGATCGCAATGCCCTCCGGTTAGGCAGCTCGAGCGCAGGGAAAACGCTGCCGCCGATCTGGCGCGAGCCCGGGGAACCGTGTAGAGCGGTTACCATGGGTAGCTGCAACGTCCACGTCGTCGATCATCCCCTGGTCCAGCACAAGCTCTCGCTGATGCGGGAGAAGGACCGCTCGACCAAGAGCTTTCGCGAGATCCTGAACGAGATCGGGATGCTCCTGTGCTACGAGGTGACGCGCGACCTGCCGCTGGAGCTCGTGGAAATCGAGACGCCGATTTCGGCGATGCAGGCACCAAAAATCGCCGGCAAGAAGCTCACGCTGGCGCCGATCCTGCGCGCCGGCGTCGGCTTCCTCGACGGCATGCTGGCGCTGATGCCATCCGCCCGCATCGCCCATATCGGGCTCTATCGCGATCCCGCTACCTTGCAGGCCGTGGAATACTACTTCAAGGCGCCGCAGGACCTGTCCGACCGCACCGTCATCCTGATGGACCCGATGCTTGCGACCGGCAACTCCGCCCGCGCCGGCGCGTCCCTGCTGAAAGCGCGCGGCGCTCGCGACATCCGCTTCGTCTGCCTGCTGGCTGCCCCGGAAGGCATCGCGCAGTTCCAGTCGGAACATCCGGACGTACCGATCTGGACCGCCTCGGTCGACGAGCGGCTCAACGATCATGGCTATATCGTGCCGGGCCTGGGCGATGCCGGCGACCGGATGTTCGGCACCAAGTAGACAGCTTTGCACGATCGGGTTACTGCGGGTAGCCATGCGCCCCAACGATCGCTCGCTGCAATCGCTGATCGGGATCGAGATCTTCTCCGATCCCGCGCTGGTGTTTGACCGCACGCCCGTCCCGCGCGCCGAATTGTCGGGCAGGATCGACCAGACCGCGGCGTGGCTCGCTGCGCAAGGCATCGGCAAAGGGGATGTAGTCGCAGTCTGGCTGGTCAATCGCATCGAATGGATCGCGTTGCTGTTCGCTGCCGCCCGACTTGGCGCAATCATCGCCGCGGTCAACACACGCTACCGCAGCGCGGAAGTCGCCCACCTCCTCCACCTCTCCGGTGCGAAGCTTCTGGTGATGGAAGCAGCGTTTCGCTCGATCGACTTTGCCGCCATTCTCGCCGATATCGCCGCAAGCGATGTGCCGGCGCTTGAAAAGCTCGCCGTGGTCGGCGCGGATACGATCCCGGCCCAATGGCCCTGCATACGCTTCGACGCCTTCGAGAGCCTCTATCCGGCGGCGCCATCACGCGGCGACGTCGACCTGCCAGCACTGCTCTACACCACCTCGGGCACGACCAAAGGGCCGAAGCTGGTGGCGCATTCGCAAGCGACGCTGGCCATGCATGCAGCTGCTATCGCCAAGGCGCTGGCGCTGTCGCCGCAACGCCATTCGCTGCTCGCAATGCTTCCGTTCTGCGGCACGTTCGGGATGACCGCCCTGCTTGCCTTCCTCACGGCCGGCGTCACCATCCACGTGCTCGATGCGTTCGACGCTGCGCCGGCGCTCAAAATCTTGGGTGAGCACGCGATCACGCATTCCTTCGGCTCGGACGAGATGTTTCGCCGTATCCTGGCGCTGACCGATGCGCCACGGCCGTTCCCACATGCGGAAGTGTTCGGTTTCGCCGCGTTCCAGCCCGGCTGGCGCGAGTTTGCGGCGGAAGCGGAGGCGCGGGGCTTGCCGCTGTTCGGCCTGTACGGCTCGAGCGAGGTGCAGGCCCTGTTCTCGATCGGCCGGCGCGATGCCGCCTTCTCCGACCGCATCGAGGGCGGCGGCTGGCCGATGTCGCCGGATGCTCGCGTCCGCATCCGCGATACGGACAGCGGCGAGCTGATGGGACTTGGTGTCTCCGGCGAGATCGAGATCAGCGCTCCCTCGCGCTTCCTCGGTTATTTCAACAATCCGCAAGCGACACACGAGGCAACTACCGCCGACGGCTTCTTCCGCACCGGTGATATCGGCCGGCTGCGTGGCGACGGCTCCTTCGTCTACGAGACGCGGGCGGGCGATGCCATGCGGCTCGGCGGCTTCCTGGTCGCGCCCGGCGAGATCGAGGACGAGTTGAAGTCGTGCGCCGGCATTGCCGATGCGCAGGTCGTCGCCGTCGATATAAACGGACAGGCCCGCTGCGCCGCCTTCGTGATCCCGGCAAAAGAGCCACCGCCTGAGGCTGCACTGGTCGCGCGCCTGCGCGAGCGGCTGGCCGGCTACAAGGTCCCCGCGCGCATCTACTTCGTCGACGCTTTCCCCGTCACCGACAGCGCCAATGGCGTCAAGATCCAGCGCGCCAGGCTGCGCGCCAAGGCCATGGAGAAGATTGCCGCCGAATAGCGGTGCTATTTCAGGTAGCTCGCAAGATTCATGCCCAGGATCTTTGCGAGCGCCGAATAGGACGCGGTAAGCTGGGACTGATAGGTCGACAATTGCGCGGTGACGGCGGCCACGTCGACGCTGGTGAGATCGCTTCCCAGCGTCTCGGCATAGCTCTTGTAATCGCTCTGGCGTGTGCTCGCCGTCTCGATCTGCGAGGCCGCGCTCGACAGCTTCGCCTGGACGGCAGCAGTGTCGTCCAGTGCGGTGCTCGCCAGATCCAGCGCGCTGGTGATGTCGGAAGAGGACAGCGAGGAGCTGTTGGCGACATACTTCAGGACGCGCATCACCTCTTCGAAGGCCGAATTGTCCGCCGTTACACCGTAGGACACGCTCTGGTCGGTCGCAACGCGGACCGAGGCGATCTCGCTGTCGCCGCTATAATAGCTGGTGTCCGCCGTCGTGGTAGATCCCGTACCTGTGGCGAAGCTCGTGAGATCGACTGGCGCCGTCTCCGTCTTGCCCCCCGCGAAGACGTACTGGCCGTCATATTGCGTGTTGAGCAGTGACCCCATCTCCTCCAACATCTGTTGCGCAGAGGAGATCACCGAACTGCTCTCCGTCGAACTTCCGGTCGAGGCGGCGCTGAGCTGGGTGCGGAGCTGGGTAATGATATCGGTCACCGAGCCGACCGCGGAATACATCACCTGCACCTTGCTGTCGGCGAGCGACGCGGCATCGATATAGGATTGCGCGCGCGTCACCGAAACCTGGAGGTTGACCACGTGCTGCGTGGTCGAGCCATAGCCGCCGAAATCGCTCGAGATGACACCCGACGATTCCTGGATCTGCTCGTTGGCCATGACGGCCTGCACGCGCATCGCGTCCGCGATCATCGTGTTCGACTGCGCGAACGTGGCAACCCGCATCGCCACCATGGCCCGCTCCTCGCTTAGCCCGATTGCACGGCGGTCAATAGCGCCGAGTACATTGTGTTGATGGCCTGGATCAGGGCGGAGGCCGCCGTGTACTTGTTCTGGAGCGTGCTAAGCCGCGCCGATTCTTCGTCAAGATTGACGCCCGATTGCGACGACAGCGAGCTCGCATAGGTCGACTGCGCGGTCTCCTTTGCGGTGTAGTTGGTGGAGGCCTCGGAGGACTTGCTCGCGACATCGGAAACGATCGCCGCGGCATAATCGGCGAACGAGCCGGTGGTAGCGGCCAGCCCGCCGGACGACGCGAATGTCCGCGAGTCCGTCAGCGCGTCGTAGAAGTTGTTGACCACGGTCGCCGAGCCCGACGTCAGTACCTGGCTGCCGACGGTCAGGCTCGACGAAGAGTCCAGCGTCGCCAGCTGCAGCTCGTCGGTGCCGGAAAGGATGCTGCTGTTGACCGCGATATCGGACGCGCTGGTGCCCGTCACCAGATCGTTGAGGCCGAAATACTGCGAAAATCCCTCGCTCGAGCTTCCGACCGAACTCGTCATCTCGTTGATCGCGACGCCGTCGCTGGACTCGGTCGACGTGATGGTCAGGTGGCCGTTCGAATCGATCGAAGCTGAAAGCCCGGAGATCTTGTTGATGGCGGAGACGAGGTCTCCGACCGTGGAGTAGGACGAGAGATCGAGATCGCTGTATGAAACGAGGTTGCCGCTCTGATCGGTGACGGCAAGGCGCACCGTGCCAGTGGCCGAGAGCAGCGTGGAGCTGGTGACGCTGGTTGTCCCCGTCAGGGTGGTCGGCGGCGGCACCGATGACGCGCTGTTCGACACGCTGTTCATCGCCGAGGCGAGCTGCTGGGCGAGCTGGTCGAGCTGGGACTGCGCGGCCGGCAGGGTCTTGTCGCGCAGCGTGATCAGGGCTCCGATGTCGCCACCGGTGATCTGCGAAGTGATGTCTTCCCCATTCACCGTAATGGCGCTGAAGCCGCTGGACGATGAGCCGGCACTGTAGACCGTCGACGAGGAGACGTTGGCCGCCGTCGTATAGCTGATGGTGTGCGCGGTGCTGTCGACCAGCGCCTGGCCAGACGTGGTGTAGATCTGGAGATCGCCGTTCGAGGCCGTGTAGTAGCTGACATTCATCTTGGAGGCGACGTCCTGCAACGCGGTGTTGCGCTGGTCCTCCAGATCCGCCGTCGACTGGCCCGCTGCCGCGGTCTGCTTGATCTCGGCATTGAGGTCGGCGATCTGCTGCAAGTCCGAGTTCACGTCGTCGATCGAGGAAGAGATATCCTGGTCGGCATTGGAGCGTAGCTTCTGGATGCTGCTCGACGTCTCCCGCAGCTGGCTCGCGACGTCGTCGAGTGCACTGATGACATTGGATTGCAGCGAAGCGCTGCTCGGCGTGCTGGCGAGCGACGACAGCGCAGATTCCAGCGACGCGATCGTATTGGCAAGCGACGTTCCGGTCGACGATGAGCTTGAGCTGCTGGTCGAGCCGTAGAGCTTCTCGAGCGAGGTAAGGTAGGTGTTGGTCGTGTCGGCCGAGCCAAGGTCCGAGGTCGCTGAGATCAGCGACTTCAGCAACAGCTTGTTGACGTTCGAGGTGATGCCCGTCACCGTGACGCCGGTACCGACGCCATTGGTGACGCTGCTCGCCTGGTTTGCGGTCTTCTCGGTATAGCCTGTCGTGTCGGCGTTCGAGATGTTCGACGACGTCACGCTGATCTGCACCTGCGTGGCCGACAGCCCGCTGAAGGCGATCAATCGTGCGATATCGAGCGACACGGCGGCTGCCCCTTCCCTGCCCTCAGGCCTGACGAATGGTGCCGCTGGAGACCGCGCGCGCGGCGAGCCGACCCGACGCGCCATAGGGCGACACCGCGGCGATCTGCTCGCGGATCGCCTGCATCACCGCCTCGATACGACGGTTGCTGGCCTCGATCGCCGCGCGCAGGCGCACCAAATTCTCATCCATCGCCGCGCGCAGCGTCAGGATCCGCTCCATGAGCTGTTCGCGCAGGATCCGGTCGCGGACATGCAGGCTGGTCGAGCCGGCAGCGCATTCCGCAACGGTTCTCTCGAAGATTTCCGCCAGCCGGTTCTTCTCGTCGACCTGTTTCAGCCGCGAGGCCGGGAGCCCTTTGGCAAGCTCGGCGTTCTCTTCGGCGACCAGCGCGGTCAAGACGTCGATCAGCGCGATCAGCGATTTGATGCGCGTGTCACTTTCGGCGACGCTGGTCCTGGTCATTTGAGCCTGTTTCATGTTCGTTGCTTTCGTGGTCTCAATTGTGCCGCCGGCCGCGGCCGATCTGTGCGCCGCGCAAATAGGCGCCGATCGCCGTGGTTCGCACGCTCGTCTGCCGCGCTTCGTCTTCGATTGCCTCGGATTCGCGGATCAGGCCGCGGCGCGCCGTCTCGATGTCGTCGAGCAAGGCGAGCAGTTCTTTGCGCTCGCGGCCAGCAGCGCGGGCGCGCGCAATCAGTCGCCGCAGTCGCAGCAGCAGCGCCTCTCCCGCGGCATGGCTCTTATCCCCGCCCATCGTCTACCTCATCGCCGAGATCAGGGTGTCGTACATCTTGTTGACGGTCGAGATGACCTGCGAGGCCGCAGAGTAGGCCTGCTGCGCCGAGATCATGCTGGAGAACTGGCTCGAGGTGTCGGTGGTGGAGGATTCGAGCTCGCTGCCGTAGATCGTGCCCGCGCCATTCTCGCCGGAGGCTTGAAGTGTCGGATCTCCCGATGCGACGGTCGCCGAATACATCTGGTCGCTGCTGGCAGACAGACCATTAGGATCGGCAAAGGTCGCCACCGCGATCTTGTAGATCGCGATCGTCTTGCCATTGGAATAGGTGGCATCGACAACGCCGTTCTTGCCGATCGCGATGCTCGACAGGGTGCCGTAGGACAGGCCGTCCGAGGTAATGCTGGTGACGTTGACCGACGGCGTGGTTTCGCCTGACGCATATTGCGTCAGGCCGTCGGTCCCGCCTACGGTGCCGAGGTCGAGCGTGATCTTGCTGTCGGCGGCGCCGTCCGACCAGCCGGTCACCGCGACGGTCGCGGGGCTCGGGCTGGTGCTCGCCAGCGAACCGTCGGAGTTGAAAACGATGTCGATCGTGCCGCTCGTGCCGGCCGTCGCGCTGGTCGCAGTCGTAGTCGTGGTGTCGGACGTCGAGGTCGGTTGGGCGACGCTCGCGCTCCAGGTATTGGTCCCGGTCTTGGTCCAGGTGATCTTCATCGAGTTCGCCGCACCGAGCGAATCGTAGACCGTCATCGAGCTGGTGTAGGTATCGCCCGTAGCAGCATCCGACGGCAGGTTGGCCGCGATCGTCGTCGTGGTGGTCGCGCTGCCGCTGGTCGATGCGACCTGGGTATTGATGGCTTCGAGATTGCTGGCCGATTCGTTTCCGGTGACGTTGCCGTCAGCGTCGGTGCGCCAGCCCTCGAGATAATAGCCGTTGTTCTCGAGGTAGCCTGCGTTGTCGATGGTGAAGGCGCCGTTGCGGGTATAGGAGACGGTGCCGCCGGACGTCGCATTGGTCGCCACGAAGAAGCCCGAGCCCTGGATCGCGACGTCGGTTGCGTTGGACGTCGCAGCCAGCAGGCCCTGCTGGGTGATATTAGCCCGGCCGGAGACCGTGACGCCACCCGAGGCATAGGAGGTTGCGTTGCTCGATGCGGTGACGAGATCATCGAACATCGCGGACGTCGTCTTGTAGCCGGTCGTGTCGGAATTGGCGATGTTGTCGCTGATCATCGACAGGGCCTGGCTCTGCGAGCTGAGCGCAGAGATTGCCGAGGAAAGTGCGCCGCTGAGGCTCATGATCGAACTCCGAAAGAAATCAGGACGTGACGCCGATGATGTTGGCAGCGCTCACCGAGACGCCGTTCACGGTGAGCGATGGCGTCGAGGTCGAGGTGTCGATGCCGGTCACCGTGCCGGTAACGGTCGTGTAGTTGAGAACGGAATTGCCAGCGCTGTCGGTCGCGGTCACCGAGATCGTGTACTGGCCGCCGTCAGTGAGTTGGTTGCCGGACGAGTCCTTGCCGTCCCAGGTGAAGCTATTGGAGCCGGTGGTGCCGGTGGTGGTGGTCGTATAGACCGTGTTGCCGGACGAATCCTTGATCGTGATCGCAACGTCCGAGGACGCCGCCGACAGCGAGTAGCCAAACGTCGCCGAGCCGTTGCTCAGCGTCGCGGTATCGGACTTCGCTTCCACCGTGTGGCCGATGTAGTTGACCGAGTTCAGCGTCACGAGGCTCGAGAACGAGCTCGCGAGCGCGCTGAGATTGGTGTTGATCGACTGCTGCTGGCTGAAATTGGCGTAGGACGTGAGCTGGTTGATGAAGTCCGTCGTCGAGGTCGCGTTCAGCGGATCCTGGTTCTGCAGCTCACTGACAAGCAGGCTCAGGAACTCGTTCGACGTCAGCGATGAAGTCGATGAGGAGCTCGACGACGATGTCGTCGTCGTTGCTGTCGAAGTGGACGTCGTCGCGGCAACGGTCATCAGTATCCTCGGTTCCTGTGCAACGCGCGGCTAGCGAACGCGTCGGGTTGCGACTTGAAATCTGTGTGCTGATGAAACGCGCTGGCGCGTGAATTCAGGCGGGGATTCGCGCGCCGCGACGCGCTTTCCGAGGCGGCAAAATCTGCCGTGCAGGCGCGACTTAGAGAAGCGACGAAATTAAGCGGATCTGCCGGCGCGGAACGGGCGAGGTCCTTCGCCACACTTGCGCACGGAGTGATTGCGTATGCGCATCCGCAAGTTCGTCATGCCCGGGCTTGTCCCGGGCATCCACGTCCTTGGTGCCGCGGGCAAACGCGTGGATGGCCGGGACAAGGCCCGGCCATGACGATGTGGAGACAGGGTTGCCCCCAGCGCTCACGTCATCTGTGATGGCTCCGCCGCGGACGGGATGAGGTGACGAAAGGCTTCGCGTCCGCTTCAAAGTCGAAGCTAATGAAGCACCTGAAACGAGAAGCTCAGTTCCCCGCCGTCTCGTCCTGGGCGTGGGGCTTGGCGGGATCGGCCGTGCGTTTGGCGGCGGCGACGATACGATCGGCAAGTCCGGCGGGCGCCCGCACCGGCGGTGCGGCCAGCGCATTGCGGAGCGCGCGTGCCGCTTCCAGCAGGGCGCGCGCATCGGCGGAATGACCGAGCAGCTCTTCGGCGAACGAACGACGGTCTTCGGGCCAGAGGGACAGGTCCTCGCCCAACCGATCGATCAGATCCTCAAACTCGGTGATGTCCATCGCCCGGGTCCCGCACCCCCGGGCCTGTCATAAAGCATTGCAGAGGCGACGGAAACCGAATTCGCCTGTCGGGACGCGACAGGACCGGCGACGCTCCCGCGGAATTATCGCGGAAACCACCGCCCGAGCGAAGAAATACGGGACGCCGGAATCCCGCGCCGGTCCAAACCGACGCCGGCGCAAGGGCCTCAGCGCTTCTGCGCCGAACCGACCGGCCCAGCCTTGGCCGTCCGCACGGTCGCATCGACGAATTCCCAGGCCTCGCGCAGCTCGGTCAGGCCGGCGATGATCCGCCCATAGCTCTCGCGGGCATGCGGCCGGCCGTAAGCGCGCAGGCTCGCCAGGATCATTGCATTGTAGGTCTGGTAGAGCCGCTCGGCCACCGCTCCGCCCTTGGTGAAATCGAGATTATGACCGAGCCCGCGCAAAATCGCGGTCGCCTTCATCAGATACTCATGCCCCTCCTCGAAGCGCCGCGCCTCTTGCGAAGCAAGCGCCTTCTGGAGAAACGTGATCGCGCCGCCAAGCAGCATCGACACCGCCTTGAGCGGCGGCACGGTGGTGGCCGCACCCCGATAGGCCTGATTGGCCATGTACGCCATCGGATTATGCATCATTAACTACTCGAGCTGGAGTTGAGCAAAGCCTTGAGATAGGTCAGCGTGTTGTTCGCGCTCTCGATCGCCGCCTGGTACTTCGCATATTGCGCTTCCAACTGCGTCTGATAGGCCGACGCGGCGCTCTGAATGTCGTCGACCTTCTGCTGTAGGTCGTCGTCGCGCGTTTCCAGGTTGGTGATCAGCGTCTGCAGCGACCCGGTGCTCGACGAGGCATTCTTGGCAACCTGATAAAGCTGCGTGGCGATTCCTGACGTCGACGTCACCGTGATCGATTGCGAGGTCGTTCCGGAATAGGTGAAAGCCATGCCGGCATAAGCCGTGCCGGCGTTACCGATGATGGTGGTGCCGCTGACCGTGAATAGCGATGAGTCGCCGCCGACCGAGGCCGAGCTCAGATTGCCGGAGGAATCGACCGTCAGGTCCAGCGTGAAGGATTGCGGCGAAGTTCCGGTATTCACGACGCTGAGCTGGCTCGATGAGGTCGTGGTCTGCGCCGACAAAAGCGTGGTCACGCCGCTCAGATTGGTGCTCAGGATCGAGGAGAGCGTGCTGGTATCGAGCTCCAGCTCGTTCTTGTCATTGAACGACAGGCCGAGGTCGGCCATCGTCAGCCCGCCCACCGTACTGTTGAGCGCGTTCTCGAGCTGGCTCGTGATGTCGCGCATGGTTCCGTCGCCGAACAGCACCGCGCTGGACGACGCCGTACCGTCCGAATTGGTCGCTTGCTGTGCGATGACGGCGTCACGATACGCATTGTAGTTCGTGACGAAGGTGGTAAGCGCCGACGTGATCTGGCTGGTATCGGTCCCGATGCTGATGTTCAGCGTCGCACCGGTGGTTGTTGCCTGTAGCAGATCGAACGTGACGCCTGTCAGCACGTCCGTTATGTCGTTGGTATCCCGGGTCATCGAGATACCGTCAAGGGTGAACTTCGCTGCCTGGGACGTCTGCAGCACGTCGGAGAATGATCCGGAGCTGTCGGTCACCCCCAACTCGTTGAGGATGTCGTTGCCGGACGTGCTGGAATAGGTGATGTCGGCGGCATCCTCTGTTCCCGAGAGCACCATCTCGTAGGATCCGCTGGAGACCTGCACGATCGACGCCTGGACGTTGGTCGTCGAGGTCTGGGCATTGATGGTGTCGACGATATCCTGGAGCGACATCGTGCTCGTCACGCTGATGCTGGCGGTGCTGCCGCTACCCAGCCCCAGCGAAAACGTCCCGGTATAGCCGAGCGCGGTGGTTTCGCTCGACTGCGAGGTCCCGATCACCTTCTGCGCCGTCGCGATCTGGCTGATCGTCAACGTATGGTCGCCGGTCGCAGCGCCATTGCTGACGCTCATGGACAGCGCGGACGACGCGCTGACGTCGCCGGTCGAGCTGATGGACGCCGAGCGCGTTGCGAACACGTTCGTCGCGAGCGAATTGACGACCGAAGTCGCGAGCGACGAAAGCCCGGAGGACAACGTCGAGAGGTCGGTCTGGAGTGTCTGGTAAGCGGAGACCTTGGCCTCGTTGTTGGTGATGGTGGTCGAGATCGTGGTCGCCGCAGTGAGCTTGGCATTCACAGCCGCCGTGATCAGCGCGCTCCAGTCGACGCTGGTCGACGTGGTCGTGCCGGTCGTTGTCACCGATGAAGCGCTCGACGCCGTCGAACTGGTCGACGTGCTGCTGGTGCTTGAGCTGACACTGGTCACTGATGTGCCCGACCTATCGCAGGAAAAGCCGGGCCGGCCTCATGCCGGCCCGGAAAGACGATTCTTAGCCGAGCAGCTTGAGCAGGTACTGCGGCATCTGGTTCGCGGCGGATTCCGCCGACACCGCGGCCTGAGTCTTCACCTCGGCCGAGGACAGCGTGGCCTGCTCGGCTGCGATATCCACGTCCTTGATCGCCGAGTTGGCGGATTCGAGGTTCTGGGTCTGGGTCGAGATCGAGTCCGAGGAGAAGTTGAAACGCGACTCCTGCGCACCGATCGAGGCGCGGGCGGCCGAGACCGTGTCGATCGCGGTATCCAGTGCGGTCAGCGCCGAGGTCGCGCCCGTCTGGGTGCTGACGTCGAGCGAGGAGACGGCGAGCGAGGACGCCGTCAGATTCGACAGCGTGATGGTGATGGTGTCCGATCCCGACGAGCCGACCAGAACCGAGACGCCCGACGAAAATACGCTGGTGCCGTCGAGCAGGCTCTGGCTGGAGTAGCGCGTGCCGCTCGCGATGGAATCGATTTCGCTCGTGAGCTGCGAGAATTCCGATTGGATGTAGGTGCGGCTGGAGCTGGTGGTGGTGCCAGAGGACGACTCGGAAGCCAGCGACTTCATGCGGGCGAGAATGTCGGAGATGTTCGAGGCGCCGCCGTCGGCGGTCTGGAGGACCGCGGTCGCCTGCGAGGCGTTGGTCGCGGCCTGCTGCAGCGTGGTGACGTCCGAGGAGATGCGGGTGGAGATCGCAAGACCCGCGGCGTCGTCGGAGGCCGAGGTGATGCGCGAGCCGCTCGACAGTTTCGAGAGCGCGCTGCTCTCCTGCGCGGAGTTGATGTTGAGGTAGCGGACTGCGGCATTCGCAGCGGTATTGGTGGAAATCGCGGGCATTGCAGGCTCCTGTGCTGATGGGCATGACGTGCCGCATCGTGATTAAGCGACTGACGACGCGGGCGCAGCCCCGTCCGTTCGCTCAAACGGCGGAGCGCAAGGAGATCAGGCGAAAATAATTTCGGATGCGGGATTTTATGGTTAGCAATCTGTAAACGCGGTGCGAATGTCGCGTTCGTGCCGCCGCAGCAGCTGGCGGAGCTGCTGGCGGCCACGCTTGAGAAGCGACTCCACCGCAGCGACCGTGGTGTCCATCACCTGGGCGATCTCACCGTTGCTCATGTTCTCATGATACGACAGGATCACCGCGACGCGCTGCTGCTCGGGCAGCCGCTGCATTGCGACCTCCAGCATGTCGTTCAGCTCGTTGCGCTCGATGATGTCGGCCGCATCCGGCTGACCATCGGCAACCTCCGGCACCGTGTCGACGTTCTCCGTGCGCGGCTTGCGGCGCAGATCGATGCAGCGGTTGGAGATGACACGGTAGAGCCAGGTGGAGAACTTTGCGCGACCATGCTGCCAGCGTCCGCGATGGCTCCAGATCTTGAGCATGGTGTCCTGCACCACGTCCTCGGCATCCGCGGCGTTGCCGACGATGCGAAGCGCGATTGCATAGGCACGATCGATGTGACGTTCGACCAGCATGCGGAACGCCGCTTCGTCATCGGTCGCAAGGCGATCGAGCAGCTCGCTGTCTTCATCGAGGACGATCTCGGCGGCCGGCATCGCGTCCGGCGCGAGCGGCGCGGACGGCATCACCGGCAACGTCTCGTCGACCGGCACCGTCGTCGTGACTTCGGCCTCGGCGGGCGCCCAGACATCAAGCGCGTAACTCATCCCGCAATCTCCAACCCGCAATGCCGGCGGCGCATATTCCACACGGCTTCCAGGCGTTGAACGCGGGAGCGAACCAATCCAGGCGGAGAATTTTTGTTATTTTTCAAGATGTTATCCGGAATCTTTTGCCGAGTGACCGGCAACAATTGCCGACATTGCGCGAAGCGCGCGCTACTGTCCTGCAATCATCGACATCGTCTCGCGTCATTTGCGGATCATTCATCCCGAACAGATGCAGCTTCGAAAACTCGAGGAGATACACGGCACTAAACCGAACACGCGCTCTGCGCGCGAGGCACGCGGCGATCGATTGTGTCCAAGTGTGAATGAACGCGAGACGATTTTCTCACTCGGCAATTTTTGCCGAATCACCTTTTCGAACCTAGCGGATTTTTTGAATCTGTCAGTCGCGACATGCGCGGTTTTGAATCGCGCGCGAACTTTTTTCGTCACGATCGCGCCTGACTTGCAACACGGCAGCGTTAATCGGTTCGATTGGCGGGGAATTGCAGCATGAAGATCGTGACGGCCGACGCGAAACGTCGGAGGAGAATTGTTTCTGCTTGGTCATTCGATGTTTTCGATACATTTCTCGTGCGCGCCTGCACGACGCCAGATGGCGTATTTGAAAGGACTTACGAGCTATCAGGCATTTCAAGAATATGTCCGAACGTTTCCACCAGTTTCGTTCAACATCGCATACAGGCCGAATCGCGCGCACGCCGAAGCGCGAAGGACAAACGCGGTGTGAGCGAAGTGCATATCGCCGAGATCTATTCCTATTTTCCGTTCAAGCTGTTCGGACTCGATCGCCACAATCTCGATGATCTCGTCGAGGCCGAGTTCGCCGCCGAGATCGAGCTTTGCCGCGTCAATCCGGAAATGCTCCAGCAATATCTGGACATGAAGCGCGCCGGTCATCGCACCGGATTCATCTCGGACACCTACTGGGATTCCGCGCAGCTCGCCCGCCTGCTGCGCGCCTGCCGTCCCGGCCTCGACTGGGACTTCCTCTATGCGTCCTGCGATCACGGCAGTAGCAAGAGCGAGTGCTTGTTCGCCAAATACATCTCTGATCAGGGCATCGATCCGGCCGCGTCCTTTCACGTTGGCGACAACGAGAGCGCCGACATCAAGGGCGCGCGGCGCCACGGCATCCGTCCCCGCTACTATGCGCAAGCCTCCGCGCCATTGGCCTTGAAGCTCCAGCGCGAGACCGCGATGTTCGACTTGCTGTGCCAGGGCAAGCCATCGCGGCTCGACCAGGGCGCGCGCACGCTGCGGCGAATGGTGGCGTCGCGGAGCGCGGAGAAATCAACGGCGTTCCAGTCGGGCCTGACCGTGCTTGGTCCGGTCATGACGGCGTTCGATGCTTTCGTCGCGTCGCGCTGCGAGGCGCTGGCGCAGCCAGGCCGGCGCGTGACCCTCGGCTTTCTCGGCCGCGATGGATTTTTGTCACACCGGATCTGGCAGGAACGCCGCGGCCCAACGTCGGCCTATGTCGAGATCAATCGCCGCGTCAGCCTGATCGGCTCCGCCGATTCGATGGAGCCGCTCTGCGATCTCCTCGGCAAGGTGCTCAGAATCGATGCGCCGACGCTGCGCGACATGCTCAAGATCCTGCCGCCAAAGGTCGCCGCCTTCTTTGCGAACTATCCCGACGGGATCGCGCCCGGCGACGAGCTTGCCGAAGCGCTGCCGCACCTGATGGACGCAAGCGAGATCACCGAGCTTGCCGCCGGCTTGCGCGCCCGCCTGCTCGCTTATCTCCGCCACACCATCCCGGGGTTTGACGACTGCACGGACCTCGTTCTCGCCGATCTCGGCTATTCCGGCAGCGTACAGAAGGCACTGCGCCGCATCTTCGACCAGGAAGGTATCAAGATCCGCCTGCACGGTGCCTATCTGATCTCGCTCGACGACGCCTTCGACGACATCGCCGAGGGCGATACTGCGGAAGGCTTCGTCTCCGATCTGGTGGTGACGCCACACGTCAAGCGCATGCTGATCCGCAATGTCGCGCTGCTCGAGCAGATCTGCTGCTCTGCCGACGGCTCGGTGCGAGACTATCAGGACGAGACCGTCCTGCGCGAGATCAATCCGCGCCCCGCCGAACAGATCGCGCTGGCCACCGAGATCCAATCGGGCGCGCTGGCCTTCGCGGCAGCAGCGGACAAGATCGCCTCCGAATACGAGCTGGTGCCTTATGCTGCGCTCGACGTCGCCGCAAGCTGGAGTGCGGCGATGCTGGCGCGCCTGTTGCTGCTGCCGGACGACGACGAGATCGCGCTGCTCGGCGGATTGAAGCACGATGTCAATCTCGGCACCCATGCGCTGGCGCCACTGCTCGACGGCGATTTCGTCCGCAACCAGCTCACGGCTCGCGGCCTTTCCGCCGCCTGCACCTCGGCCGCGCCGCCGATGTGGCTTGCCGGCAGCTTTGCCGGCCTGTCGCCGTCCTATTCCTATCTCTACACGCTGTTCGGCGCGAACCGCCTGCCCCCCGACGTGTTCGAGGAAGCCGCCTGCGGTACGTTACAGATCGGCCTGTTCCGAACCGAGGGCAGCGCCTCGATGGAAACGGTGACCGTTTATCGCACCGGACTTGGCGAGCTGCGCCTGCGCATCCCGTTATCGCGGGCGATGGCCGTCGCGACGATCGCCGTCCCGCTGGCGAAGCTCGCCCGCGAAGGTCTCCTTCACGGCGTGACCGTCCAGGGCGGCGACAGCGTTCGCGACGCCTCCGAAAGCCAGGACGTGACCGGGATCGCTGCCGACGGCCTGGTCCATGCCGGGCTCCAGCGAAACGGCTCCTATTACTGCGCCGAGAACGACGGCGGCTGCCTCCTGATCCCGGTCGCCCCGATGGCGCGGGACGTCGCGGTCTATTCGATCGCGCTCACCTCGCTCAGTCACGCCCGCATCCTTGCCACCCCGCGCGAATAATGCGCCTGATCGCGCCCCCTCGCCCGTTGAAGCCCAAGGGCCGACACGAAACGAGGGGGCACGGAGTTGACGGACGAAACGCAAACAGATCTTGACGGCCTTTTGCATGCGGCCGGCATCCGGCTCGGTGACGCGCAGCGCTATCGCCTCGGCTGGCTGGTTGGCCGCTGCGGCGCCCCGACGGTGCAGCAGGCGCATGAAGGCCGCCGAAGCGGCGGGGTGGTCATCCTGACCGAGCCACCGAGCGGCGCCGCGGCCGAGCTGTTCTACCGCACCCTGACTCCGGGCTGCGCGGTCGTCATCCCGCTCAGCGAAAATCCGGGCTTTGACTTCCTCAAGTCGAAGCTGACCGAGTTCGGCACCGTCGGCCCGAGCGCCGAGGGTCCGCATGAAATGTGGTGGGGCGGAATCGGCTGGTCGAGGTTTCTCGCGGCCGCGGATCAATGCACGGTGCGGCCGCGCGTCATCTCCTACTACCCTTACGGCACCGACCCTTCCGCGATACGCGCCTTGCAGTGCTCACTCGAGGCCTTTGAGCTCGACAGCCATATCGAGCCGATCGCAGCCGAGCTCGGCGAAGAGTTGCTTTGCTTCGAGAAGGCCGAGTTCATCGCGCGGATTTGGAGCCGCTACAGCGAACCGCTGCTTTTCGTCGAACCAGGCGCGGTACTGCGCGAGGCGCCTCTGCTGCCGTCCGCGCTCGGCTGCGACGTCGCTCTCCACAAGTGGAACCGTTGGGAGATGTCGGCGCGTACGCTCTATCTCGGCCGTACGACCGGCGCGGAGCAATTCCTGCAGGCCTGGCACCACCTTGCCGCCTCCCATCCCACGATCTGGGAAGGCTATCTGCTCGACCAGGCCTGGAGCCACGCCTCCTCGCATGGCCCGCTCGACACGGTTTGGCTCCCCCGCTCCTATCATACGCTGACGGGTGACCTCGCCGCGAGCCGCGCCAGCATTATCCATGCGCAGCCGACGACCACGACCGAGCTCGGACCTGATCCCAGCTTCGCCTCCCTCGTGCGCGCGGCCCGCCGCGCCGGCCGGACCGGCGCGGGTGACGCCTTCATGGTCATGACTTCGAAGGCCACCCCCGACAATGGCGTCGCCGTGATCCTGCGCGACGTCGAGGCCAACGAGGCGCGTGCGGTCGCCGCCACCGTCGAGGCGGTGACCGGCGCCTTTGCCCGCGACTGCGGCGGTTATGGTCGGTTCGAGCTGTCGCTCTGCGGCTGGCAGGACGATGTCAACACCGCACGGGAAGCGGCGCGCCTCGCGCGCTATCGCGTGTTCGAAATCACGCCGGGACAGAAGATCGCCGGTGACTTCTTCGCCAGCGCCGCCGCCGAAGCCACGCGCTGCCATCTCATCCCCTGACGAGAGCAATTCCGATGCTGAAGACCATCATCCTGCTCACACAAACCGGCCAACAGCAGCTACCGCTTGCTGCGCTGCTCCGCGAGCACAATCCAGGCCTGTCCTTCTGCTCGGCGCTGTCGGCCCGCGACCTCCTCGCGATCGCACCTGAAACCTTACGCGATGCGCGGCTGGTGTCCTTTGCCAACGATGTCGCAATCCCCGAGAAATTCCTGCTCCAGCTCGGGTGCGGCGCCTACAAATTCTATGTCGCGCCCGTTCAATATCCCGGTCTGCCGACGGCGCCCGACGACGGCGATGATCCGCGCTGCTTCTCGGCGATCGCGCAATCGATGACGATCTGGCCCGACACCCGCCGCGTGGTCGGACTTGAAACCCTGACCGTTCCGGAAGAGGCGCCGTTGATCGAACGCGAGCGGCAGACTTTCACCCGACTCGCACACCTGTTCTGGCGGATGGCCGGCATGATCGCGAATGAAGCGACCGAGCTGCCGGGAATCATCGACAGCACAGAGAGCAAGCCGAGCTTTGCGCAGATGAATTGAGGCTATCGCCCTCGCTTCATCAACTCCGCGGACAAGGCATCGCGATGCGCCGGCGCCGCGATCGTGATCAGGCGGCGCGCGCGTTCGGCAAGACTAAGGCCGCGCAGCTCCGCCACGCCCCACTCGGTCACGATGGCATCGACATCGGCGCGCGGCGTCGTCACGGTCTCGACATCGGGCACGATGCGGCTCGTTCCATCCGAGGCAGTTGCGGGTAACGCAATGATGGCTCTGCCGCCCGGCGAGGCGTTGGCACCGCGCACGAAGTCGAGTTGCCCGCCGATCGCGCCGACCGCCACGCCGTTCAAGGTCTCGGAATTGACGGAGCCGTCGAGACCGACCTGAAGCGCGGAATTGATTGCGACCAGCCGGCTGATCTGCGCCAGCACGCCCTGGCTGTGCGTGTAGGACGCGGGGCGCACCGCAATCGCGCTATTCTCATGCACGAAGCGATAGAGCCGCTGCGTGCCGATCACCTGATTGGTGACGGTGATGCCAGCATCCAGCCCCTTGCGCGCGTTGGTGACAGCGCCACGCTCGATCAGGTCGACGACGGCATCGTTGATCAGGCCGGAATGAATACCGAGATCGCGCGCATGCGAGAGCGAGGACAGGATCGCGTCCGGAATCCTGCCGACCCCGAACTGCAAGGTGCTGCCATCGGCGATCAAGCCTGCCGCATGGGCTGCGATGCGGCGCGATACATCATCAGGCGGCGTTGACGGCAATTCAACAGGCGGGCGGCGTACGGCAACCCGCAGATGGATCGGCACGTCGTCCGGCCATTCCGCACCATAGGTCCAGGGCGCATCTGCATTGACTTCCACAACGACCAGGCGCGCACGGCGAGCGGCGTCGATCACATAGTCGTTCGAAAGGCTGGCGCTGAGCCTGCCGTCGTTCGCTTGTGCGAGCTGTACGAGCACGACGTCGGACCGGTGCCGACCCGTGGCGAAATCAGCGCAGAAGGCGCTGTAGTTGCTCGGGATCACCGCGAGCCGGCCGGCCTTGGCGAGGCGTCGCGCGTTGCCGATCACGCCATAGCTGAGGAACGAAATGTTCGGTGCGCATTCGGACGAAAACGTCTCGGAGAAGAGTGGGCCGACCAGCAGGCGGAACGACGGAAGACGGTCTGCCTGTGTCACGAGCGCTTCGGCGAGCGTACGCGGCTCGGCCGTCGCCTGCCCGCACACCACGAGATCGCCGTCCCGGATCAGGCCGGTGAAGTCGATCGATGGCGCATCGCAGGACACGACTCAGTATGACTTGGCGAGGCCGAGCACTTTCTCCGCTATGAAGCTGAGTGCAAGCTGGGGGCTGACCGGCGCGATCCGCGGGATCAATATCTCGCGCAAATAGCGCTCGACATGAAACTCCTTGGCATAACCGAAGCCGCCATGCGTCATCACGGCCTGCTCACATGCCGAAAAGCCGGCCTCGCCCGCGAGATATTTTGCGGCATTGGCGGCGGCGCCGCAGGGCATGCCCTTGTCGTACTGCCAGGCGGCCGACATCACCATCAGCCAGGCCGCCTCGAGCTCGACCCAGTTCACCGCAAGCGGATGCTGGATGCCCTGATTCTTGCCGATGGGGCGATTGAACACGACGCGGGTCTTGGCATATTCGGTCGCGCGCGACAGCGCGAGCTTGCCGAGGCCCACCGCTTCCGCAGCGATGAGAATGCGCTCCGGATTCATGCCTTCGAGGATGTACTCGAAGCCGCGTCCCTCTTCGCCGATGCGGTCCTCCATGGGGATCTCGAAATCCTCGAAGAACAGCTCGTTGGAATCAACGATCTTGCGGCCCATCTTCTCAATCTCGTGGACCTTGATCTTCTTGCGGTCGAAATCGGCATAGAACAGGCTGAGGCCGTGGGTGGGCGAGCGCACCTCCTCGAGCGGCGTGGTGCGCGCGAGCAGCAGGATCTTGTGCGCGACCTGCGCGGTCGAGATCCACACCTTCTGGCCGTTGACGATGTAGCGGTCGTTCTTGGCTACCGCACGGGTCCGGAGCTGCGTGGTGTTGAGGCCGGTGTTGGGCTCGGTGACGGCAAAGCATGCCTTTTCGCGGCCCTCCACCATCGGCGGCAGCATGCGCATGCGTTGCTCTTCGGTGCCGAACACCACGACCGGGTTGAGGCCGAACACGTTGATATGCACAGCCGAGGCGCCGGACATGCCGGCACCGGATTCCGCGATCGTGCGCATCATGATCGCGGCCTCGGTGATACCGAGACCGGAGCCGCCATAGGCCTCCGGCACGCAGATGCCGAGCCAGCCGGCATCGGCGAGCGCCTTGTGAAAATCGTGCGGGAAGCCGCCTTCGCGGTCCTTGTTCAGCCAGTAGGCGTCGTCAAAGCCCTCGCAGATCTTCGCGATGGCGTCGCGGATGGCTTCCTGCTGATCGGTGAGCGCAAAATCCATGGTTGGTCTCCTTTGCCGGAGGCTCGTAAGTTAGCGCCCCATCTGCGAGGGCAGCCAGAGGATGATACTCGGGAATGCGACCAGGATCGCGATCGCGATCAGGTGCGCGATGAAATGCGGGAAGGTGCCGTGGAAAACTTCCGCCACCGGGCGCTTGGCGTAGCGCGCGACGATAAAGCAATTGAGCCCGACCGGCGGAGTGATCATGCCGACCTCCGCGGTGACGATCTTGATAACGCCGAACCAGATCGGATCGAAGCCGAGCGTCTTGATGAGCGGCAGCACGATCGGCACCGTCAGAACCAAGATCGCGATCTGATCCATGAAGGAGCCGAGCACGATATAGCCGCAGAGGATCAGCGTGATGATCACCCACCGCGAGGTCGGGAGCGAGCCGATCCAGGCGACGAGGTCCTGCGTCACATGCGTCAACGTGAAAAAGTAGCCGAAGATCGAGGCACCCACCAGGATCATGATGATCATGCAGGTGCCGTGACAGGCGCGCAGCAGCGTCTTGTAAAGGGAAGACGGCGTGATCTTGCCCTTGACGATTGCGAGGAGGAAGGCGCCGAATGCGCCGAAGGCGGAGGCTTCCGTCGGCGTCGCGACGCCGAGATAGATCGTGCCTGTCACGATCGAGAACAGCACCACCATCGGCGAGACCTGCCACAGCAGCGCGAACTTGTCGCGCCACGGCACCGATTTTGCGCCCGGCGCACGCGACGGATCCTGCCAGACCAGGAAGTAGATCGTGGCCATGATGGTGATGGTGACGAGGATCGCCGGGATGATGCCGCTGATCAGCAGCTTGCCGATGTTCACTTCGGCAAGCAGGCCGAAGATCACCAGTGCGACGCTGGTCGGCAGCAGCATGGACAACGTGCCGGAGATCGCGACCACGCCGGCCGCCATCTTCGGCTCGTAACCCTGGCGGATCATCGCCGGCAGGCTGGTCGAGGACAGCGTCGCGGCCGAGGCCGTCGAGGTGCCACAGATCGCGCCAAAGCCTGCGCCGGCAAGTGCGGTCGCCATGCCGAGCCCGCCGGGAATGCGGCCGACCCAGGCCGACGCCGTCTTGAACAGATCGTCCGCGACACCCGACAGCAGCACGAGATCGGCCATCAGCAGAAACATCGGGATGGTGATCAGCTCATAGGAGGACACAGTCGAAAGCGGCGCGGTCTGCAAGATGCCCGACAGCGTCGCAAAGCCGCCGACCATCACGAGCCCCACCGAACCGGAAAAGGCCATCGCAAAGCCGACGGGCGTGCCGAGCGCGAGCAGGCAGAACAGAAGGCCGAGAACGATAAGAGGTGTCATCGGCCGCTACTCGAAGGATCTTGCTTCACCGATTCCCGTCACCGGCGGCAAAGGATAGAGGTCGCGCCCGCTGACAAGGCTCAGCGCATTGCCGACGAGTTGAAGGGTCAGCCGCAGCACCAGCACGCCGCAGCCGAACGGCACCAGCGCCGCTGAGATCCAGGTCGGCCAGGGGATCGCGCCAGCCAGCACGTCATGCTGCTCGTAATTTTCCAACGCTCGCTCGAAGCCGACCTTACAGATCAGGACGAATACGAACAGCCCGGCGAGCGCGGTGATGATCTCCGACAGCCGCCGTCCCGCCGGCGAGAAGCGCGACAACAAAATATCGACGCCGACATGGGCATGCTCGCGCAGGCCGTCCGATAACGTGAGAAAAAACACGCCGGCCAGCAGGTAGAGCCCGATCAGATCATAGGTAAAGGAGAACGGGCGGTTCATGACGTAGCGCATGAACACGTCGGCGACCACCAGCATCATGATCACGAACAGAAACACCACCGCGATCACCGTCAGCGCGCGCTCCAGCGTGCCGAGCATATTGCTGAGCTGCTTGATCACCTCAGGCGCCTCCCTTCACTACTTCGCGCCGCCGGCGGCGAGCAGCCCCTCGAACTCCTTCAACGCGGCGGAAGCCTGCTTGCCGCGGCTGTCGAGACCGGCCGCCCATTCCTGGCCGACGCCTTTGAGCTTCTCCTTGATCTCGGCGCGCGTCGCGTCCGGCAGCGGCTCGAAGCTGACACCACTCTCTTGCAAGTGCTGCTTCGTCGCGTCCTGCTCCTTGTCGACGTCAGCGCAGGCCTTCGGCTCGATCGCCTCGGACGCTTCGTCCATCGCCTTCTTGACGTCCTCCGGCAGCTTGTCCCAGACCGACTGGTTGATCGAATAGGCAACGATGAAGCTGCCGAAGCTGACGCCCTCGGTCGCGTGCTTCACGAGCTTGTCGAGACCATAGGCGACGACGCTTTCCATCGGAAACAACAGGCCGTCCATCGTGCCGCGCGATAGCGACTCGTAGGCGTCGGGCGCGGCCATGCGCACCGGCACGGCGCCGAGCGCGCGCAGCGTCAGATCCTGCGCGCCGCCGGTGGTGCGCAGCTTCAGGCCCTGCATGTCCTTCGGCGTTTCGACCTTCGCCTTGGCGGTCCACACCTGATAGGGCGGCAGCACGACCTCGAACAACAGCTTGATCTTGTTGGGTGCGTATTCCTGCTTGGCGAGCAAGCCTTCGCGCGCCGTCTTCCAGTAGGCGAGCGTGCCTTGGCAACTCGTCTGGAACGCGCCCGGCAACTGCGCGACTTCCGACAGCGGCATCTTGTCCGAGACATAGGACGGCCCGATGTAGCCGATGTCGACGACGCCGGATTGCGTCAGGCGCAGCATGTCGGCAGCTTTGCCGATCTGCTGGTTCGGGTAGTAGGTGAAGGTGACGTCGCCGTTGGTTCGCCTGGTGACGTCGTCCATCCACGGCTTCAGCATCAGGCGGACGAGGTAATGGCCGGCGGGAAAGGAGTCGGCGACCTTCAGCTCCAACGCCCGCGCCGGGCTGATCACGGTCGGCAGCGCCAGCGCCGCGAGAGCCCACACCAGCCTCTTGTTCATTCGTTTCTCCCTGACGCGGTGGCAACGCCGGAGCCGCAGCTCATGCGGCTGGCTCCTCGCACCATTTCTTGCTTGAGCCAAACGTACATATATGTGAATTTATCTGTCAAGGTTATGAACAATGCATGGGCCTATGCGCCGTGGAAGCCGGGAAGGTTTGCTTCGTGAGCCGGAATTCCGCCCCCGGGTTCACGCATCTGAACCATCGGCTTGAAGGGAGAGACAGGATGGCCGGGCTTTACTTCGAGGATTTTTCGGTCGGCCAGGAGTTCAGGCATCCGCTGACCCGGACCGTCACCGAGATGGACAACACGCTGTTCAGCCTGCTGACGCTCAACCCGCAGCCCCTGCACATCGATGCGCACTTTTCCGCGCAGACCGAGTTCGGCCAGCGCATCTTCAACAGCCTCTATACGCTCGGCATCATGATCGGCATGACGGTCTACGACACGACACTCGGCACAACCGTCGCCAATCTCGGCATGACCGACGTGACCTTCCCCAAACCGGTCTTTCATGGCGACACGCTGCGCGCGACGACAAAGGTGCTGTCGGTGCGGGAGTCCAAATCGCGGCCCAAGGCGGGCATCGTCGAGTTCGAGCACCATGCCTACAACCAGAACGACGAGATCGTCGGCAAATGCCGCCGCATGGCGATGATGCACAAGAGGCCGGTCTGATGCGTTCGATGCTGTTCGTGCCGGGCGATTCCCCGCGCAAATTCGCGAAGGCCAGCGAAGGCAAGGCCGACGCCCTGATCATCGACCTCGAGGATTCCGTCGTCACCGAGAAGAAGGACGAGGCGCGCGGGCTGACGCTTGCAATGCTCAAGGGGCGCTGCGGGGCGCACCAGCTCTATGTCCGCGTCAACGCGCTCGACACCGGCATGACGCTCGCCGATCTCGCCGCGGTCATGCCAGGCGCGCCCCACGGCATCGTGCTGCCGAAATCGCGCGGCGGCGACGACGTCCGCCAGGTCGCGCTCTGGCTCGAAGCGTTCGAGGCGGCTGCCGGCACCACGGTGGGCTCGACCCGCATCGTCGGCGTCGCGACCGAAACCGCTGGCTCGATCTTCGGCCTCGGCACTTACAAGGATTGCTCCCCGCGCCTCGCCGGCCTGATGTGGGGCGCCGAAGATCTCTCCGCTTCGCTCGGCGCCACTGAGAAAGCGAGCGGCGGCGTGTTCCACAGCCCCTATCGCCTGGCCCGCGATCTCTGCCTGATGGCGGCGGCCGCAGCGGAGGTAGCGCCGATCGACACCGTCTATATCGACATCGACAACCTCGCGGGTCTCGAGCAGGAGACGCGCGCCGCCCGCCGCGATGGATTTTCCGCAAAGGCGCTGATCCACCCCAAACATGTCGACATCGTCAACGCCGCTTTCGCCCCGACCGACGCCGAGCGTAGCTGGGCGGAGAAGGTGATCGCGGCCTTCGCCGACAATCCCAATTCCGGCACGCTGCGCCTCGACGGCATGATGATCGACAAGCCGCATCTTCGCGCCGCGAAGAAGATCCTTGACCTTTCTTAGGACGTCATCCCCCAATGATCGTTCGCCAAGCCGCCAACGTCCTGGAGATCATGGAATTCTTCGCGCAGGCCAGGAAGCCGGCGACGCTCGCGGAGATCGCCGATCATTTCGGCTGGCCCCGCTCGTCGACCTTCAACCTGCTCGCAACACTGTCGGAGAAGGGCTATCTCTACGAGCCGCGGCGCCGCGGCGGCTACTACCCGACGCCGCGCTGGCTGACGCTGGCGCGGATGGTCTCGGAAGTCGAGCCGCTGCCGCCATGGGTGCATGCGCTGATCTCGGAGCTTTCGGCCGAGACCGGTGAGACCGCATCCATCGTTGCGCCGTCAGGCGTCATGGCTGTTTTCATCGACGTCGTGGAATCGCAGGCCCCGATCCGCTACTTCGCCACGATCGGCCATCGCATTCCCATCCACGCCAGCGCCAGCGGCCGCGCGCTGCTGCTGCAATATTCCAAGGAAGAGCGCGATCAGCTCTATCGCAAGATCGAGTTCAGGCAGTATGGCGCGTCGACACCGATCAGCATCGAGGCGGTCGAGGCGGAGCTGCGCAATTCGATTGCCCGCGGCTATTGCCAGAGCTTTGGCGACTACAGCCGCGACCTCGCGGGCGCCGCGATCCCGCTGCCGATCGGCGATCGGCGCCTGTCCGTTGTCGTCGCCGGACCGGAATTTCGCATCGGCCCCAAGGTGCCCGATGTTGCGGCGCTGATCGCAAGGACGATCGATCGGCTCCGGCCAAAGACGGCGGCCTGAACCTTACTCAAATGCTTGAACGGGCGGCGCCGAGGTCGGCGCCGGCGCAGCCGGAGCTGCCTGAACCGGCGGACTGTTAGCTGGCCCCATTTGTGCGACACGGCCATTGGCTTCCATCGGTACGCTGCTGGTGGGCCCCGGGGCCGCAGAGTTGGGCGTCGGCGCTACTGGGGCGGACGCTGGAGGCGGGGCCGAGCTCGGGACGCGACTGGCTTCTCTGCGTTGCCGCTGCCGGCTCGCCGCCGACCGAGAACCGCGAAGGCCCCATGAGCGCGCGATAGAAGGACCCGCGGCGTAGCCGACGAAGGCTCCCGCCACTGCACCGATTGGCCCCAGCACGACCGCACCGGAAACGGCTCCAAGAGCAGCATCGCCGGCGCGCTCCTGCGCAACGGCACCTGCCGGAACCAACGCCAGCATCACGACTGCGGCCATCAAAAATCTGTTCATCCGAGCGCCTCCCTCAAGGGAAATTCACTCTTACGAAAATATGGCAGCAGGACGTTTGTTTATCGCCCAACACAGGGCAATCGGCCGATGGAACTCGAGATTGTAGCCCGCATGCAGCGTAGCGGAATGCGGGACCAGTGGCCCCGGATTGCTCTGCGCTCCATCCGGGCTACGGCAGTTGCGCATGGAGAAGATTCTAGACGATCTTGATCGACATGTCCGGCAGGCCTTCGAGCTTGCACAGGAGCACGTCACCCTTCACCACCGGGCCGACATTCTCCGGCGTGCCGGAATAGATGATGTCGCCCGCCTTCAGCTCGAAGGCTTCCGAGAGCTTTGCAATCTGCTCGGCGACGCTCCAGATCATCTTCTCGAGATCCGAGTTTTGTCGCACCACGCCATTCACCGCGAGCGAGATCGCGCCCCTGCTGAGATGCCCGACCTTCGACGCGGGATGGATCGGGCCGATCACCGCGGCATGGTCAAAGCTCTTGCCGATCTCCCACGGCTTCTTCTCCGCAGCCATGCCGTTCTGAAGATCCCGCCGGGTCATGTCGAGGCCGAGCGCATAGCCATAGACGTGGTCGAGCGCCTTCTCCGGTGGGATGTTACTGCCACCGGATTTCAACGCGGCGACCAGTTCGACCTCGTGATGGTAGTTCTTGGTCAGCGACGGATAGGGATGCTCGGCGACCTCGCCGACCGCGACGTTCTGGATCGCATCGGTCGGCTTCTGGAAGAAGAACGGCGGCTCGCGGTTCGGGTCGGAGCCGCGCTCGATCGCATGCGCGGCATAGTTGCGGCCGATGCAGTAGATGCGGCGGACCTGGAACACATCCGTCTCGCCGATGATCGGGATCGTCGTCATCGGCACCGGGAAAATCGGCTTCGGCCCTGCTTGCGCGGCGGCCGGCGCAGCCTCGGTCATGGTGGCCGCGGTTGCCGCGGCGGCGGCGGTCGCAAGCAGCTCGCGTCGCGAGGGTGAGGAGGTCTTTTTCATGTTTTATGCTCCTGTGGCGCAGTCAATTGGGCCGGACCGATGGAATAGTGGATCAGGCACTTCCTATCAACTGCCCTTGATACGGCCCCGCCCACTGGCAGGCGCAAGGTAGGATCGATCCGGAAAAGACATCAGCGAAGGGTGTCACGACGTGCACGCTACGCCACAGCCCAGCCGGAACGGCGTCATCGCAACGCTATTGTTCGTCATCGCAACATCCCCTGCAGCGGGTGCAAGAGCGCAACCGATCATGCCGGCGCGCATGACGGCGATCGGCACGATCGACACCCGCTTTCAATCCTACAATATCGAGATGGTCGAGGTGACGGGCGGACGCTTCTGGAAGCCGTACGCCCGAAGCTCCAACGCGCAGATCGCGCGCGACCGCTACAGCTACAGGCCGCCAATCAATCTCGCCAGCACGCGGCTGCGCAAACTCGCCGCTGCTCTGGGCCCGACCTTTATGCGCGTCAGCGGCACCTGGGCGAACGCGACATTCTTCGCCGATACGGACAACGCGCCGGCTGCACCACCTCCCGGTTTCAGCTCCGTGCTGAGCCGCGCGCAATGGCGCGGTGTCGTCGACTTTGCCCGCGCAGTGGATGCGGAGATCATGACGTCGTTTGCCATCAGTGCAGGCAGCCGCAACGCGGACGGCCGTTGGACGCCGGACCAGGCGCAACGGCTTCTCTCTTTCACCCAGTCGCTCGGCAGCCACATCGCAGCCGCCGAATTCATGAACGAGCCGACGCTCGCGGCAACGAACGGAGCACCGCCAGGCTATGACGCGCAGGCCTATGGCCGCGACTTCGCGATATTCCATTCGTGGATACGCCAGCATGCTCCCGACACGCTGATCGTCGGTCCCGGCTCCGTCGGCCACTCGTCCTCGCCATCAACCGATGGCATCCGGACCCGCGATCTGCTCGCCGCATCCGGCCACGGCCTCGATCGCTTCTCCTATCATCACTACAATACGCTCTCGCCGCGTTGCGGCGTTCGCGATGATCCGGCGCAGGCGCTATCGGCGGATTGGCTCGCGCGCAGCAATCGCACGCTCTCGATCTACCGCGGCTTGCGCGACGAATTCGCACCCGGCACGCCGATCTGGCTGACCGAGACGGCCGATGCCGCCTGCGGCGGCAATCGCTGGGACGCGACTTTCCTCGACACCTTCCGCTATCTCGACCAGCTCGGACGGCTCGCGAAGGCCGGCGTCCAGGTCGTGATGCACAACACGCTGGCCGCGAGCGACTACGGGCTGCTCGACGAGACGAAGCTTCGTCCACGGCCGAACTACTGGGGCGCGCTGCTGTGGCATCGCCTGATGGGAACGACCGTGCTCGACGCCGGAGCTAGCGGCACGCCCGATCTTAACGTCTATGCGCACTGCCATCCCAAGACGAGCGGCGCCGTGTCCATCCTTGCGATCAATACGTCGTTGAGCAAGTCGCGCAGCCTCAAGCTGCCGATCGCATCGGAGCGCTACACGCTGGATGCGAGACAGCTGCAAAGCTCGACAGCACGACTGAACGGAAGGACACTCGAACTCGACGTCAACGACAGGCTTCCGGCACTCGAAGCGCGCACGACTCCGGTCGGGACGATTGCCCTGGCGCCGAAAACTATCACCTTCCTGGTGATCCCTAACGCTAGCAATCCCGCCTGCCGGTGACACGCTCCGGGATCGGGAACCCATCGGAACCAGATTTCATCATTGACAAACTAGTTTGCTAATATCTAACTTACGTCCTAATGCATAACCCGCTGCGCAAGCGGTATCAGGGAGAGGAACGACAATGAGAGGGCTTTTGGCCTTTGCCATGCTTGCGGCCACGACGACTGCCGCGACCGCGCAGGTGTCCGATGACGTGGTGCGGATTGGGGTGCTGACCGATCTGTCGAGCTGGGGCCGCGACAATAGCGGTCCCGGTTCGGTCGAAGCCGCGAAGATGGCGGTGGAGGAATTCGGCCCGACCGTGCTCGGCAAGCCGATCGAGATCATCAGCGCCGACCACCAGATGAAGACCGACGTCGGCGTGCAGATCGTGCGCGGCTGGTTCGACAATGGCAAGGTCGACGCGGTCGTCGACATCCCCAACTCCGGCATCGCAATAGCCGTCCACAACATGGTGCGCGAGCGCAACAAGATCGCGCTGCTCTCCGGCCCCGGCGCAAGCTCGCTGACGGACGAGCTGTGCAGCCCGAACACCGTGCATTTCACCTACGATACCTATGCGCTGTCGAAGGTCACGGCCTCGGCCGTGATCAAGGAAGGCGGCAAGTCCTGGTACTTCATCACCGCGGACTATGCCTTCGGCCAGCAGCTCGAGAAGGACGCGACGCGTTTCGTCAACGAGATGGGCGGCAAGGTTCTGGGCGGCGTGCGGCATCCGACCAACACCGCGGATTTCTCCTCCTTCGCGCTTCAGGCGCAGAGCTCGAAGGCCGATGTCGTGGCCTTTGCCAATGCCGGCCAGGACACCGACAATGCAATCAAGCAGTCCGGCGAGTTCGGCCTCGTCCAGGGTGGGCAAAAGCTCGTTGGCCTCTTGATGTTCGACACCGACGTGCACGCCATCGGCCTGAAGGCCGCGCAGGGCACCTACATGACCACCGCGTCCTACTGGGCCATGGATGAAGCGACCCGCGCCTGGTCGAAGAAATTCTACGAGCGCACCAAGGTGATGCCGACCATGATTCAGACCGGCGTCTACGGCTCGGTGCTGCACTATCTCAAGGCCATCAAGGCCGCCGGTACGGACGATCCTGCCCAGGTGATGGCCAAGATGCGCGAATTGCCGATCGAGGATACGTTCGTCCATGGCGGCAAGCTGCGCGAGGACGGCCGCGTGATCCGCGACATGTATCTCGCCAAGGTGAAATCGCCCGAGCAGTCCAAGGAGCCTTGGGACTATCTCGAGATCGTCAAGACCGTGAAGGGCGAGGACGCCTTCCGTCCCGCCTCCGAATCCAAGTGCCCGCTCCTGAAGAAATGAGGCCCGGCATGACTGGCGACGCGCGCAACACAGGCGAAACCTACGAGTGCGATGTGCTCGTCGCAGGATCGGGCGCGGCCGGAATGGCGGCCGCGATCACAGCCCGCGCGCGCGGCCTTGACGTGCTGATCGTCGAGAAGGAGCCGCGCTTCGGCGGCACCACCGCGCGCTCCGGCGGCTGGCTCTGGATTCCCGGCACTTCGCTCGCCCGCTCCTATGGCATCGAGGAGAGCCCGGACCAGGCACGCACTTATCTGCGACACGAGGCCGGTAACAATTACGACGGCGCGCGCGTCGATGCCTTTCTCAGCGCTGGCCCCGAGGCGGTCGACTTCTTCACGACGAAGACCGCGCTGCGTTTCGACATGCCGCTGGTATTTCCGGACTACCACGCCGAAGCACCGGGTGGCGCGCAGGGCGGCCGCTCAATGGTGACGCGCCCGTTCGACGGCCGCGAGCTCGGCGACCACATCAAGACGCTGGGTCAGCCGCTGCCCGAGCTCACCGTGTTCGGCATGATGCTCGGATCGGGCAAGGAGATCATCCATTTCATGCGCGCAACGAAGTCGCTGACGTCGGCTGTGTATGTTGCAAAGCGCTTGTCCCGTCACTTGATGGACGTTCTGCGCTACGGCCGCGGCATGACACTGACCAACGGCAATGCGCTGGCAGGACGGCTCGCGAAATCCGCACTCGATCTCGACATTCCAATGTGGCTGTCCGCGCCGTTGCGCGAGCTCACGCTCGAAAACGGCGCCGTCACCGGCGCCATCGTCACGCGCGAAGGACGCGATGTGCGGATACGCTCACGTCGCGGCGTCGTGCTCGCCTGTGGCGGCTTCCCGCATGACGCTGCGCGGCGCAAGAAAATGTTTCCGCACGCGCCGACGGGCAACGAACATTACTCGCCGGGGCCGACCGGCAATACCGGCGACGGTTTGCGCCTTGCAGAAGCCGCGGGCGGGCGGATCGAGGATCGCCTGCCGAACGCGGCGGCCTGGGTGCCCGTCTCGGTGACGACGCGCAAAGACGGCTCAAAAGGCGTGATGCCGCACTTCATCGACCGCGCAAAGCCCGGCGTCATCGCCGTGATGCGCGACGGCAGGCGATTTGCCAACGAGGGCAATTCCTATCACGACTTCGTCCAGGCCATGACGAAGGCGGCGAAGCCCGGCGAGGAGATCGCCGCGTTCCTCGTCTGCGATCACAGGACCTTGCGCAAATACGGCCTCGGCTGCGTTCCGCCCTTCCCGATGCCGCTCGGCCATCATTTGCGCACCGGCTATCTCATGTGCGGCGAGACGCTCGAAGCCCTTGCGGCCAAAGCCGGCATTGACACGAAAGCTTTCACCGAGACCGTCGCGAAGTTCAACGCCACGGCGGGGCAAGGCTACGACGCTGCCTTCGGCAAGGGGTCGAAGGCCTATAACCGCTACCAGGGCGATGCGCTACACGGCCCGAATCCTTGCGTCGCGCCGCTCGAGCGCGGCCCGTTCTACGCCATCAAGATGGTGATCGGCGATCTCGGCACCTATGCCGGCATCGTCACCGACGCCGACGCACGGGCGCTCGATGCCGAAGGCCGGATCATTCCCGGGTTGTATGCCGCGGGCAATGACATGGCGAGTATCATGGGCGGCAATTATCCCGGCGCCGGCATCACGCTTGGGCCGGCGCTGACCTTCGGCTACATTGCCGGCCGACATCTCGCGAGGAGTGCTGCGGAGCGCAGCGCGGCGTGAACGGGAGCCCGGGAAAGCTAGATGAAGAAGGAAAGCCGCGGGATCCAGTCGGTCGAGGTCGGTGGCGAGTTGCTCCGCGCGCTCGCGAAGAGCGGCGAGCCGATGATGCTGCGCGATCTTGCGCGCGAGGCCGGCATGGCGCCGGCGAAGGCGCATCCCTATCTCGTGAGCTTTGTGCGGATCGGGCTCATTGAGCAGGATGAAACGACCGGACGCTACGAGATCGGTGCACTGGCACTCGAGCTCGGCCTGATCAGCCTGCGGCGCCTGTCGGCGGTTCGCATCGCGACGCCGAAGATCAAGGCGCTCGCCGATAGCATCGATCACGCGGTGTCGCTCGCCGTCTGGGGCAGCCATGGTCCAACCGTTGTCCAGATCGAGGAGCCCAGCCATCCCGTGCACATCGCGATGCGCGTCGGCTCGGTCATGGCGCTCCTGGAGACCGCGACCGGTCGCGCCTTTGCTGCGTTCCTACCCTCGAAGACGGTCAATGCAGCTCTTGATAGCGGCCTCGATCGCTTCGGCGTCGGCTACAATCCCAAGCGCGCGACGAAGGGCGCGAAGGTCGCCGAAATGCTCACCGAGGTACGCAACCATGGCCTCGCCCGCGCCCTCGGCGATCCCCTCCCCGGCGTCAATGCGTTCGCAGCGCCCGTGTTCGACCACGCCGGCCACGTCGCGCTGGTGATCACCGCGATGGGACCGGAGGCAACGTTCGACGCCGGCTGGGATAGCAGACTCGCGAATGCGCTGCGCGATTGTGCGGGTGGCATCTCGAAGCGGCTGGGATACGGGACCGTGAAAGCGGCGGAGTGAGGTCGCTCTTCGTCAGCGCGCCTCAATTCGCCGTCTGTCTCGTCGCCGGCATGTAGATCTGCGCGTAGCCTTCCTTGATCGCCGAGGTGATGCGATCGAGCCGCCGGTCGATATGTTTTTCGAGCACGGAGACGCATGTCGCCTCGTCGCGCGCCTTGAGGCCTTCGACGACGGCACGGTGCTCGGCCTGCGTGTTGGAGCGGTTGACGCGGTCCATGTCGATCCAGCGCACGAAACGGATCCGGGCGTTAACGTTGCGCAGTACGCGCAGCATCTCGGCATTGTCAGACATCGCCATCAGTCGCTCGTGAAAGGTCTCATCCAGCTCGACCAGTTCGACCGACGAACGCTCGCCGGGATCGGGGCCGGTGGCTTCGAGGAATTTGAGTAGCGCGTCGATGTCCTCATCCTTGGCGCGCTTGATGGCGAGGCGGACCGAGGCGACCTCGATCGACTTGCGCAGCTCGTAGAGATCGAAGATCTCGTGCGCATCGAGTTCGCGGCAGAAGAAACCCTTGCCCGGCGTGAAGCGCAGGAAGCCTTCAGTATTCAGGCGATTGAGCGCTTCACGCAGCGGCGTGCGGCTCACGCCGAGGCGCTTTGCCAGCTCACCCTCGTTGAGCCGCTCGCCCGGCTTGAACTCGTAGCTCACCGCCATCGCCTTGAGCTGCTCATAGACGCGATCGACGATGCTGTCCGAAGCGAGTTGCAGGTCCTTGTTCTCCAGGTCCTTGTTCATGGGCTTGTTCATGACCAGCTTCTCGAGCTCTAGCCAAACCGGCGCGGCCGCAGTCCGGCATGAAACCACGTGATCATGGAATAAATATCATAGACAGGCAGGCCCACCTCCGCCTGCAATGCAGCAGCGTAAGGCGGCATATTGGTGCATTCAAGCACGATGGCGCCGACATCGGGGTGCTGCGCGACGAGCGCCTTACCGGCATCGACCACATCGCGCTCGGCCTGCGCGATATCCATGTCGTCCTTCTCGGCCTTGATCAGGACGCGGAAGAACTCCTTGCCGTTCTCGGTGCCGACCAGCGGCGTGTCGAGCGGCACGCCGGCACCTTCCAGATGGGCCGGCGACAGGGTCGAGCCCGACACCGTGACGAGGCCGACGCGCTTGCCGGGCGGCAGGGTCGCCTGCACCCACGGCACCTGCATCAACGATGACGTCGCCACCGGTACGCCGACGGCGGCGGCAAGCTCTTTCTGAAACAGCGCGAGGAAGCCGCAATTGGTGGTGATGGCTTCGGCGCCAAGCCGTACCAGCTCCTTCGCCGCGTCGACGAAATCCGGCAGCAGCCCGGCCGCGCCCTTCAGCACGACCTTCTCCGGGCTCGCTCCGCTTACCACGCGATAGAGCACCGGGAACGGCCAGGTCGTGCCGTTACCCATGTCGCCGGGGATGCGGGGAAAGCGCGCTTCCAGCATCAGGATGCCGAGCGGCGCGCCATAGAGCGCCTTGCCACCACGGGCGATGCGGGGTGAGGAATTTTGCGGATAGGTCATGATGCGATCTCAGAGGAAGCGGGCGGGAGCGAACGGTTCGAGCGGAATCTCCGGCGTCTTGCCGCTGACGAGCTGCGCGACGAGGCGGCCGGTGCGGGCCGAGCCGACGAGGCCGATATGGCCATGGCCGAACGCATAGACGATATCGCGCGAGGCGCGGGCATAGCCGATGCAGGGACGGCCATCCGGCATGCTCGGGCGGTGGCCGAACCACATCTTGATGCGTGAGGCCGGAATGTTTTTCGGCAGCTTCGGAAACATGCTCAAGAGATTGTCGCGCAGGATCTCTGCGCGCTTCCAGTTCGGCTCCGCGTCAAGCCCGGCGATCTCGACCGTGCCAGCGGCGCGCAGACCCTTGTTGGTCCAGTTCACGACCATCTTGGCGTCGGAGGCCATCATCGAAGAGCGCGGTCCCGTCTCAGGATGCTTGATCATGACGTGATAGCCGCGCTCGGTCTCGAGCGGCAGCGGATCGCCAACGGACGCGGTGAGCAGTTTTGAGCGTGCGCCCGCTGCGACCACGGCGGCATCGCAGGCGATCTCGCCGGTCTCGGTGAGGACGGCAACGAGCTTGCTGCCGTCGAGCTTGAGGCCGGTCGCCTTGGCGCGCACCAGCTTCGCCCCACGAGCGAGCGCATGATTGGCGAGCGCCGCGACGTAAGCGCCGGGATCGCGACAGCGCCCAGCCTCCTCCACTACCACACCGAATGTGTAGCGCGGATCAAGCTCAGGCTCGCGCTGGCGCATCTCGTCCGAAGAAAGCTCCAGCCATTCGACACCGACGCGCTTGCGGATGCGCCAGCCGAGATCGCCGTCGAAATTCCCGCGCGACGTGAAGACGTGCATCACGCCGTTGCGTTCGATCAGCTCGGAAACACCGGCCTCGTCCGCGAGCTTCTTGTGCAGCAGCGGCGCATCCTTCAGGAGCGCGCGCAGCGCGACCGCCGTCTTCTCAACGCGCGTCTCGGTCCAGCCGGAGAGCAGGTACTTGATCAGCCATGGCAAGGCCTTCGGCAAGTAAGACCAGCGGATCGCGAGCGGACCGAGCGGATCCATCAGATAGCCAGGCACCTTCCTCCAAATGCCGGGCTCGGCCGGCGGGATCACCGAATGCGACGACAACCAGCCGGCATTGCCATAGCTCGCTGCCTGCTCGCCACCGGGCTCACCGGGATCGATCAGCGTGACACGATGGCCTTCGCGCAGCGCCTCTATGGCGCTGATCACGCCGACCGCGCCGGCGCCGATGATGGCAACGTGGCGGCTGGTTGACATCAGAGCGTTTTCTCCTGCGGCACAAAATCCTTGCCGACAGACAGCGCACGCTGATCGAAGATGCAGTGCAGGATCGACGGCTTGCCCGAGGCGAGTGCGCGCTCGAAGGCCGGCGCGAACTCTTCCGTGCGCTCGACGCGCTCGCCATGGCCGCCGAACGCTTTTGCGTACATCGCAAAGTCAGGATTCTTGAGCTGCGTGCCGACCACGCGGCCGGGATAGTCGCGCTCCTGGTGCATGCGGATGGTGCCGTATTGCGCGTTGTCGATCACGACGACGATCAGGGCAGCATCATACTGCACGGCGGTCGCAAACTCCTGGCCGTTCATCAGGAAGCATCCGTCCCCGGCAAACGCCACGACGACACGATCCGGAAATTGCCGCTTGGCAAGCACGCCGGCCGGCACGCCATAGCCCATCGAGCCCGAGGTCGGCGCGAGCTGCGCGGCGAAGGCGTGGAAGCGGTGATGGCGATGCAGCCAGCCGGCGTAGTTGCCGGCGCCGTTGCAGACAATCGCATCCTTCGGCAGGCGGTCGCGCAGCCAAGTCATGACCTGGCCAAACTGGAACGAACCCGGCAGTTCGCGCGCGGTCTCGGTCCAGGCAAGATAATCCGCATGCGCCTTGGCCGCCTCGCCCTTCCAGGCCGGCGTCGCAGCAGGCTTCAGCGTCTCGACGGCCGCGGCAAAGGCTGAGGGAGTCGCCTGGATCGCGAGCGTGGGCTGATAGACGCGGCCGAGCTCTTCCGAGCCTGGATGAACATGGATCAACTTTTGACTCGGCACGGGAATGTCGAACAGCGAGTAGGACGAAGACGGCATCTCCGACATGCGGCCGCCGATCAGCAGGATGACATCCGCGCCGGTGATGCGCGCCCTCAGGCTCGGGCTCGGCCCGATGCCGAGATCGCCGGCATAGTGGGAATGATCGGCGTCGATGAGCGACGCCCGGCGGAACGAGGTCGCGACCGGCAGATCGAACCGCTCGGCGAAGCGCGCGACGCCCTTGGCCGCTTCCGCGGTCCAGCCGGAGCCACCTAGAACGATGAGCGGCGCCTTTGCGCCGGCAAGCATCGCCGTCAGACGTTCGAGATCGGCCGGCGCCGGCCAGCTCACGGCGGGCTCGACGCGCGGCGCATCGGCGACCGCCGCCGTCTCGGTCAGCATGTTCTCCGGCAGCGCGATCACGACGGGACCGGGTCGGCCCTGCATCGCGACGCGGAACGAGCGTGCGACGAGCTCGGGAATGCGATCGGGACGATCGATCTCGACCGCCCACTTCGCCATCGTGCCGAACACCGCCTTGTAGTCGAGCTCCTGGAACGCCTCGCGCTCGCGCATGCCGGTATCGACCTGACCGACGAACAGGATCATCGGCGTCGAATCCTGCATTGCGATGTGGACGCCGTGGCTGGCATTGGTCGCGCCCGGACCGCGGGTGACGAAGCAGATGCCGGGACGACCGGTCAGCTTGCCATAGGCTTCCGCCATCATCGCGGCGCCGCCTTCGGCGCGGCAGATCATCACGTCGATGGAGCTGTCATGCAGTGCATCCAGCGCGGCGAGATAGCTCTCGCCCGGCACGCAGGTGACGCGCTCGACGCCCTGCGCGACCAGCTGGTCGATCAGGATCTGGCCCCCGGTGCGGGCGTTACGAATGCTCATGACGACTCCCTGAAAGGCTTTGGCGTTGCGATCGAGCGCGCGCCAGTTTGTTCTGAGGTGGCGTAGGACAGGCGGACGGAGCACGCAAGATCGAAAGGCTTCTCGTATCCTGCGCCGACATCATGCCTGTCCCCGATGTTTGCAACTACCGGCCAGTCGCGATGATGCGGCGGCAATGATCCAGCGCCGCACCGATGAGATTGTCGCTCGCCTCCGGCGTACGGAACGCCGAATGTGCCGACAGCGTCACGTTCGCAAGCTTGGTCAGCGGATGGCCAGTCGGCAGCGGCTCGACGGTGAAGACGTCGAGGCCGGCATGCCCGATATGGCCTGCGCGCAGCGCCTCGATCATGGCGTCTTCATCGACCACTGCGCCGCGCGCCGTGTTGATCAGGATGCTGCCTGGACGCATCATCGCGATGCGCTCGCGGGAGAGGAATCCTTTGGTCTCATCATTGAGCAAAAGATGCAGCGAGACGACGTGGCTCTCCGTCAGCAGCTTTTCCAGCGTGACGAAGTCGACGCCCGGATGCGCCTTCGGCGTCCGGTTCCAGGCGATTACCTTCATGCCGCTGCCGTGCGCCATGCGTGCGGCTTCAGCGGCGATGCCGCCAAAGCCGATCAGGCCGAGCGTCTTGCCGGTGAGCTGGACGGCGTCGCGGCGCAGCCAGTTGCCCTCGCGCATGCCGCGATCCATCTCGCCAAACCCTTTTGCGGAGGCCCACATCAGCGCGATCGCGCATTCGGCGACCGCGGTGTCGCCATAGCCCTTGATGGTGTGGACAGCGATGCCGTGCTGGCCAAGCTCGTCCGGATTCATGTAGCTGCGCGCGCCGGTGCCGAGGAAGACGATATGCTTCAGAGCCGCACACTTCGCGGCAACCGCCATCGGCACTGCGGTGTGATCGACAATCATGATCTCCACGCCGTCCAGGAGGCGCGGCAGGTCGTCGGGCGAAATCCCGGGGTCGCGGTTGATGCCGACCGGGAGGCTGTCCGCACGCAGCAGCTTTTCGGTGACGGCGGCAAGCGTGTCGTTGGCATCGACGAACAGGGCACGCATCGGCTGATCTTTCTATTTCCAGGTCAAAAATACCGTATTGCATTTTAAGCTGAATACAGAAATAGTCCAGAAGCCGGGGTTGGATGTCAGGGGTAACTGCCCAGGAGAACTGCCATGAATCGCAGGGACGCACTCACCACCGTCGCCCTCGCCGGCGCTGCGATGGCCGCAGCCACCTCGGCCAGGGCTGACACCGCACCAAGCTCCACCCTCGACCGGATCAAGAAGAACGGCGTGCTGCGCATCGCGGTCATCGCCGGCCAGGATCCCTATTTCCACAAGGACCTCGCCACTAATCAATGGTCGGGCGCCTGCATCGACATGGCGAACGACATTGCCGGCAAGCTCGGCGCCAAGGTCGAGACCCTGGAATCGACCTGGGGCAACCAGATCCTCGATCTCCAGGCCGAGAAGATCGACCTTGCCTTTGCCGTGAACCCGACGCCCGAGCGCGCGCTGGTCATCGACTTCTCCTCGCCCATCCTGGTGCACTCCTTCACCGTCATCACCAAGAAAGGTTTTGCCAAGCCGCAGACCTGGGCCGAGATCAACAAGCCCGAGGTCAAGATCGCCGTCGACATCGGCTCCACGCACGAGACGATCGCACGGCGCTATTGCCCGAAGGCGACGATCCTCGGCTTCAAGGAGCGCAACGAGGCAATCCTTGCCGTCTCCACCGGACGGGCGGACTGCAACATATCGCTCGCCGTGCTATCGGTCGCGACGTTGAAGAAGAACCCGACGCTCGGCGAGCTTGCGGTACCAAAACCGCTGCTCACGCTGCCGACCAATCTCGGCATCCGCACTGAGGCCGATCGGCGCTACAAGGATTTCCTCAGCGCCTGGGCCGATTACAACCGCGCGCTGGGCCAGACCCGCGAATGGCTGCTCAAGGCCTTTGAAACCGTCGGCCTGACTGCCGAAGACATTCCCGGCGAAATTCAGTTCTGATCGCCACCGATACGTGTCCGGAAGTACGCGGCGCTCAAGCCGCGGGTGGCTTCACGCCGGCTCGATCTCTCGTCATGAGGTCCGGTTTCTCGAAGGAGAAGAACCATGAAGCTGCGTGGCGGCTACACGAACTACGGTGAGACCATCGGCATTCTGATGCTCGACACCCGTTTCCCGCGTCCGCGCGGCGACATCGGCAACGCGCTCTCCTATGATTTTCCGGTGCGCTACAAGATCGTGCGCGGCGCCCATGCCACCAGGATCATGGGCGACCATCCCGACCCGGCGCTGATCGAGCCGTTCATCGCAGCCGCCCGCGAACTGGAGGCAGAAGGCGTGAAGGCGATCACGACGAGCTGCGGTTTTCTTGCGCCGTTCCAGAGACAGATCGCCGCCGCGGTGAACATTCCGGTCTTCACGTCGAGCCTGATCCAGGCGCCTCTGATTCACGCCATGCTGCCGCCGGGCAAGGTCATCGGCCTCTTCACCGAGCGCGGTCATCACATGAATGAGGGGCATTTCCGCGGCGTTGGCTGGTCGCAGGACGAGATTCCCGTTCAGGTCCAGGGCATGAAGCCCGACGCGCAATTCCCCGCGACCTACATTATGGGCCGGGAGGAATTGGACACCGACGTGCTGCGCGCCGAGATGATCGAGATGACGGAAGCCTTCATGGCGTCCTGCAAGAATCCCGGCGCCATTCTGTTCGAATGCACCAACATGTGTCCGTTCTCGAGGGACGTCGCCGAAGTGTCGGGCCTTCCGGTGTTCGACATCAACACGCTGATCCATTTCTTCTACCGTGCCGCCAATCCGGTCGCCTTCCTGCGCTAGGCTCGGACCGCTCGCAAATGCGTGAGACGCCGGAGCGCTGAACATCATGTTCAGCCTGCCGCATCTCTTGGTCATTGACAGCAAAAGCCGGCATCGCCGACCTTCGCTGCACAATAATCAGGGGAGGATTTCATGATCACGCGGCATCCGCGCCTCGTCGCCAGCGCAGCCGTAGCGGCAGCGCTCGCGCATTTCGCTTTCGTCAGCCCGGCCGGCGCCGAGGAGAAGACGATCAAGGGCGGCGTGCCGGTTAATCTGGCGACATTGCAGCCCGGCGTCACCTACACCGACATCCCGAACGGCTTTGCGCGACCGCATCTGATGATGGACATCATTAAGCCGGTCAGCGACAAGCCGGTGCCAGCGATCGTCTTCGTCTCCGGCAATGGCTGGCGCAGCATCGACCGCGCGGCGCTGATCCCGCAGCTCTCACCGATCGCCAAGGCCGGCTACCTCGTCGCCGCGATCGACTACCGCATCATCGGCGAAGCCAACTTCCCGAAGCCGCTCGAGGACGTGAAGACCGCGATCCGCTTCCTTCGCGCCAATGCCAAGACCTACAACGTCGACCCCGACCACATCGCCGTCTGGGGCAATTCCGCCGGCGGCCATCTCTCGGCGATGGCGGCGACCACCGGTGAGATGAAGGAGTATGACAGCGACCGCTGGCCCGGCCAGTCCAGCGCCGTGCAGGCGGCGGTGATCTTCTACGGCCCGATGGACCTCTCCCATCGCATGGATGCCAGTGCCGTCAACGGCAGCCCGGGCATGTCGGTGGAGAGCGCCTTCCTCGGCTTCGATGCCAAGGATCCGGCCAATGCCGAGAAGGTGAAGAAGGCCAATCCGATTGCGCAAATCTCTGACAAGACGCCGCCGATGCTGATCGTGCACGGCACCAAGGACATCGTCGTTCCCATCAGCGAAAGCGAGGAGCTCTATGCGGCACTCACCGCGGCCAAGCGTCCCGCCACCTTCATCCGGGTCGAAGGCTCCGGCCACAGCTTTGGCCAGGTCAGCAGCAACCCCGAGGTGATGGCGGAGGTGCTCGCCTTCTTCGATCGCACGCTGAAGGGCAAGCCCTGAGCTCGCGCGAGCGGTCTCTCACTGACAAACGAGGACGGGGATTCTCGCCTGCGTCAGCACCTTGTTTGTCACGCTGCCGATGAGAAGCATCGAAAGCCCGCTGCGCCCATGCGATGACATCACGATGAGATCGCAGCCTTTGTCCTCGGCTGCCGCGATGATGGCTTGATGGGGGTGCCCGCTCTCCGTTTGAATCGTCTCGCAGGAAACACCGGCGGCCTTGGCCGCATTTGCCGCGCGATCCAATACGCTCCTGGCTTGTTCCTTGCGCAGCTCGGCATATGTTGCGACGGCTTCGAGGAACCGTCCCGTCAACTCTGAAAACGGTTCCACGACGAAGATCACGGATACTTTCGCTCCAAGGGATTTCGCCAACGCCAGTCCATGCGCCACCCCATGCTCTGCCAGCTCCGACCCATCTGTCGGAATGAGAATATGCCGGTACATGCATCACCTCCCGATTGTCCGGACGTATCCCTGCCCTCCGAAGGTTGAGCCCGCGATCCCGATACCCGTCTTGAGCTAAATCAATCTTTTGCGCGCCGCTGACGCCCGAACAATTGGCCAGTTTTTCCACGTCGAAGGCTACGGGCCTCAGCCTTGGCCGGAAAAGAGCCGTGCAACGAATTGCAGTCAGCCAAGTTGATTGTGCTCGGAAGTTGCGGATTGGAGCAACGTCATGTCTATGTCCAAAGTTCCTGCAGCGCTTCTCGTGATCGGTGCGATATCACTCTGCGCACCTGCAATGGCCGCCCCGATCACTCCTTTATCCACGACTGCCAAGCCGGTGGTACAGGAAAGTGACGCAGTCCAAGTGCGTTGGCACTGGCACTGGGGCCATTGGCACGGCGGAAGCTATCGGTGCGCCCCCTACTGTCGTTGGGGCGGCTAAGGTCCGTAGCCCGCATGAAGCCGGCGCGGAGCGCCGCCCGATGACAGGCTCCGCGGAATGCGGGGCCGCGAGACCCGGATTTCGCTGCGCTCCATCCGGGCTACGGGGCGGGCGTCAACGCACTCAACCTGCCCGCATCATCGTCTTGTCGCCGGCGGCCGGGGCGGATCGGCCCTCAAGCTCCGCCCAGAGGCGGAAGCGCTCGCCCACGTTGAGGCGGGCAATATGGAACGGCCGGTCGAAGATGGCGAGGGGTTCCTTGCCGAGCTCGAATCGCGGCCAGGCGTCGGCTGTATCCGGTGCACCAGTCGCGACGAAGCGCAGCATGCTGGCCTGCAGGCGTGTGGCGACTTCGATATCGCCGGGTGTCATCAGGCCGCCCTTGCGCCGAAGGATGGGGCGATCGACGAACTTAGGCAGGTGCGCCCAGACGCAGGCATTGTCCGCGCCGTGCGTCGGCCCCTGTGACAGGAACGGCTCCAGCGCGGGACGATGGTCGAAGCGGTTCAGCCAGACAGCACCGCCGGCCGCACACTGATGGCGCGCAATCGCGGCCAGCGGCCGATGCCAGAATGCATCCGACAGCAACGCCTCGTAAGAATCTTCATCGAGACGGGCCGTCGCGCGATAGCAGCCGAGCAGGCGCTCAAAACCGGCGTCACCGAAGGCCGAACGGATGTGCCGCTCGGTGACGCGGATCATCGCGGCAGGCGGCGAGCTCTTCAGGAACATCACCATCTCGTCGCGGCAGGAGCCGAGCCAGAGCGGGACATTACGTAACGCGCCATCGGCAATGGCGTCGACCGGATCGCGGGGGATCACTGCGCCATCCAGCACCGGGCCGAACACGGTGCCGGCATCCGTCCCGTCCGCCAGCCTGCGACCCACGCTTTCCACCGCCGAGAAGATCTGCGCCAGCGGCACGGCTGCGATGGCGCTCGCATCGTCTTCCAGCCCGAGCTCTGCGATCACCCGTCGCGTCACCTCATCGGCGTGCGCAGGGTTCATGATGCCGCGGCCCGGTGCGCTGAAGGCGATGGCCCGCGCGAACTTGCCCTTTGCTTGCGGCAACGTGGCCAGCGCGATCACAATTGAAGCACCGGCAGACTGGCCGAACAGCGTCAGCGCATCGGGATCACCGCCGAAATTCGCGATGTTGGCGCGCACCCAGTCGAGCGCAGCGAGCGCATCCGACATCGCGAGATTGCTGGCCTCCGCCAATCTACCGCCGAGGCGATGCAGTTGCAGGAAGCCGAGCGGCCCGAGCCGGTAGTTGATGGTGACGACGACGGCCGGCCCCTGCGCGGCGAGGAAGCCGCCGTCATAATCGGCGCCGCCGCCGGTAACGAAAGCGCCGCCGTGGATGAAGAACAGCACCGGCAAGGGCCGATCGGCCGCGGCCGGTGCAAAGATGTTCAGGCTGAGACAGGCCGCTTCATTCGCATGATCGAGATGGCCGGGCTGCGGCGCGTAGGCGCCGTACGCCGTGCAGGCGATCGGCTCCGACCACGCGCGCGGCGGCACCGCTTTCGCGAAGCGTCGCGCGGTCGCATAGGGCACGCCCCTGAAGGCGCGCACGCCCTTCTGCTCAAGGCCGAGGATCGGTCCACTCGTGGTCGAAACTGCCTGCGTCAACATGCGAACGTCGCTCCTTGCTTCAACCGCGCCGTCTGCCGAGATCGGCGATGTCGACCCTGTGCGTCTCCCGCGCCGTTGCGGCAGCCGCAGCCGAGATCACGCAGCAGGCGGCGACGAAGATCGCGACGGGAATCCAGCCCTGCGGCCCCTCGCCGACCAGGCTCGCACTCACCAGCGGCGTGAAGCCGGCGGCGAGGAAGCCGAGCTGGGTGCCGATCGCCGTGCCGGAATAGCGCACGCGCGCTTCGAACATCTCCGCATAGAACGACGGCCAGATCGCGTTTGGCGCGGAATAGACGATGTACATGCCAATCGCGGCGGCGAAGATCGCCGGCGTGCTGCCCGACGTCACCAGCATGAAATAGGGAAACAGCAGCACGGCACAGCCGAGCACGCCGCCGATGAACACCGGCTTGCGGCCGATCCTGTCGGCGAGCAACGCCCAGAGCGGCTGCGCAACCAGCGCCACGACATTGCCGAGCACGCCGGCCCACAGCATGGTCGGACGCGCAACGCCGAATTTGCTGGTGGCATAGCCGAGTGCGAACACCGCGGTCAGGGTGCTGACGGTCGCGATCAACGCGCAGACGATCACGCGCAGCACGTCCGGCCAGTAGTCGCGCAAGAGCGCGACGACTGGAAAGCGGGCGACCTGATCCTTGTCCTTGATCTCCGCGAAGACCGGCGTCTCCGGCATGGTCCGCCGCACGAGGTAGGCGACCAGCAGCACCAGCGCGGAGAGCAGGAACGGAATGCGCCAGCCCCAGCTCAGCAATTGATCTTCCGGCATGCTGGCGACGGGAATGAACACCAGCGTCGCCAGGATCGCGCCTGCCTGCGTGCCGCTCAGCGTCCAGCTCGTGAAGAACGCGCGGTTGGAGTTGGCGGAATGCTCGAGCGTCAGCGAGTTCGCGCCGCTCTGCTCGCCGGCCGCCGACAGGCCCTGCAACAGGCGCAGCAGCGTCAGGATGATCGGCGCGGCGTTGCCGATCGTCTTGGCATCCGGCAACAGGCCGATCGCAAGCGTCGAGGCGCCCATCACCACCAGCGTGAACAAGAGCACCGTCTTGCGCCCGATGCGGTCGCCGAAATGGCCGAGGATCACGGCGCCGACGGGACGCGCGATATAGCCGATGCCGAACGAGAGCAGCGCGAGCAGCGTCGCCGTCGAGGGATCGACATTGGCGAAGAACACTTTTGGAAAGATCAGCGCGGCCGCAGTTCCGTAGATGAAGAAGTCGTAGTATTCGAGCATGCTGCCGACGAAGCTGACGAGCGCGGCGCGCTTCGGCAGCTTGTTCTGCGCGGCTTCCGTTGCGACGGGCGCGTGCAGCGATGCAGTTGACGTCAACGTCATGAAATTCCTCCCCGTGTGATGTGCGGCAGATCCCGCGTCTTTGCCGGCGACCATGCTGGGCTGCGCCGGAGCAGCGGTGACTTGCCGTCACTCTGTTTCCCTCATAATGTACGAACTAGTACGTTTACGCAAGGCCACATCGAAGCCGTGCCCGGAGTTGCGAAATTTGCCTTCACCTTCAAGGTGATCCATACAAACTGGCGGGAGAAACCGTGATGCTGAAGCGCATGCCCCCTGCCCACAAGCGCACCAACGACCCCGAGCGCACCAAGCGCGACATCATCGAAGTGGCAACGCAGGAATTCGCCTCCGAGGGCTATTCCGGCGCGCGGGTCGACGCGATTGCTGCACGCACCCGCACCTCCAAGCGGATGATCTATTACTATTTCGGCGGCAAGGAGCAGCTCTATCTCGCGGTGCTGGCGGAGGCCTATCGCAACATCCGTGCGCTGGAGGACCAGCTTGACATCGAGCGCTGCGACGCGCGCGAAGGCTTGCGGCGTCTGATCGAGGCGACCTTCGACCACGATGAGCGCAATCCGAACTTCATCCGCCTCGTCAGCATCGAGAACATTCACCACGGCAAGCATCTGAAGCAAAATCCGCAACTGCGCCAACTCAACGCCAGCGTGATCGCAACGCTCGACGGGATCCTCGCGCGCGGCCGCAAGGAAGGCGCCTTTCGCAGCGACGTCGACGCCGTCGACCTGCATCTTGCCATCAGCTCCTACTGCTTCTTCCGCGTTGCCAACCGCCACACCTTCGGCGCCCTGTTCGATCGCGATCTGAGCGAGCCGAAAATACTGGCGAAGAGCCGGACGCAGATCGTGGAGATGATTTTGGCGTGGCTGGCGAAAGCGAACGGTTAGCAATGCCGCTTGGCGGCCCGTTCGGGCGGCTTGCGTCGGAGCGGAAGAGCTTCTACATCCCAGCCGTCATTCCCCGCGAAAGTGGGAAATCCAGACACGCGGCACCAAAGCCAGCGAAGCTTTTAATTGCGTCAAATGCAGCATTCTGGGCCTTCAGGCTTAGCGGCTGGACAGAAAACTAGCTTGTTGGCAATTGAGTTCGACGGTACCGTGGGCACGGCTTTTCTTAGGAACGTAAATGATTTGCCCGAGGTGCCAGCACCTAAACGGCGCAGCGGCGAAGTTCTGCGAACAATGTGCTTTAGCGCTGACACGCGTTTGCACAAACTGCGGCACTGAGGTTTCACCGACGGCCAAGTTCTGTTCGCATTGCGGTCACTCAACGGGTCAGGGCGTCGCAAACTACCTGTCTGCGCACTCTCGGGCGGTGAGACCTCGGACTGCCCAGCTCATCCCTGACGACACTCTCACCGCCACCGCCGAACCCGCGGGTGAACGAAAGCAGGTGAGCATGCTGTTCGCAGACATCACCGGCTCACTGGCCCTGATATCCGGCCAGGATCCGGAGAGCGCGCAGGCGATCCTCAACCCTGTGCTCGAGCGGATGTGCGAGGCCGTCCACCGTTATGAGGGTACGGTCAACAGGATCCTCGGTGACGGTATCATGGCGATTTTTGGCGCGCCGCTCGCCCATGAGGATCATGCCGTGCGGGCTTGTTACGCCGCGCTGATGATGCAGGACTCCGTGGCCCAATTGGCGGACGATACCGAGCAGTCTGACCATGAGCCCCTCAAGATTCGCGTCGGGCTCAACTCGGGCGAAGTTGTCATCTGCGCAATCAGCAACGAGCTTGACATGGAATACACCATTGTCGGCGAGGCCGTGCACGTGGCTTCCCGCATGGAGCAGATGGCGCAGCCCGGCTCGATCTTGACGACGAGAAAGACCATCCGATTGGCTGAGGGATACGTCATGGCGCGGTCGCTGGGGCCGCTGCCGGTTAAGGGGCTTGCCGAGCCCGAGGAGGTCTATGAGCTCATCGGAGCGGGGCCGGCGCGCACTCGTTTGCAGGCCGCGACGCTTCGGGGCCTGACCCAGTTTATCGGCCGCGAGGCCGAGCTCGATGAGCTGCGTCGCGCACAGCAGCTGGCCGACGCGGGATCGGGTCAATCGGTGGCGATCATTGGTGAGGCGGGCGTGGGCAAGTCACGTCTCGTCTATGAGTTCACCCATGCCAATCGGCTGCTCGGTCTGCTTGGCTGGCTGGTACTCGATAGCACGTCGATCTCGCATGGCAGAGCGACCAGCTACTTGCCGGTCATCGCGCTTCTCAAGAGCTACTTTGGCATCCAGGACCGGGATGAGCTTCATGAGATGCGCCGAAAGGTGGTCGACAGGATCTTCGCCCTCGACGAAAAGCTGGAACCGACGCTTTCCGCGCTGTTGGCGCTGCTCGATATCCCGGTCGATGACCAAAGCTGGCATGCGCTCGATCCAATTCAGCGCAGACGTCGCAATATCGAGGCCGTGAAGAGTTTATTGCTGCGCGAGGCTTGCAAGCAACCGGTCCTCTTGATCTTCGAGGACCTCCACTGGGTGGATAACGAAACGCAGGAATTGCTCGATGCCTTGGTCGCTGCCCTGGGATCGGCTCGCCTCATGCTGCTTGTCAGTTATCGCCCCGACTACCAGCACAACTGGGGAAGCAAGGAAAACTACCACCAGATCCGGCTGAGCGCGTTGCCGACCCGCGACACGCGCTATCTGCTGGAGGCACTCCTCGGTGAAGATCCTGAGCTCGCGTCACTCAAGCAGCTTCTGATCGCGCGTGGCGGCAATCCCTTCTTCATCGAGGAAACAGTCCGCTCCCTGGTGGAGACCCAATACCTCGCCGGAGAACGCGGTCACTATCGGTTGTTGCGTCCGACTGGAAATGTTCAGGCTCCCCCTACCGTCCAGGCCATTTTGGCGGCGCGCATAGATCGGCTGCTTCCTGGTGACAAGAATCTGTTACAAATTGCTTCAGTTGCAGGCCGAGAAACTCCGTTGGCGGTCCTTCGCCCGATGGCCGACCTGACGGAAGGCGCACTGGACGATGCGCTGGATCGGCTGCTGGCGGCCGGCTTTCTCTACGAGTCCGGATTCTTTCCGGACGTGGAGTACTCGTTTGTGCACGCACTCACCCATGAGGTAACATATGACGGCTTGCTGCGGGCGCGACGGCGCGCGCTGCACGCGCGACTAGTCGGCACAATTGAGAATCTGTATCGGGACCGCATCGGCGAGCACATTGAGCGCCTTGCGCAACATGCGGTTCGTGGAGAGTTGCCGGACAAGGCTGTTCGATACCTGCGGCAGGCCGGACTGAAGGCGCTCTCGCGGTCGGCGCTCGAGAACGGGCGAGTCTGGTTCGAACAGGCGCTCGCGATCATCGAGAAGCTACCCGAAACCAAAGACAATATCGAACTTGCCATCGATATTCGCTTTGACCTCAGAAACGCACTTCATCCCTTGGGCCACCTTGAGAAATGCCTGGGCCAGCTTCAGAGAGTGGAGGCACAGGCGATACAACTCGAGGACAAGCGAAGGCTTGGTCAGGCATCATCGTTCATCTGCCAATACTACCGCTTGCTGGGCGAGTTGGGCCCGGCGATCGAGGCCGGCGAACGCGCGATGGCCATAGCGGACGAATTGGACGACCTGTCGCTTCGGACGATAGTCAGCGGGCATTTAGGGGCAGCTCTGACGGCACGGGGAGATCATCATCGTGCGGTACAAATATTGTCTGAGGCTGTTGGGCGCCTTCGAGGTGATCTCGCCTCCGACACGATGGGCACGACCGGGGTTCAAGCCGTTTTCAGGCGGGTCTATCTGGTGTGTTCGCTTGCCGAGCTCGGCGAGTTCGACCATGCCTTGCGCCTTGCGGAAGAGGCCATGGAAATTGCCAAAGTTGCCAACCACGTCTACAGCGTTGGGTTCTCCCTTTACGGAGCTGGCACCGTTCTGGCCCTTCGGGGCGAGGCGCCGCGAGGCATTAGCGTCCTTGAGCAGGGCCTCGAGCTCTGCCGCTCATGGATTCTGCCGCTGATGATACCGCTCATCGGCACGTCCCTTGGATATGCCTATTGCCTCTCCAATCGCCTCGACGAGGCCATCGTATTGTTGGAGGAAACCGAACGAGAATCGACCGCAATGCACCGCCTGGGCGGGCTCGCCATGACCCTGGTCCGGCTAGGCGAGGCTTACCTGCGAAAGCTTCGGACGGTCGAGGCTGAGCGGTGCGGTCAACGGGCACTGATGCTCTCACGCAAACATGGCGAGCGCGGCCACGAAGCTTATGCACTGCGATTGCTCGCTGAGCTTGGCGCGACAGACGCTGCTCACCTTGATGAATGCCAGACAAATTTTCTCGAGGCGCTGCGCAGGGCCGAGGAGCTCGGTCTGCGACCTCTTGCGGCTCAATGTCACCTCGGGCTCGGAAAACGCTACCGGTGGATCGGCCAGCAGACGAGCGCCGAACAGCACCTCAACATCGCCGCAGCCCTGTTCTCGGAACTCGGGATGCAATTCTCGCAGGAGGAGCATGCCGCGTGTGGCAGCTAGCTCAATCTTCCCGCGACTAAAGCGCGATGAGATTAGGATGAATCGTCATCGCGCTTTAGGTTGCCGTTTTTGAGCATGATCTCCGGGCAAACGCGGCCCTTCGGGTCCGGATCATCCCTTAGCGGCGGGCGGCGGTTTCGACCTCGATGCTGCTGATCTCCAGCCCACAGGATCGCGCGAGAGCTCGCAGCTCGAGCTGGATCGTCTCCAGCTGATGGCTATCGAGGTCTCGATCGATCGTGACCGTCGCGACGACCTGTTTCTCCGTTTCGCTACTTTGCAGCTTTCTTCTTTTTCTTTTTCTTGGCCTTTTGCGCATCGTGATAGGCTTTGGTCGACTTCCAATCTTTCTCAAATTCCCTGACTCCGGCCTGGAATTGACGAAGCAGTTTACGCGTCTCTGTGCTTTTGGGTGTGACTGCCACCCGGATAAACGTGCGACCCTTGTTAACTCGTTTGTAGACCTTGATATCCGCCATACTATTTGCCCCTTGCCTGCAAGCGGCCCCGACGGGGGCCTGCCCCTTGCCAAGGTTTCTTGATGTTATCTGAGAATTCGGAAGCATGGAAGATGCAGGGAGCGCCATCGATGCCTCTCAGCATGTACCAATCCGGAGCGGCGTCGTAACTGCTCTCAATATCGACCCGCACACCTTGCGCCAGCCGGACAAAGCTCGTGGCCATGTTGTGCTTTCCAACCAGGTCGAAGATGTTGGTTGCGGACGAAAACCGGCCTGCGTTGATTTCCGTGATGCAAGGAACGCCGTGTGCATTCTCTTTGAGATCGACGCTGAAAACGCCGGACACTTTTGCATCAAGCAATCGGATCGCCCGTGTACAGGTGTCGACGATCTTCGGTTCGAATACGGTCTTTGCGAGCGCTGCTACGGAAGACACCTCCGCTGGTTGGCTGCCCGTCCCGAGATAGGAAAGCCGTTCATACGTCTTGATCAGCACCAGTTCGCCATCCTTCCAAAGGCTTTGACAGCCGAAATCGCGGCCTGGCAGGTACTCTGAAAGCATAAACGAGGAGACAGGCACGCCGCGCATCTCCTTCCAGTACCGGATCCAGCTGCGCGCCTGCTCCGGCGTCCGGACCGGCAGCGCACCAAGCGCGCCGGCCCCGTCCCGAACACGGCACCATAGTGGCCTGCTGCCCCTCAATTCCTGAAAGATCCTGGTGATGTGCCTCAGATCCTTGACCTGATAGCTCGCGGGGGCGTCGACGCCGTTGTCGCGCAAGAGCGCAATGAGACGATTTTTGTCCCGGCAGATTTCGAGCACCGATGCGCGTGGCAGGAACAGGTATTCACTCAGGTGCTTACGCACGCGTGACAAGCTATCCGGGTCAGAATCAACCGTAGGAACAATTAGATCCAGGCCTTCTGTTTCGACGATCCATCGCAATGCCTTGGGCCATTCCGGATGGTCCACCGGCGGAACGAGATAGTGTCTGTCCGCGTCGGATTTCTTCAGAGTGAACTGGTCGTCATTACAACCGACTATGAAGACAGGCTCGGCCCCCCTTCGCAAGCTGCGGGCCAGATTGTTGCTCGGAGCGTGACCAGCATTCGTAAAGAGCAATCGCGCAGCCAACTAACCTCTCCTGTCTCTCACAGCGAAATGTCGTCCCCAGAAGACACTATGGATCATAAGGCATGAAATAGACATTTAATTTCCGCTGAGCCGTCGCCTCACCGGAGCGGTGTCTTCCGAACGATCCGCACAGCCACTCCTGTCATGCGGTGCGCTGAGGTTCGCGCGCCTGAACGGCTGCGATCGCCCGACGCTTCCGTGATGGCGCCACCCCATCAGCCTCACCGCATTGCCTGCGGCCAGATGCGTCTTTCGCGCCGTTCTGCCAGATGCGTCAATACCTTACGCCGCGCAAGGCACCCCCGCCGGCGAATCGCTGTTCTACTTTGCATGGGGTTGTTTTCGCAACTTTGGCTGCAAGCGCCCCGATGGGCCGCCTCACCCGCTCTTCCGCTGCCGGGCGCTCGCCAGCAGGACCAGCATGAAGGACGCCGCCGTCATCAGCGTCGAGATCGCGGCAATGGTCGGATCGATCTCGTCGCGAAGTGCGGTGAACATGCGCTTGGTCAGCGGCTGGTACTGACCACCCGAGATGAACAGCGCGATGATGGTCTCGTCCATCGCCGAGATGAAGGCGAAGATCGCGCCCGCCACCACGCTCGACTTGATCTGTGGCAGCGTCACCGCGAAGAAGCTGCGCAGGCGATTCATGCCGAGGCTGCGCGCGACCATCTCCTGCGCGGGATCGAAGCTTTGCAGGCCCGCGAGCACGGAGATGACGACGTAAGGCAGACCCAGCATCACGTTGGCGAGCACGAGGCCCGGCAGCGTCGCGACCAGCCCGACCCTTGCATAGATGAAGAAGATGCCGACCGCTGTAATGATGATCGGGACCACCAACGGCAAGAGCAGCACCATGTGGATCATGCGCATGACGCGCAGTTTCGACTGGCTGATCGCGTAGGCCGCGGCGACGCCGAGCGGCGTTGCGATCACGACCGTGAAAGCCGCAACGATCAGGGTTACCTGCGTTGCCTGCATCCAGGCAGGATTCGAAAAATATTGCTGGTACCAACGCAGCGACAGCGAAGGTGGCGGGAAGGTCAGGAAGCGCGCGCTGGAGAACGAGATCGGCACGATGATCAGCACTGGCAGGATCAGATAGATCAGTACCAGCGCGCAAGCCGCGATCAAGGCGATCCGGGTTGGCGAGATTGTTCTCATTTCTGCCCCAACACGCGATCGAGCGAGATGAAGCGGCTGACGACGAAGAAGATGAGGAGGACGCTGAGCAGAAGGACCACGGCGACCGCGCTCGCCGCACCGAACTGGTTGTAGAGCTCGACATTCCGGCTCACCAGCATCGACACCATCACCGTGCGTCCGCCGCCGAGCAGCTCCGGCGTGATGTAGAAGCCGAGGCACAGCACGAATACCATGGTCGAGCCGGCGAGCACGCCCGGCAGCGATAGCGGCAGGAAGACGCGGAAGAAGGTGAACGCCGGACTCCCACCCAGGCTCGCACCGGCCTGCATCAAATCGTTCGGAATCTTCTGCATGGTGGCGTAGAGCGGCAGCACCATGAAGGGCAAGAGGATGTGCACGGTCGCGACCACCGTGCCGAAAGTGTTGTGGACCAGCGCCAAGGGCTCACCGATCACATCGAGGTAGCGCAGGAACTGATTGATCACACCGGTGCGCTGAAGCAGCGCGAGCCAGGCATAGGCGCGCACCAGTACGCTGGTCCAGAACGGCAGCACGACCAGCGCCAGGATGACGACGCTCCACGCCCTCGGCACCGCGTTCGCGGCATAGGCCACCGGATAGCCGAGCACGAGCGCAAGCACCGTCACCAGAAGGCTGATCTCGAAGGTCAGCGCGAAGCTGCGCCAGTAGATGTCCTCGGTGAAGACGCGGCGATAGTGCTCGAGCGTAAAACCGTCGTGATAGATCGACTGCCAGGCGAGCCAGCCGACCGGCAGCACGATCAACAAGAGAATGACGAGCAGCGCGGGCGACACCAGAGCCAGCATCAGGCCGTCCTCGCGACGCTGATGTCTGAGCGAAGGATCTGGTTTTGATGTCGTCAACGCTGCCTCGCTGGTTGTTCGGCCCGGTTCGGCGGCCGCCGAACCGGCTGGCTCACTTCTGCATGAACGCCGCCCAGCGCTTCTCGGCCGCCTCGCCTGCCGGCGAGGACCACCAGGCGTAGGACATCAGCGCCTGCTTCGCGGCGTTCGCGGGCTCGCTCGGCAGTTGCGCGGCGCGCTCCGGCTTGATCACGCCGGTGTCGAACGCCTTCGGATTGCCCGGTCCGTAGTCGATGTTCAACGGCAAATTGGCCTGATGCACGGGATCGACGGCCTCGTTGAGGAACTTCACCGCCGTTTCGAGATTCGGCGCACCCTTGAGTATGCAAAGCGAGGTGCTCTGCAAAATGCCCTGGTTGTAGGTGAAAGTGACCTTGGCCCCCTCCTTCGCCACCGCGCTGACGCGGCCATTCCACGCCATCTCCATGTCGACCTCGCCGTCGTTGAGGAGTTGCGCGGACTGCGCGCCCGATGTCCACCACACCGTGATGTTCGGCTTGATCTCCTCAAGCTTCTTGAAGGCGCGGTCGACATCGAGCGGATAAAGCTTGTCGGGCGCGACGCCGTCGGCCATCAGCGCGGCCTCGAGCGTTGCAATGGGGTGATTGCGCAGCGCGCGGCGGCCGGGGAATTTCTTGACGTCCCAGAAATCGGCCCAGCTATTGGGCGCATCCTTCGGGAAGGTCTTCTGGCTGAAGGCGAGCACGCTGGAATAGAACTCGTAGGACACCGAATAGGGACTGCGATATGCCTCGGGCATCGCCGCGGCATTCGGGATCTTGGAGAAATCGAGCTTCTCGATCAGCCCCTGCTCGCCACCGCGCAGGCAATAGCCGGTCGGCGTGTCCACCACGTCCCAAATCGGCTTGCCGCTGCCGACCTGCGTCTTGATCGCGGGCCAGGCGTCGGGAATCGAGTCCTGGTTGATGGTGATGCCGAGCTTCTTGGCGGAGGGATCGAGAATCGCCACCGTCTGCGCCTGCTGATAGGCACCGCCTTGCGAGACGAAGGTGATCTGCTCGGCGGCATCGGCCGCCGTACCAGCTAGTCCAAACGCGCCGAGCGATGCGCCCAGGAGCGCGTGTCCAAACCTGAAGCCCAGTTTCGTCATCATCCTCGCCTCCTCTGTCGCCAAAAAAAGAAACTCACTGCCCGATCGCGTCCAGAAACTGGTACCAGCCGGCGACCATACGCACGGCGGGCTCGCGCAACGGATAGAACGGAATGACCTTGAGGCGGCTCGCATCGAGCAGCCCGACATTAGGCTTTTCGCCACGGACGAAGGCCGCCAGATAGCGGCCCATCAGGCTCGACATCGCAACGCCCGCGCCGTTATAGCCCATGGCGAACAGCGTGCGCTCGTCGAGCCGGCCGATATGCGGCACCGAGTCCAGCGTCATTCCGACGAGGCCCGACCATTTGAACGCGAGCGGCACATCCGCGAGATCAGGGAAGATGCCGACCATCGCCTTGCGCAGCGCGTCGAAGGCGGATTCCGAATCCTGCCTGCCGAAGGCGCCGCGGCCGCCGAAGATCACGCGGTTGTCGACCATGCGGAACCAGCGCATCATGCGCTTGGTCTCGGTGTAGGTGCGGCCCGTCGGCATCAGGCGTCCTGCGAGATTGCGCGGCAACCGATCGGTCGCGATGATCGCGCTGCGGAACGGGATCAGCGTGTGCTGCATGTGCCGCGTCGCGTCGGTCAGGTCGGAATAGCTGTTGGTGGCGATGATCGCCTGTTTTGCGCGCACCGCGCCTTGCGGGGTCTCAGCGACGATGCCGCCTTGCGCACGTCGCAGCTTGAGAACCGGCGTGTCCTGGAAGACGGCGACGCCGCGGCGCGCGACGCCGTCGGCGAGGCCGCGCACATAGTTGAGCGGATGGATGCCGCCCGACCCGGGATTGAGCACGCCGCCGACGAAGGTGTCCGAGCCGGTTTCGTCACGCACCTCGCGCTTATCGAGGATGCGGACCTCCGCATCGCCCATCTCGCGCTTCATCCAGTCGGCCTCGTCGATCGCGGCTCGGAGTGTCGTCTCATTGTGCGCGGCCTTGACCTGTCCGGTCCGCGTCAACGTCGCGCTGGTGATGCCGAACTCCGAGACCAGCTCCTCGACCATATCGGTGGATTCATGCGCGATCTCGTACATGCGCCGCGCCATCGCGCGGCCATGCGCGGCGTCGATCTCGCGGAAGGACAGGCGGAACTTTGCGGTGATCACGCCGCCATTGCGCCCGCTCGCGCCCCAACCGGGGCGGTTTGCTTCCAGCACGATCGGCGACAAGCCGCTCTTGGCGATGTGGTGCGCTGCGGAGAGGCCCGTGTAGCCCGCCCCGATGATCACCACATCGGCGTGATGCTCGCCCGACAGGACCGGAAATTCGCGAGCAGGCTCCGCCGTGCTCGCCCATAGCGAATTGGCGGATGGCTGCGCGGTCCAATTTCCTGTCATGCGTCCGCCCACGCTCACACCGCTCCGACGGCGGCATCCGCGAAGGCCTTCATGGTGGGAAAATGGAAGTCGGGCTTGGTCAGCGTCGGCACCTCCGGCGTTCCGCCGAAACCGGCGAGCCCCTGGCGCCGCTCGATCCAGCACACCTTGTAACCGAGCTTCCGCGCGATCCCGATATCGTGATACTGGCTCTGCGCAACGTGCAGGATGTCCGACTGCTTGTAGCCGAACGCCGACTGCCGCCCCTTGTTGTAGGCGAAGAATTCCGGATTGGGTTTTGCAGCGCCAGTATCGTCGGCGCAGACAGTGTCATCGAAGGGATTGCCGAGTGCATGCGCGTAGCAGGATAGCGCGACGCGATCGGCGTTGGTCATCGCGACCAGGCGGAATTTTGTGCGCAAGCGCTTCAACGCGTCGACCGAATCCGCGAACGGCGACCAACGCAGCACCGCGAGCTGGAACACGTCGCAGGATGCGTCGTCGGCCGGCAGACCCAGCTCCTTAGCGAGATAGCGATAGACGTGAAACATCACCTCGCTGGAGCGTTCGGGATGCGAATCGCGGCCGCGCTTGTACGAAGCGAAGATCTTGTCGTCGCTGAGCTCGGCCGGCGTCTTGCCCGAGATCCTGCGCACCGCTGAGAGCACGCCGGACTCGAAATCGATCAAGGTGCCGACGACGTCGAAGGTGAGGACCTTGAAATTGCTGAACGGGGCTTGGGACGACATTGGGCTTCTTCTCTTTGGTTGGAACAAGGGGGTGCTAGTCCACCCTCGGCACGACGATGGTGTCCTCGGGGTGAAGCGTGACGGTGAGGTTGCCGCCGACTGGAGGAATGCGGCGATAGGCCTCGTGATAGGTCGGCTGGCGCAGGCTGAGCGCAGAGCCGTCGGCAAGGCTGAGGAAGATGCGCAGGCTCTCACCCTGGTAGACGATATCAGTGACGGTACCGGTCAGCCGGTTACTGGCCCCATCGCCAGCGCCGTCGTCGATCAACAGCTTTTCGCTGTGCACCGCGAGCATCACCGCGTCGCCCGGTGGGATAGCTCGGGCGCTACGCAGCACGGAATTGCCGAGCGCGACGCTGCAAGCGTCGACACGGCGGACGGGCAAGAGCGTGGCTTCGCCGATAAAGCTCGCGACGAAGGAATCCGCGGGGTGATCGTGCAGGCGCGCGGGCTCGTCGATCTGGATCAGCTTGCCATCCTTCATCACGGCGACGCGATCGCTCATGGTGAGCGCCTCGCGCTGGTCATGGGTGACGTAAATGATGGTGGCGCCGATTCGCTTGTGCAGCGTGCGCAGTTCGATCTGCATGGACTCGCGGAGCTGCTTATCGAGCGCGGAGAGCGGCTCGTCCATCAGGATCAGGCTCGGCTCGAAGATCATGGCGCGCGCCAGCGCCACGCGCTGGCGCTGGCCGCCGGAGAGCTGCGCAATGCCGCGATGCTCATAGCCGGTGAGGCCCACCATGGCGAGCGCGGCACGCACCCTGTCGGGCCAGGTCGATTTCGGCAGGCGCCTGGCGCGCAAGGGAAAGGCGACGTTCTCGCCGACGCTCATATGCGGAAACAGCGCGTAGTTCTGGAAGACCACGCCGATGTCGCGCTTGTGTGGCGGCATGTAGGTGACGTCGCGGCCACCGAAATGGATCGAGCCGGAGGAAGGCAGGATGAAGCCGCCGAGGATTCCGAGCAGCGTGGTCTTGCCGGAGCCGGACGGGCCGAGCAACGACACGAACTCGCCGGCACCGACATTGAGCGACACGTCATCGAGGGCGCGAACCGCACCGTAAGCCTTGCTTGCGGACCTTATCTCGACGCTTTCCGCTCGTTTGTCCAACGATCGACCCTCGTCACACCCCTAGGTGGCGCGCCTCACTGCACGCCATAAGTTTGCTTTATACACTGACTGCAGATCAGCTTGCGATTGCAGCTTCAAGTGCACGCAATCTTCTCTCCCAAGCCTTGTCTTTAGCCTGTCATGCCAATGACACCAGAGTTGGCAAAACTCGGCAATTGCCAAATTGTTACTGGCCGCATAACATCAAGTTATGCCTGAGCTCCGCCGGATGCTGCCCTCCTCCAACGCCCTGTTCGTCTTCGACGCAGCAGCGCGCAACGGCAGCTTCACGGCGGCGGCGGCCGAATTGAACGTCACGCAGCCTGCGGTGAGCCGGATGCTCGGCCAGTTCGAGGATCATCTCGGCGTGCGCCTGTTCGACCGCAAAGCGGGGCGCGCGGTGCTCACCGAGGACGGCGAACTGCTGTATCGCCGCGTGCTCGAGGGCTTTCGCAGCATCGAGACCGGGTTGATCGAGATCGAGCGACGGCGCAAGGGCACCGAGACCGTGACGCTCTCCGTCTCTTCCGCCTTCACCACGCATTGGCTGATGCCGCGCATCGACAAGCTGCAGCGACACTTTCCGCAAGTCGACCTTCGCTTCCAGCTCATCTCCGGCGCGCTGCGCGGGCCGGTCGAGAACGTCGATCTCGGCATGCGCTTTCGCGACCGCGAGGAGCCTTACTCCGGCGGCACGCTGGTCATGAAAGAAGTCATGCTGCCGGTGTGTAGTCCCGGCTACATGAGCGAGGCAGAGCCCGCGGAGGGCAACACCGTCATCCGGCTCGCTGAGACACCGGGCGACTGGGCAGCGGATTATCCAAAGTTTCTTACCAGGCGCCGCGGCCCGGCCAAGGCGTTGAGCTTCACCGACTATGCCGTCGTGGTACAGGCCGCCCTGCTCGGCCAGGGCATCGCGCTCGGTTGGCTGACCGTCGCCTCGCATTGGCTATTGACCGGCGCGCTGGTGCCGGCGTCCGACGCCCTCACGACCACGCGTCGCATCTGCGAATTCTTGCCGCCGCGCAACCGGCCGATGCGGCCCCTTGCTGCGGAGATCCGCGACTGGATCATCGCGCAGATGCGCAGCGAGATCGCGGCAATCGACCAGCTGTATCCCAAACTCGACCTGATGGCCGCCTGCTATTGATGCGTGATCGCGCGGATTGCACCGCGCAGCTCTGCGAGGCCGCGCAGGCGGCCGATCGCGGTGTAGCCGGGATTGGTGCGCTTCGTCGCGGCGAGATCGTCGAGCATGCGATGACCGTGGTCGGGACGGAAGACGATCTGCTTGTCCGGCGCGCGCCGCGCGTTCTCCTTCAGGAGTGCCTTCAGCACGGCGACCATGTCGACGTCCCCATCGAGATGATCGGACTCGTAAAAGGACAGGCCGTCGGCCTCGCGCTTGGTCGCTCGCAAATGCGCGAATGCGATGCGCGCGCCGAAGCGTTCGGCCATCGCCGGCAGATTGTTGTCGGCGCGCACGCCGAGCGAGCCCGTGCACAGGCAGATGCCGTTGGCCTTTGAGGGCACGGCATCAAACAGCGCCTGATAATCGTCGGCCGTCGAGGCGACGCGGGGCAGGCCAAACAGCGGGCGCGGCGGATCGTCGGGGTGCAGCGTCAGCGACACGCCGAGTTGCTCCGCCACCGGCGCGACGCGCGCGAGGAATTCGGCGAGATGCTGGCGCAATATCTTTGGCGTGATGTCGCGGTACTGCTCGAGCCGGTCGCGGAATTGCGGGATGGTCATCGGCTCGGTGGTCGAACCGGGCAGCGCGCTGGCGATGGCCATGATGAGGTAATCGATGTCAGCCTGGCCCATTTTTTCGAAGAGCTTTTTCGCACGCGCTTGCGCTTCGGGCGAATATTCCTGAGGTGCAGCTGGCCGCTCCAGGATGTGCAACTCGAATGCGGCAAAGCGATCCCCGTCGAAGCGCATGGCGCGGGCGCCGTTGGGCAGCTCCCATTCCAGATCGGTGCGGCACCAGTCGACGACGGGCATGAAATTGTAGCAGATGACCTTGATGCCGGCGACAGCGACCGCCTCCAGGCTCGCAATCCACGCCTCGATCGAGCGTGTTGCCTTAGCCCCGAGCCGCTTCACGTCGTCGGGGATCGGGATCGACTCCACCACCGACCAGGTCAGTTGCGAGCGGCCAGGCTGGCCCTTCTCGATGAAATTCTTTCGCTCCTCGACGCCCTTGCGCGTCCAGGCCTCGCCGATCGGCACCTGATGCAGCGCCGAGACGATGTCCGTCGCGCCGGCCTGCCTGACATCATCGAGCGACACGGGATCATCGGGCCCGTACCAGCGCCATCCCTGCAACATCATGACATTTCTCCCGGCTTAGTTCGCGGTCAGCACGACCTTGACGCTCTGCGAGCGGTCGAGCGCGAGCCGCAAGGCATCCGGCGCGGTCGACAGCGGTCGCTCGGCCGTGACCAGCGACAGCACATCGACGCTGCCATTGGAAATCAGTTCCACTGCGGTTGCGAATTCAAATCCGAAGCGGAACGAGCCGCGCAGGTCGATCTCCTTCGCCATCACGGCATTTGCCGGCGTCGGAATCTGGCCGCCTGGCAGGTTACCGATTTGCACCACCGTGCCGCCACGGCGCACAATACCGATCGCGCTGGCAAGGCCCGCGGCCGTGCCGGAGACCTCGAAGGCGACGTCATAGGGACGCGCCGCCGCCTGTGCCTTCAGGCCCTCTTCGCCGGCCGAGACGTTCTCGACGTGAGAGGCACCGAGCCGGGTCGCGAAGGCAAGCGGCGCGGGCGCAATGTCGGCGACCGTGATGTCGGCCATGCCGGCGCGGCGCGCGGCGAGCATGGTGAGGAGCCCGATCGGGCCGGCACCGAAGATGATGCCGCGTTTGCCCTTGACGTCACCTGCGCGCGCGACGGCGTGGAGGCAGACCGCGAGCGGCTCGGCGAGCGCCGCGGCCTGATATGAGACGTGATCCGGGATCTTCACGCACTGTGCCGGGATCGCATCGAAGTAATTGGCAAAGCCGCCCTGCATGTGCGGAGTCTTCGAGGCCGAGCCCATGAAGAAGATGTTTTCGCAGAGGTTCGGCCGGCCCTCTCGGCAAGCAACGCAATGGCCGCACCAGCGCGACGGATTGACGGCCACGCGATCGCCGACCTTCAGGTTCGCCGCGGTTCCGGCGATCTCCACGACCTCGCCGGAAATCTCGTGTCCCAGCACCAGCGGGGACTTCACGACGAAATCGCCGGTACGGGCGTGGCGGAAGTAGTGCATGTCCGAACCGCAGATGCCGCCGGCGCCGAAGCGGATGCGCACCATACCTTCGCGAAGCTTCTCGAGCGGATGCTCGACCATGCGCAGGTCTTCGGGGCCAAACAGGGTTGCAGCGAGAGCGAGTGAGGTCATTTGGAGAGTCCCATATACTTAGGCAGCCAGAGCGTCAGCTCGGGAATGTAGGTGATGGCGATGAGCGCCAGGATCAGCGGCACCAGCCAGGGCAGGATCGCCATGGTGGTGCGTTCCACGGAGAGTTTTGCCACGCGGGCCAGCACGAACAGTACCATGCCGAGCGGCGGATGCAGGAGACCGATCATCAAATTCAGCGTCATGATCAGGCCGAAGTGGATCGGATCGATGCCGAGCTTGAGCACGATCGGCAGCAGGATCGGCACCAGAATCGTGATCGCCGCGATGGTATCGATGAAGCAGCCGACGAACAGGATCAGGATGTTGGCCAGCAGCAGAAACACCCATTTGTTGTGGGTAACGCTGAGCATCCAGTCGGAGAGCGTCTGTGCCGCCTGCGACACGGTCAACAGCCAGGCGAAGATCGACGCCGCAGTGACGATGAACAGCACCGACGCTGTGGTCTCGATGGTGTCGAAGGTCGCCTTCGCCACCGTCTTGAACGTCATGGTGCGATAGCGCACCATGCCAAGGAACAGCGACCAGATCACCGCTGCGACGGCCGCTTCCGTGGGCGTGAACCAGCCGAGCGTCATGCCGCCGATGAGGATCACCGGCGCCATCAGCGCCATCACGGCGGAGAAGTCGAAATACCAGTCGATCGCAAGCAGTGCGCCGAGACCGACGACGACCGCCATGTTGGTCGAGACGCCGGCGAGCGTCATCAGCCAGATCGCGAGCGGAAAGCTGAAGACGATGATGACTTCGAGTCCAGCCGAGCCGAGCTGCGGCCATGAGAACGGCGTGTCGCTGCCCCAGCGATTCCGATGGGCGAAATAAGCAACCGTCGCCATCATGAACAGCGTCATCACCACGCCCGGGATGACACCGCCCAGAAATAGCGCGCCGATCGAGACGTTGGCCATCATGCCGTAGATCACGAACGGCAGCGACGGTGGGATGATCGGACCGAGGGTGGCAGACGCGGCCGTGACACCGACGGAGAATTCGGTGGTATAGCCGTGGTCCTTCATCGCCTTGATTTCGATGGTGCCGAGGCCAGCGGCGTCCGCGATCGCGGTGCCGGACATGCCGGAAAAGATCACCGAGCCGATGATGTTGACGTGGCCAAGGCCGCCGCGCATCCAGCCGACCAGCGCCACCGCGAATTTGTAGATGCGCCCCGTCACGCCGGCGATATTCATGAGATTGCCGGCAAGGATGAAGAAGGGCACGGCGAGCAGCGGAAAACTCTCGACACCCGCAATCATGCGCTGCGCGAGCGTGACGTCGGGCGTCACGCCGCTGACGAGGATATAGAGCAGCGAGGACACTGCCATGGCGAGCGCCACGGGCAGCCCAAGCAGCATCAGGATCAGAAATCCTCCAAGCAACAGCAGCATGGCATCACCCTTCCGTTCCGTCGTAGGCGCCGGGACGTTCGAGGATCGAATAGCCCTGCCGCCAGTTTTCCACCGCCACCTGCACCGACCTGCCGAACATCAGCACGAAACCAAGCAGCGCGGCGTAGTAGACGTAGTTCTTGGGAAAATTGATCGTGGTCATCGGCTCGTCGCCGATCACCTGGATGTAGATCCAGACCAGGCGGATGGCGCAGCCGAAGAACGCGATGCGGATCAGGTCAATCACGGTCGACAGCGCCCGCGCCGCCATATGCGGCAAATAGCGGTAGACGAGATCGACCTGGATGTGGCGCGACAGCCGCACGCACATCGACGAGCCGATGAAGACCACGCCGATCAGGCAGTAGGTCGCGATCTCCTCGGTCCAGGCGTAGCTGTCATTGAGCACGTAGCGCGTGAAAAACTGGAGGAAGACGCAGAGCGCCATCACCCAGAAGATCCCGAGCGCCAGCCAGTCCTCGAAGGCGTAGACGCCCAGATCGACCTTCGCCGTCCCCTCCTCCTCGAATGTGTGAGCGATCTCGTCCGCGGTGATCTGCCGGTGCAATTCGGCGGTCGACATGTGTTTACTCCTCCCCAAGAGAACTGAACGTCGTTCCGGGGCGATGCGTGAGCATCGAACCCGGAATCTCGAGGTTCCGGGTCTGGTGCTAACGCACCATCCCGGAACGACATCTCGTCACTTCACCGCCTGGATGCGCTCCCAGTCGGCCTTGCGATAGCCCATGCTCTCGAACGAAACGTTCTTCATCACGGTATCGCGGAACTCGTTCTTGTCGACTTCGGTCAACGTGAGGCCCTTGTCCTTGAAGAAGGCGATCAGCTTGATCTCGTTCTGCTTGATTTCCTCAGTCGCCTTCGCGGCAGCTTCCTGGGCGACATCGGTGAAGATCTTCTTGTCTTCATCGCTCAGTTTCTTCCAGAGCGCGCCCGACACCACCGTGTTGAGGTGGTCGACGATGTGGCCGGTCAGCACGATGTGCTTCTGCACCTCGTAGAACTTCTTGGCCTCGATCGTGGTCAACGGATTCTCCTGCGCCTCGACGGTGCCGTTCTGGAGCGCGAGATAGACCTCGGCGAACGCAATCGGCGCGGTGTTGGCGCCGCAGGCCCGCGGCATAGCGAGATAGGCCGGCACGTCCGGGACGCGCATCTTGAGGCCCTTCATGTCGGCGCAGGTCTTGATCGGCTTGTTCGACGAGGTCTGGCGCACGCCGTAATAAGTCACCGCGATGATGTGATGGCCGCTCTTGTCCTCATAGCCCTTGGCGAGTTCCTTGAAGATGTCGCTCTTGGTGTAGGCCAGAAGATGATCGGCATCGCGGAAGGTGTAGGGATAGTAGGTCACGCCGATCGGCGGAAAACTCTTGGCGGCAAAGCTCGAGCCGGAGATGATGATGTCGACCGAGCCGAGCGAGAGGCCCTGGTTGAGATCGGTCTCCTTGCCGAGCTGGGAGGCCGGATAGACGTCGATCTGGTAACGGCCGTTGGTGCGTTTGCCGATCTCCTGCGCGGCCCAGACGGAGGCCGTATGGAACGGCTCCGAGGTCTCGTAGACATGGGCCCATTTGAGCTTGGTCTGCGCCATGCTGGCATCAGTGGCAGCCAGCATCGCCGCGACTGAAGCGGCCAGCACCATCGTCATCTTCTTGAACACTGATTTTTCCTCCATTGTCTAAGTCTGCTTCTTGTTTGCCCGGTCCGACGGTCCGAGCCGCCCAACGTCATCGCCGCCGCGTGCCGCTGCCCGCGGCCCGCTTTTTTGGCGGTCGTTTTGGTTTTGACGGAGTCGCTGTCGATCGTGCCGCCCGGTTGGGGGCAGGCGCCGGTGGCGCGCCGGCCTCGGCTCCGAAGTTTCGTGCAAAGCGCTCCTGCGAGCGCGCCAGATGATCGCGCATCGCGTCACGTGCAGTCGCGGGATCGCGCGCAGCAATCGCATTGCGCACGACGCGGTGCTCGTCGAGCGCGGCGCGCCAGGTGCGCGGGCTTTCGAAGTAATGCGCGAGTTGCGAGAAGTAGGGATTGAGGCGCTGGTCGAAGAGCTCGCCGACCACGCGCACCAGAACGGCATTGCCGAGACTGCCGGCGATCGCGACGTGGAAGGCGCGATCATGGACCATCGAGGCTTCACCGGGATGCTCGACGTTCTCCATCGCGATCAGGGAGGCGTCGATGCGTGCAATGTCATCCTTCTTCGCCACGCGCGCGGCCTGCTCGGCGATGGCGCCCTCGAGGAATTCGCGGGCACGCAGCAGCTCGAACGGGCCTTCGATCAGGGTTGCGGAAACGGACGCTGCAGGACTAGTAGGCTCGATCACGTAGATGCCGGAACCGACACGGATGCGGACACGGCCTTCGACCTCGAGCGCGATCAGGGCTTCGCGCACCGTCGGCCGCGAGACCTTGATCTGCTCGGCGAGCTCGCGCTCGGTCGGCAGCCGGCTTCCGACAGCGTACTCGCCGCTGTCGATCAGAGCCCGCAATTGATCGGCGACCTGGCGATAGAGCCGTCTCGCCTCCACAGCTTCCAGCGGCACGCTGGCCTCCCTGAGAGGGCCTGTCCGGTGTGACGGTACCCGGTGACCCGCCAATTTTGGAAAATTGGTCTTACCAATTGACCAGAGCATTGACCGACGATGGCCAGCATGTCAAGCAGCGGAAAAGCAAAGGGGGAGACAACCATGCGCATTGGCCGCGCCAATCTCGACCGGTTGCCGTCCGGCATCCGCCGCCCAACGTATGACCGTTCCCTCGTTACGCCCGGCATCGTGCATCTGGGCTTAGGGGCCTTTCACCGCGCCCATCAGGCCGTCGTCTTCGACGATTGCCTCGCCGCCGGCGCGCCCGCCTGGGGCATCATCGGCGCGAGCCTGCGCAGCCCCGACACGCGCGATGCGCTCTCCCCGCAGGATCACCTCTACACGGTCGCCGTGCGCTCGGCTGAAGGCACCGACTATCGCGTGATCGGCGCACTCGTCGGCAGCGAGGTCGCGCGTGAAGATCCTTCGCGGCTGATTGCGAAAATGGCCGATCCCGCCATCCGCATCGTCTCGCTCACGGTCACCGAGAAGGGCTATTGTCACACGCCGCAGACCGGTGATCTCGACGAGCGGCATCCAGACGTCGTGCATGATCTCAACAATTTCGACGCGCCGCGCTCGGCGCCCGGTTTCATCGTCGCCGCGCTTGCGCGGCGCAGGACACAAGGACTTGCCCCCTTCACCGTGCTCTGCTGTGACAACCTCGCCGCCAACGGTCACACCGTGCAGCGGATCGTGACGCAATTCGCGGCGCTGCGCTCGAAGGATCTCGGCAAGTGGATCTGCGAGAACGTCGCCTTTCCCTGCACCATGGTCGATCGCATCGTCCCGGAAACGACCGATGCCGATCGCGCAGCCGTCTCAACCGCGCTCGGGATGCAGGATGCATGGCCGGTGATGACCGAGCCGTTCACGCAATGGGTGGTCGAGGACCGCTTCTCCGCGGGCCGCCCCGATCTTGCCGCCGCTGGCGTCGAGCTCGTCACCGACGTCAAGCCGTTCGAGTTGATGAAGCTGCGATTGCTCAACGCCAGCCATTCGGCGCTGGCCTATCTCGGCTATCTCGCGAGCTACGAGACCATTGCCGACACCATGCTTGACCCGCACTTCGCGAGGCTGGCCGCGAGCGTGATGGAAGATGCTGCGGTGACGCTGACGATGCCGGCAGGCACGGATCTTTCCGCCTATCGCGCGTCGCTGTTGAAGCGCTTTACCAATCCGGCGCTGCGCCACCGCACCTGGCAGATCGCCATGGATGGCTCGCAAAAACTGCCGCAGCGGCTACTCGGCACGATCCAGGACCGGTTGCGCCGGGACCTTCCGATCGAGACGCATGCGCTCGCGGTTGCAGGCTGGATGCGCTACGTCACGGGAAACGACGAGCAGGGCCGCGCGATCGACGTGCGCGACCCGCTTGCGCGCGAATTCGCAAGTGTTGCGCGCGAGCAAGGCCCGGTTGCCGAGCGTCTGGCTCCGGCGTTGCTTGGTATCGGCAAGGTGTTTGGCCCGCTCGGCACTGAGCCGCGCCTGCGCGAGGCCGTGACTGACGCACTTGGCAAGCTCTATGCGCAGGGCGCGCAGCGGACGGTGGAGAGCTTTAACTCCTGATCCCAAAATCCTGACGGTCAGACGCCGAGCGCGGCTTCGCCCGGCTCACGTCCGGGGACGCTCAGATGGACCTCGTGCCCCTGACGGATAGCGAGCGAGGCTGCGGCGGCGGCCGACTCGAAGGCCGACTCCTTGGTTTCGTACTCGCCATTGATGTTGCCGTCATGCAGCACGCCCCATTGGTCGCGCACCGGCACGACCGCGTATTGAGCAAGTCCCATGGGTCCCTCTCCCGAGGCTCGATCCTGTTGCGTTCGCGGATACAACGCCGGCCATGAGCCGCTGTTCCGGCGGAACGCCACCGCCCAATCGGCGGAAATTGCTCTTGATTTTTGCCCGCGCTTGGCCCACCCGGGAGGCATGAGCAAAAGCGCGATCATCGCCGCCAACGCCGCCTTTTACGCCGCCTTCGCGGCCGGCGACGTTGCGGCCATGGAACGGCTGTGGGCGGACGAGGACGGCATCTCCTGCGTTCATCCCGGCTGGCCCGGCATCATCGGCCGCGCCACGGTGATCGGGAGCTGGCGCGACATCCTGCAAAACCCGAGCCGCCCGCAGATCGCTTGCGCGGAGCCGCATGCGATCGTCGAGGGCGACAGCGGACGGGTGCTATGTATCGAAATCGTCGACGGCACCGCGCTTGCCGCTACCAATCACTTCCGGCGCATCGGCAATGCGTGGCTGCTCGTTCATCACCAGTCGAGCCCCATCGCCCAGATCGTCGAGCAGACGCACGACGATCCACCGGGTCCGAGCCGCAGCTTCCACTAGATCACCAGCTCGGCAGCACGGCGCCCTTGAACTTGGTCAGCACGAACTCCTTGACCTCGGGCGTGTGGTAGCTGTCGACGAGGAGCTTGACCCACGGCTTGTCCTTGTCGGCGGCGCGCACGGCGATGAGGTTTACATAGGGCCCCTTCGGATCCTCGCGCAGGATCGGGTCCTTCACCGGATCAAGCCCGGCCTGTGTTGCGTAGTTGGTGTTGATCGCTGCTGCATCGACGTCGTCAAGGGCGCGCGGCGCCTGCGCCGCGTCGACCTCGATGAATTTCAGCTTGCTGGGGTTTTCGGTGATGTCGAGCACCGTCGGCTTGAAGCCGACACCGTCCTTCAGCTTGATCACGCCCTTGTCGCGCAACAGCAGCAGAACGCGCCCGCCGTTCGTCGGATCGTTTGGGATCGAGACCTTGCCGCCCTCGGGAATATCGGCCCAGTTCTTGTGCTTCTTCGAATAGACCCCGATCGGGAAATTGACGGTCAGCCCCACCGCCTCAATCTTGTAACCGCGATCGGCCTTCTGGTTGTCCAGATAAGGCTGGTTCTGAAACGAGTTGGCCTGGATGTCACCGGCGTCGAGTGCGGCGTTCGGCACGACATAGTCGGAAAATTCGACGAGCTGAATATCGAGCCCGTTCCTGGCCGCGATCGGCTTCACCGCCTCGAGGATCTGCGCATGCGGCCCCGGGGTCACGCCAATCTTGATGGTCTCCGCCGAAACTGCCGCCGACCAGGCGGCTAGCACGGTCGAAAGAATCAGAACGGAACGAAACGACATTCTTGGTCTCCAAACGGAATTCATGGTCACGGACCCCGTCATCTCCCGCTTGGCCGGCGAAAGCAATGAAATGGAAGTTCAAATTTGCCGTTGCAACAGGGCGACGCTTCTCTGCGCGCGGCCAAAAAGGAAATGGAAGCAGCCCCGCAATCGTGGGCTCGAAGGACGAAGGCCCGGCAGGTGGCCTCGCCCTTCGAGACGCGCGCAGCCGCGCGCTCCTCAGGGCGAGTGATCGTCGATACCGTCACCGACGGCTCCGCTGCCGACGATGCGTGTCAGCTCGCGCCGGAACCGCCCTGCACGATCTTCTCGTTCAGCTTCTGATCGACGGTCTCGACAGTGCGGTCGATCTCTGCATTGGGAACGCCGAGCTGATGCGAGATCAGCTTCACCAGGAGATCGACCCGCTCGATGAAGGGCGCGCCGGCGGCGACCGCACGTGCCGCAGAGGATGGCTTGAGCAGGCTCTCCGCCGCCTTGGCGTATTTCTCGAACGGCACCTGGTCCTTCGGATCGGCGCCGAGACGCCGCGCGAGCGCATCGACGTGATCGTAGATCGATTGCGAGCGCTTCAGATCAGTGTGCACGGCATCGCGGATCGACTGCGGCTCGTGCGGCGTGATGCAGCGGTAGTTGCCGGTGAGCAGCATCGACCATTTCGCAAGCGGCACGAACAGCGATTCGAACACCTTGAGCTTCACCGGAACGTCGTGGCCGTCGAGCGTGACCGCATCGATATCAGCCTCGAGCTCGCGCAGTACCTTGTTGTGCTTCTCGTCTTCGAACACCGACGCCTTGAAATTGGTGGGCAGGCCGACATGCAGAACGTTCGCCGCCTCTTCCGGCGGACGGAAGGCCTGCGGATCCGGTGAGCAGAGCGTCACCAGCCCGGGCTTGAAGCGCTCCCACACCTGCGCGTTGGTATAGGCCTCCTCGAGGTCCATGCCTGACAGCGCCGGGATGCGCTTCAGATAGGGCAAGGGCGGCATGTTCATGATCGACAGGCAGGGAAGCCCCGCTTCCGCGATCTTGATCATGAGCACGCGCACCGTGTGATTGGTGTATTGCGGCTCCTGCATCGCAAGGCCGACCAGATCATAGCGGGAGACATCGACATTGCCGGGCGTCACTGCGTCGAGCTTGCCGGGCAGGTCGCGCGAGAAGATCGCGCGGTGCACCGCCTCGTCGCGCAGCTTGATACGCACCTCGGTACCGTCGCGATTGATCAACTCAGCCGTCTTTGCCCGGCACACCAGGGTCACGTTGTGACCCGCCATCAAAAGCTTGGTCCCCAGCAAGGAGCCGTAGGAGGCCCCAAGAATCAAAATGTTGCGCGCCATGCTCTCTCTTTCACAAAAGATCTCCGGCCCAAGCGATCCCAGACCTCCTGGCGACGCGACGATGCCAAGCCTTTAGGCTCTCTGCGGTTTTGCGCCCTGCCTCATCAGGTATTTGGTATGCCAGTATTGCCCCGCGGTGTCTATCGTGAATTGGCGGGCTCGCAATCGCTCGCGGGGAGGTTCGATCCATTGCCACACTGCGCATCCGCGCCGACGCCGCCTGCGTCCACCGCAACCTGGCCCGCGCTTCGTGACGACTCTCGAAACCGTCCTTTCCCTGGACAGCGACGACCCGACGTATTCTGAAAATACGAATTATTGCAAGTATCGATATCTCGCCTCGGCGTGCGCTCGCGGCCCCTCCCGCAACAAGCTCAAATTTGAGCGATTACGTTGCACCGACCTTAAGCCAGTTCCTAAGCGCGGGCCTGGGCTTTACCGCTCGTTCAAGCATGTGATGGCGAAGTGGCGCAGTTTCCCTCGAGTTGTTTTGCTTCGAACCTTTTCAAGCCGCGAGTTGCCCCCATGGTCGAAACCACATCGCTCCTGCTCGATCTGGAAGAGACTGTCGCAAAAGGAAATCCCGCGAGCTGTCTGCGGGCGATGTGGCACGCGACCGATCTCTTGATCGCAGGAACCTATTCCGAGGATCAGATCTGGACGTTCGGCGAAATCATCGGCCGCCTCGCCCAGGAGATCGAAACGACGGCACGCGCACGGCTGGCGGGAAAACTGGCCGCCAGCAACAATGCGCCCTACAAGCTGACGAACCAGCTTGCCTCCGACGACTGCATCGACGTGGCCTGGCCTATCCTCAGGCAATCGCAGCGCCTGGATACCGAGACTCTGATCGCGTGCGCCAGGAGCAAGAGCCAGCAGCATCTGCTCGCGATCTCCCAGCGACAGTCAGTTCCGGAGGCCGTGACTGATGTCCTCGTGGTCCGCGGCGGCAACGAGGTCGTCAACTCGGTCGCAGCAAATAATGGTGCAAGCTTTTCGAATTCCGGCTTCCTGCATCTGGTGCGGCGTTCCGAAGGGGATTCGATCCTCGCTGAATCCGTCGGGCTGCGAAAGGACATCCCCCGACATCTGTTCCATCAGCTCATCGCAAAGGCTTCCGCAGAAGTGCGTGAGAAGCTCGAGCGCGAGCGGCCCGATATCGGTCCGCAGATTCACCGGGTCGTCGTCGACATCACTGGCGCGGTGCATGCCAGGTTCGGCCCCGCATCCAAGGATTATTTCACCGCCAAGCGAACGGTCGCAAAGCTGCACGAGCGCGGCGAACTGACCGAAGACAAGGTCTTTGAATTCGCTCATTCCCTCAAGTTCAACGAAACTGCCGTCGCGCTGTCCTTGCTGTGCCCGTTACCCGTCGACATCGTCGAACGCGCGTTGATCGAACGGGATCGCGAGCCTGCACTGATTTTGGCGAAATCGCTGAACTTCTGCTGGCCGACCGCGATGGCACTTTTGTTCCTCGGGGCACCCAACTATCGCATCACGGCCGGCGAGCTCGAACGGATGAAGCTCGATTTTCATCGGCTCGATGCCAAGGCCTGCCGAGGCATCATCGCCCTGTACCGATCCCGCAAGGACGAAGCCGGAAGCGGTCCCTTCCAGCGTCCCCGGAACGCGATCTAGCGGCCATCGCGCGGGCCTTCCAATGTCGACGCAGGCGTCGCGCGCGAGAAATCGCAATCGCGCACTCGCTGACGAACACGTTTTCCGCTATTGGACCGACGGACCTGCCGGATTTCATCCTCGCCGGACTGAGCGAATGCCGGAGCGTCCGGTGGACAGGCTGGTCGGCTGCGCGCCCGTGCGTGGCCCCGTCGCGGAGACATCACGATGACCGTCACCATCTACCACAACCCGGCTTGCGGCACCTCGCGCAATACGCTTGCGATGATCCGGCAGAGCGGCGTCGAGCCTATCGTCGTCGAATACCTCAAGACACCGCCGACGCGCCAACGACTCAAGGAGCTCGTGGCGGAGATGGGAATTCCGCCTCGCGCCCTCCTGCGCGAGAAGGGCACGCCCTATCGCGAGCTTGGCCTGGACGACCCAAAATGGACCGATGACGAATTGCTCGACTTCATGATGGTGCATCCCATTCTCATCAACCGTCCGGTCGTCGTGACGCCGAGGGGCACGCGACTGTGCCGGCCTTCGGAGGCCGTGATCGATCTCCTGGACAATCCTGTCGGACGTTTCGTGAAGGAGGACGGCGAGGTGGTCGAGCCGCGCTAGGCTTCGATCGCATCGCGCACGGCAGCCGCCTCATACGTGGAAGTATGTCGCGACATGGACACGCGCCTGAACGATCCGCGCCCCTCGCATTTGTCGTAAGTTTTCCGAACACTTTAGTCGACCAATTTACTCGAATTTTTGTCCTGATGCCCTAGTTCCCAACCGGGTTCCACCTGGTTCCGCAAAGCAACGTTGCGGCAACGTGGAGAGCTCTTCACGAGTAGCCTCGCCACGCGCCGATCACGCGGCGAGCTGCTCCAATGACGTCGGGCCTGATTTGTCGAGTCGGCTTGGCGAACCCTTCGCAAAACCAGGCGGGCAAGGCGGCGTTTGAATGACGAATTTGGAATGACAACGAATTTGGCACGCGAGTCGATCGAACTCTTGGAGCAGCTCGCGCGGATTTTCCTTTTTGAAGAGGTCAAGCACGGCTTGCGCGATCGGGAATGGATGGCGCTGCGCTTCCTTGCCCGCGCGAACAGATTTTCGCGGACGCCTTCGGCGCTGGCGGGCCACGTCGGCACGACCCGCGGCACGGCGTCCTACATCATCCAGGAGCTCGAGCAGAAGGGATATCTGGAGAAGACGCGATCGGCCAAGGACAAGCGTTCCGTGACGCTGAGCGTAACGCAGCAGGGCAAAAAGTTTCTGGTGCGCGACCCCGTCAATGCCCTGGTGGATGCAATTGCGCTGCTCGACGAGGGGCGCAAGACGAGCTTTCGCGACGCGCTCCGTCACGTGCTGGACCAATCGGATACCGGCCAGCAGCCGCACCGCGTCGACATTTGCAGAGGCTGCATGTTCCTGAGGGAAACGCGCGACAATCCCGAGGGCAGCACGCCCGCAGAGTTTACTTGCCGCCTGTTTCGCGCGATCATTCCAGACTTCGAGACCCAACTCTTGTGCACGAGCTTCGAGCGGCGCAGGCAATGATCCGGATCAGGGCGCAGCTCTGCGCGCCGGCAGAACCGCGCCGGCGCTGGTCAGCACGAGCAAGCGCCCATTGTCGCCCTTGATCTCCTCGATACGACCGAGGCCCGGCACCTGTTGCCCGAGAATGGCCTCGACGACGCCGTTCGGCCCCTGAAGGATCGCGATGCCTTCATAGGCCTGACGAACCGACCAGCCTTTGACCACCTTTTTCGGAGGCGTCGCGTGCTCCGACGGCGACACCGAACCAGTGATTTCGGCGCCAGGGCCTGCCGACGCCACGACCGCCATGGGCTGGGCGGCAGACGCGGTCTGGGAGGCGACGGGAGCCGGCGCTGGCGCCTGCGCCTGAGCGAGCTTCTCGAGCTTCGCGGTCGAAGCCGAATTGACGCGCTCGATGCGGTCGAGATTCTCGGCAAAGCGACCGAAGCGATCACTCGTCGTCTTGCTCGAGAGATCGACGGCGGTCCGCAAGCCGTCGAGATTCTCCGAGACACCGGAGACCTGACGGCGCAACTGCGCAACCGTTTCGCGCAGATTCCTGATCTCGGCGCTGGTCGCCGCATTGGTCTGACTGGGCTGCGTGGTGAGATAGGCGATGATGCCGGTGCAAGCGCTGACCACCAGACCAACCGCGACCGCCAGCGTCGCAAGCGGTACCACCCATGAGGGACGCGGCGCCGGCGGCTTGGAGACGATCACGGCCGGCCGCACCGCGACCGACGCGGGCTTCGGTATCGCCATCTTGTCCAGCCGGGCTTTGGCGCGAATACGCTTGAGCCCTTCAAGCGCTTCCTTTGCAATCGCTTCATCCGCCGAGACGGCCGAAGCAGTCTTGGTGCCAGCTTGAGACGCGGCAGCACGTGGCGACGGGCCCCTGCCTTTCGGATCCTGCGCGTCACGGCGCTGCGTCGCCGCCCCCGACGTGCCTGCCGGTCCATTCGGACGCGCCTGTCCATCGGACGACATTTCGAAATGCTCCATCTCAGTTCTTCTCACTATTCGCGAAGCTAGAGCGCCAAGCTTGTCCGAAACCGGTGCACGGATGGCGGTTCGTCATGCAGGATACGACACAACCGAGCGTAGCGCGCCAGCGCGGACGCACGAGAGTGCGGCATCAAAGCAACAGCGCGATCGCGATTTGCGTTTGCGGCGTTTATCTGGCGCTACCTGAGTCAAATTGGCGCACCCGCCTCGCAGGCACAGGTGTCGATGCAGGAGTCAAACTCCGTTGCCAAGGCGGGTTTACGCGAGTGCACAAAAATGCACGTGATTTCACGGGTTCGGCGACCAATCGAACAGACGCGGGGCAAATTTAGTGAGGATACCTAATCAACTGTTGCATCTGGAAATATCAAGAAGCAATCAGAAAAAACAAACAGCATCAAGCCCGCTTACCAAGAGGTTTGTTCCGCGCGCTTGATCGGAATTCGGCAATCGTTACGGTCCTACTCAAGTGATTCTCGCCAGTTGGCGAGGAGAACGACACGGTTCAGCAGCATTCGGACACAATCCGTAACTCGACGCAGCCGGACCAGGTCGTTTCTCGCTCTGATCCGCGAGGCCATCATAAGGCGCTCGCCGAGCTTCACTTCGTAAGCGTTCAGTAACAAGTGGCGTAACAGGCCTGCAAACCGCAGGCACTGAATGTGTTGGGCTGCCCGCGAATAGAATCACCGAACCACAACAATCGTTCGCGGGGGAATATCGTCAAACAGCAAGGCTGTTGGTTCGGCCGGGGCATCACAAACTCTTCCCGGCAGAATCTCGGCGAGTGCGAAACAGGGGCGAAAGACTGATGTATATAATCGTTGATGATCGCGAAAGCGTGGCGAACAGCTACATTGCAGGGCTCGTTCGTGAAGGCGTTTCGTCGATCGGCTTCTCTTCCGGTGAATTCTGGGACTGGCTGCAGTCCGCAAGCGAAGCGGATCTCGAAGCCGTCGATGCCTTCCTCTTGGGGGATGTCGATGCGCGCGAAAGCCTTCCGCGCGCGGTGCGCAAGCGATCATCGGCTCCGATCATCGCCTTGAGCGGACTGAAGATGCTCAAGAATACGTTGCAGCTGTTCGAGGCCGGTGTCGACGACGTCGTGCACGTTCCAATCCACCTGCGCGAGATCCTCGCCAGGACTGCGGCGATCGCGCGCCGCCGGATGGGCGACAGCCCGCGGCCTTGCGAGACCAGGATCCAGGTCTTCTTCAACGGTCGCGACCCGGAGATCGGCGGCCATGCTCTGACGCTCCCCCGCCGCGAGCTGCGCATCCTTGAATACATGGTCGGCAACCACGGCAAATGGATCACGAAGACGCAGATCTTCAATGCGGTCTACGGCATCTTCGAGTCGGCCTATGACGAGAGCGTAATCGAGAGCCATGTCAGCAAGCTGCGCAAGAAGCTGCGCGATCGCCTCGGCTTCGACGCCATCGTGGCGCGGCGCTACGTCGGCTACCGGCTCGACATCCCCGAGAGCGAGGCGATCGAGGAGCCGATCGGGGAACTGCAGGACGTCGGCATCCTCCTGAACAGGCCGCATGCCAGTCCAGCGGCATACACCGCCGGCGGCTAGCTGAGAGCTTAGATCAGGCACGGTCCCTGCGCTCAGGTCGCGCAGGCACCGTGTGCCTGACCCGCAATCTCCGTCATTGCAAGCAGGAGAGACGCGCTCTTTCCAACTACGGCTTGGGCTGGAATTCCTCGCGCGAGACGTAGTTGAAATCCTCGACCAGGACGTCCTGAATGACGTCGGCCTGCATACGCTCGTTGACGCGCTGCTTGACGGCGGCCGTCAGGATGGACAGGTCGTAGCGGGCAAGCTTCCTGAAATCCAGGCGATCGTCCGCGTAGATCCTGCGGAAGGCTTCATCGACGACGAACGGATCCGGCGGAACGGTGAGCTGATGCATCGTCCGCGCCTCGACCGTGTAGACGAACCGCGCGACGATGTAGCCCTGCACGCTGCCGTTCTCGATCATCGGCACGCTGAGCGCCCGCGTCTTCTGGTACTGGAGGCCGTCGAGATATTCGTCCTTGTGGATCAGGCCGCCGTTCTCCTTCCAATAGGCGACGGCGTAGCTTCCGCCCGCGGTGAGGATGCAGACCCAAAGTCCAGTCAGGATCAACCTGATCATTTGCCCTCCTGCGAGGTCCTGCCGCTATAGGTGCCGTCCGACTCGGCCTCCCTGATCGCGCGCACGATAATCTCGGCCACCTCGCGCACCGCGTCATAGTGCATCTCGAGGACCGCGCGGTTCTTCTCGAGCTTCCGCCGCAGGTTCTGGATTTCGTCGGTCACCTCAGCCTCAGCGCCGAGGTGGAGCTGCGCGCGCATCAGGCGAACGAATTCGAGCATGCTGCGGCTCTTGCGCGCGCTGAAATCATCGAAGTCGATCTTCTTGCCCGTCTGGAGTGCCAATGTTTCCTCCTCGATGACGCTCTCGAGCCGCCGGATCGCCGCGAGCAGGCCACGCACCTCGTCGGACCTGGAGGGATCGGCCGGCAGGGGCGCGGGCTCGGCTCGCACATCCGGCACATGCACGGGTAACGCCGCTGCGCCCGGGCCTCCGGTCTCCGTGTCCCACTGCTCCGCCGCCATGCTCGTTGCGCCTTCTTCCGCCTGCATCTCAAGTCACCTCCCAGCTCGTCTCAAACCCGTCCGGATCATCCGGCTTCTCCCGACTTCCCATCCGCAGCTGCCGGATGCGCCGATGCAAGCTGCCTCGCAATGCCGATCCCTTTGCCTTGCGCGAGCTGGTTGCCGAGCTGCTCCGCCAGCATCGAGCGCCAGATGCCGCCAGCAGTGCCCTTGCCGAACAGGTCCTGCGCGTTCTGCGGCAACATCGTTTCGACGAAGACCTGAAGAACGAAGGCCTCGAACTTGCGGTAGACATCGCCCGAGGACGGCGCCTTGATCACCCGCACCGGTGCTGCCGCATTCGAGGAGTCGAGCGAAGCCTCCGGCGTCTTTGCCGCCACCTGATCGCCGGCACTACTCGCCGCCCTGGTGGCCTCGGTTTCCATCGTGGCAGCAAAGTCGGCATCGGACGACTTCAGCGCGTCGAGCTTCGCAGCGGCCGCACGCTGCGTTACCGGGTCGGCAGCCTCCAGGACGTCGAAGACCACGTCGGGTGTCGGTGTCACGATCATGCATCGGCTCCGGCTAGCTGTTTATGGACGTCCAGTCGCGCACACCGGAGTGCGCGCCGGCGATCTCCTCGAGGATGCGCTTCTCCGCCTCGCGTTGCTTGCCCGCGATCACGTTTCTTGCGACCTGCTCGAGGTGTTTCACGCGTCGGCTTTGCGCATGGACCTGGCCAAGCTGCTTCTCGGCTTCGGCCTGGACCGCGCGGGCGCCGACGCTGGTTGCCGCAAGTCGCCGCGAGATCGAATAGCTCGACGAGCCGGCCGGCAACTCCGCGCCGTTGAGGGTGCCGACCAGATAGACCTCCTCGTCCTGCAAATGCTGCTCCCGCTGTCTGAGCTGCTCGAGCTGCCACTCGGAGAGTCGCAGCTGCAGCTTCATCAGCGAGACCATGCGCGTGAGCCTTTCCGCACGTAACGTCATCGATCATTCCGCCAGAAACGACGTCACGCCGATCATGAACTGCGTCAGGAGCTCATCGCTGGTCAGATAGAGCAGCAAGAGTCCGCCGAGCATGACGAACGGCACCGAGATGAAATAGACCGGGATGGACGGCGTCAGCTTGTTGACGAGGCCGACGGCCAGATTGACGATGACGGAATAGACGATGAACGGGCTGGTGATCCGTAGCGTCAGCACGAAGGCTTCGGAGAGACGATTGAGGAGCTGCGAAAGCGCAACATCGCCGCCGAGCCTGTCGCCGGGATGCCAGACGTCGTAGGAATTCATGAGCCCTCGCAACACCTGCCAGTGCTGGTCGGTCATGAAGAACAGGGTGGTCACGGCTGCCATGATCAGCGGGACCAGCGCCGGCGCCGGATCGGTATCGCCGACCGGCGTTCCCGGAATGTTGGAGAGCCCGATCGCGCCCGCCATCGCGGTCGCCATGGTCTGAAGCGCGAGGAAGAACACGCGCCCGGCGATGCCGATGATACTGCCGGTGAACAATTCCGAACCGATCAGCGAGGCCAGCGCGAGCGGCTGCGCGTCGGTCAGCAGCGGCTTGAGCGTCGCGACCAGGATCGGCGCCAGCGCAAAGGTCGTGACGATCGCGACGAACAGGCGGATCTGAACGGGAATGTTGACGCTGGAAAATCCGGGCACCAGCATCAGGCAGGCGCCGATGCGACAGAACACGATGAAGGTGGCGAGAACGCTGTCCGCAAGGCCGCTGATCACGACACCGCTCCAAGCGCCCTGATCTCGGCACTGCGCGCCACCTCGACATGCGACAGGATCGGCAGGGTCGGAAACACCCGCTCCAGAATCATGCGGACATAGGGGCGGGCTTCCGGGGTCACCGCCAGCACGACGCTCGTGCCCTTCTCGGTGATCTTTCTGACGGCGGCGCTCGCCTCGTTCGCGAATTGCTCGATCAGGCGTGGATCCGCATCGAACTCGACCACGTCGCCTTTGGCGTCGCGCTTCAGGCTCTGGTGAAAAGCGAGGTCCCAGCGATTGCCGAGACGCAGCACGTTGAGCACGCCGTTGTCGGAGAGATCGCCGCAGATCTGCTGGGCAAGCCGCATCCGCACATGCTCGGCAACCTGTTCCGAGCGGCGCACATGCGGCGCGATCTCGGCGATCGCCTCGAGGATGAGATGGAGGTTCCTGATCGAGACGCGCTCGGCCAGGAGGATTTTCAGGATCGCCAGCAGCCCGGAATAGGAGATCTGCGACGGACAGAGATCCTCGATCAGGCGCTTGTATTCAGGATCGAGCCGGTCGAGCAGGCCGCGCATGTCCTTGTACGACAGGAGCTGGGCGAGGTTTGCCCTGATGACCTCGCTCAGATGCGTGAGCAGCACCGACAAATTGTCGACAGGCTTGCAGCCCTGCCGCTTGACTTCTTCGGTGAAGGCCTCCGTCACCCACAGCGCCTTCATGCCGAAGGCCGGCTCGATCACCTCGTCTCCGGGCACGTCGGGCTTGCCATCCTTGTCCACCAGCACCATCACCTCGCCGAGCCGCAGCTCGCCATGGGCGATCCGCGTGTCGTGGATGCGGATCTGATAGCCCTTGGGCTCGATCGACAGGTTGTCGGTAAGCTTGATCTCCGGGATCACGAAGCCGTACTGTTTGGCGAACTTCTTGCGGATCTTGGCGACGCGATGGGCGAGCTCGCTGCGCGAGCCGAGCAGGTGAACCGAGAGCTGGCTTCCCAGCGAGAGTTCGATCTCCGCCGTCTTCAGTGATTCCTTGACGGATTCCTTGGCCTCGGCCTGGGCCCGCTCGTCGGCCTTGCGCGCCTCCTCCTTGCGCTGCTCGGCCGCCTGGCGCTTGGGCAGAGAATATCCGACGAAAGCCATAACCCCGCCAAGCAATACGAACGGCGCCAGCGGCAAACCGGGCATGACTGCGAGAACGAACATCATCAGCGCGGCTGCGGAGACGGCGCGCGGATAGCCACCGAGCTGCCGCAGCACGGCCTGCTCCGCCGAGCCCCTGGTGCCGCCCTTGGAGACCAGGAGGCCCGCCGACAGCGAGACGATCAGAGCCGGCATCTGCGACACCAGGCCGTCGCCGACGGACAGCTTGGTGTAGACGTCGGCGGCGCGCGCGAGCGTCAGGCCGTGATGGGTGACGCCGATGACGATTCCGCCGAAGATGTTGATCGCAGTGATGATCAGGCCCGCGATGGCGTCGCCCCGCACGAATTTCGAGGCACCGTCCATCGCACCGAAGAATGCGCTCTCCTCCTCGAGCTCGCGGCGCCGGCGCTGCGCTTCCTTGTCGTCGATCAGGCCCGCAGACAAATCGGCGTCGATCGCCATCTGCTTGCCGGGAATGGCGTCCAGGGTGAAACGGGCACCGACCTCGGCGATGCGGGTCGCGCCCTTGGTGATCACGACGAAGTTCACCGTGACCAGGATCGCGAAGATGATCAGGCCGATGACGAAATCGCCGCCCATGACGAACTTGGAGAAGCCGGCGACGACGTAGCCGGCGGCCTGCTCGCCCTCCCCGCCCCGCGACAGGATCAGGCGGGTGGTCGCGATGTTGAGCGCCAGCCGCAGGATCGTCGCGATCAGGAGTACGGTCGGGAAGGCCGAGAAGTCGAGCGGCCGCTGGATCCATAGCGCAACCATCAGGATCAGCGCCGAGAGCGCGATCGAGACCGCAAGGCCGAGATCGATCAGCATCGGCGGGATCGGCAGGAACAGGATCGTGAGCATGACCACGATGCCGCCTGCGAAGAACACGTCCGCGCCAAGTCGTCGCGGGGTCGGCAGGCTCGCAGTCAACGTATCGGCCATAGGTCACCGGCAGGAGAATTCTGCCGTGCAATCTGCCGCGCAAAGCTTACGCGAGGATGGCGGCGGCGCGCCGCCGGATCAGAATCCGTGCTCGATCCGCGAGAACACCATCTCGGTGAAGGTGGAGAGATGCGCCCCGATGAAGGATCCGGAGACGGCCACGACGAGCAGGATGACGATGATCTTCGGAACGAAGGTCAGCGTCACCTCCTGAATCTGGGTCAGGGCCTGGATGAGAGCGATGATCGTGCCGACCAGCATCGCCGCGCCGACCGCCGGCCCCGAGGCAACGATGATCGTCCAGATCGCCTGCTGGACGATGTCGAGGGCGTCCCTCTCGTTCATGGCCTAGCTGACGGTGAGCCCGGCGCCGACCGGGATCCGCGTGCCGTCCTCGAACGTGGCGACGGCGCCGTCGGTATTGATGGAGACCGAGGCGATCTTGCCGCTGACCGTCGTTCCACTGCTGTCGGTATAGCTCGCCGTGTGCCCGATCAGCCCGTCGGCCTGCGACAGCGCCGAGGAGGAGAGCAGTGAGTCGAGCTTCGAATTGGTCTGCACGGCCTGCTCCACCGTCGAGAACTGCGCGAACTGGCTCATATATTGCGAGGTATCCATCGGACTGGTCGGGTCCTGGTTCTTCATCTCGGCGACGAGGAGCTGGAGGAACGTGTTGTAGTCGACGGTATTGGTCGCCGTGTTCGTGGTGGATCCGGTCGAGGTCGACTGCGTGCTGGTCGTGTCGGTCGCGCTGGTGACGTTCATGTATCTCTCCGCTGTCAGGCCACCTCGAAGGGGACGTTGGTCGCAGGGCCGGCCAGGATCGCCTGCTCCACCGGGAACAGCGCCCGTATCCGCTTCAAGGCCTCGTAGTACCGGCTTGCTCCGACCATTTCGTCGGTCGCCGCGAGGCCCTCCAGCATCTGCTGGTTCTCGCAGACCGCTTGCAGGGCGGCGTGGTGCCGCCCGTAGAGTGCCGCGGCATCGGCGGTGTCGGTCGGGTTCATCAGCATGTGCTGGACGATGAAATAGAGCTGGCGCAGCGCCGTCGTGGCGTCAGCCGCCTGCATGACCTGGCCTTCCAGAAGGAACATCACGTCATTGACGAGCTCGAGCGAGACCTTACGGTCCACCCGCAGCACCGCCCCATTGACGTAGATCCGCTCGCCCGCCCGCAAGGATATCTTCATCAGAGCGCGTCTCGGATGACGCGGTTGATCTCGACGAGCTGCCCCACGTCGTTCGATTTCTCCGTGCGCAGGCGGTCGGACTCCTTGATGACCCACAGGCCGATCGAGATGATGTCGGCACGAAGCTGCTCGGGCAAGCCGTTCTCCGGATGCGAGAGATCCTCGATGAAGATCGCCCACAGGCGGCGGACATAGAGCAGCGTTTCGACCAGGTCCTCGGCGCTGAACAGGCCCTTGCCGAGCCGCTCGAGCCGGTCGATGCCGAGCGTCAAGGCCATTCGCTCGCGGCCCCGCGCCTCCAGGCTGCTGTCTTCCACGACCGTTTCATAAGCTTCAAAAGTCATCTGGATCACTCTGCGCAGAAAGCCGAACGACAGGGCAGAAGGCCGACATTCCGGCTCAGAGATAGTTGATGAGGCTGATCTTCTGCATCCGCGAGGTGAGCGCGAGTGCCGTCTCGATCTGGTTCTGCAATGTGTTGACGCGGACCGAGGCTTCAGTCGGGTCGACCTTCTCCATGCCGACGATCTGATTGTTCAGAATGTCCTGCTGCGTCTTGAGCTTGTCGGTTGCGGAGGTGATCCGCTGCTGGACTGTGCCGACGCTGCCGCCGAGTGCAGCGAGATCAGTGATGGCGCTACCCACGAGGCCGATGGCCTTGTCCACGACGGTCTGGAACGTCGTTTGGTTCAGGTTCACATTCCCGAGATCGGCCATCATGGTGTAGGCCTCGGCGAGCTTGCGAAAGCCTGTCTGGTTGGCGCTAACGGACGTATCGGCGATCTCGGTCGTGGAGATACGGCTTTGCATGGTCTGGTCGGTGGCCGATGACCAGTTGGTGTTCCAGGCCGGACTCGCGAACTCGGCATCGAAGGTGGTGTCGAGGAAGCTCTGCATTTGAGCCGGGGTGATGCTGCTCACGCTGGCCGAGGATTGCGAGAAGCCGAAGGTCGAAAGGAAATCGGAGTCGACTCGGTTCTTGCTGGCCGAGCCGGCGGCGTAAGCCGTGATCGGCGCGTTCTGCGTGTTGATGCCCGAGAACAGATACGAGCCGTTATAGGAGACGTTCAGCGCGCCGATCAGATCCTGGAGGTTGGAGGCCGCGGGCGGCAGGACGATCCGCCCGCCGCCGTCGGTGCTGCGGGCCGCGATCAGGTCCTTGAGGAAATCCGTTGCGGTCGAGCTGAGCTGGGTGATGCGGTCCTGGGTCACGTCCAGGCGTCCCGAGACGAGGCCATTGGTATCGACGAGCTGATCGGCGAAGCTCATGTCCGCCCGCAGGCCGACGTCGCTTCCCGTCGTGGCACCGAGCTCGAGGCCGACATCGGCGAAGCGGCCGGTGGTCGCCTCCTCCGACGCCTTGCTCAGCGCAGCCTGGTTGTTCGTGATCGAATACCTCAATGACGAGGACAACATCAGGGTGGAAATGTAGTTGGCGCTCATCATGACTAATTCCCCACGGCGGCTAGCAAGGCCTGCAACATGTCGTCGACGGTCGAAATGATCTTTGACGACGCCGAATAGGTGCGCTCGACCTGGAGCATCAACGACATCTCGTCGTCCACGTTGACGCCGTTGACGTTCGACAACGCTGACGTACTGCGGTCGAGCAACGTGCTCTGGTATTGAGAGTTGTCGTTGGCGGTCTTGCGCTGGTTTTCGATCCAGCTCGTCGACGACGACGCGAAGTCGATCAGGCTGCCGTTCGGCTTGCCTTGCGTGGTCGCATCGAACGGCTGCGACACATCCATGTTGCCGGTGAGCTGCTGAAGCCGGGTCGAGTAGCCGGCGTTGCCGGCAGTGTTGTATTGGTAGGCGGCGTTGCCGCTGATCGCACCATCGCGCAGCAGATTTGGGTTGCCGCCCTGGGCCGGATCGACCGATGCCGCAACCGAGATCGTACCGGCAAGGCCCACCGAGACAGTGGCGCTCGCCGGCATCGCCGGGGCGCCGGGGTAGGTGAAGAGACCGGGAACGTCGGGCAGCGCCGCGCCCGATTGGTCGCTTTCCTTGAAAGCATTGATCAGGCCACGGGCAATCTCGTCGAGCTGGCTCTGATAGGTGACCGTGTCGGTGTCCCGCAATTGGGCGAGACCGGCGAGCTTGCCGGACTTGAGCGGCATCACCGAATTGGTGCCGGTCACCGGGATGCCGTCGATGTAAACGGCGTTGCCCGTGGTGCTCGCCGCATAGGCGCCGGTCGGGGTAAAGCTCACCGTTCGCGCCGTCTTGTCGAACAGCACCCCACCGTTGTCGGTGTAGAGCGCGGCATCGCCGTTGGTGCGGATCGACATCGTGACGCCGACCTCCTGGGATAGCTTCGAGACGATGCTGTCGCGCTGGTCGAGATAGTCGGTCACATCGTCGCCGGCGATCGTTCCCTTCACGATCGCCGTATTGACGGTCTGGAACTGGGAGAGCAACTGATTGATGTTCTGGACCGAAATATTCATGTCAGAATCCGCGCCCTCGCGGACCGACTGAACGGTCTGGGTTGCCTGATTGAGCGCGGTCGCCATGTCCTTGGCGGACGTGACGGCAGCCTGAGCCAGCGTGGTGTTGTCCGGAGCGTTGGCATATTGCTGAAGCGCCTGCTTCAGCGCATTGAGCTGCGCCGTCGGCGACTGGTCGAGCTCCGGATCGTCCACCGTGGCAGATGCGATCTTCTGAAGACCATCATAGATCGCGCTTTGCTTGGCGGCCGCGGAGGTAGCGGTCAGGACGTTGCTGTACAGGCCCGAGGAGGCGGCGCGCTGGATCGCCGCCACATAGACGCCGGTTCCGGGAAGGTTGTCCAGCACGGTGAGCTTGCGCGAATAGCCGGTCGAACTGGCGCCGGCGATGTTGCGCGAAATGACCGACGACTGGATGCCCGACGCCATGAGCGAAGAGCGGGCGGACTCGAGAGCGGCGGTAAGGTTCATGATTTGCTCTTGCCGGGGAGGAGCGCTGAGCCAATCAGCGCTTCAGGTTGACGACGACGTCCAGCAAGTCGGCGCCGGTCTGGAACGATTTCGAGTTCGCGGTGAACCCGCGCTGTGCCTCGATCATCGAGGTCAGCTCGTTCGCGAGATCGACGTTCGAGTCTTCGAGGGCGCCGGACTGGATGGTGCCGAGCCCAGCCCTCCCGGCATTCGTGACCTGCGCGTTGCCGGAATCCATGTTGGTTGAGTAGACATTGCCCGGCTCGGGCGTGAGATTGTCGGGGCTCGCGACGTCGGCGAGCGCGATCGTGTACAGCGTCAACTGCTGCCCATTTTTGAGGGTGGCGGTCACGTGCCCTGCGGTGTCGACATTGACCGTGTCGATGTTTGAGGGAACGCTGCCGTTGACTGTCGCCTTGAAGCTGAAGTCCGTGCCGACCTGCGTCATGTTCGACAGGTCCAGGGTCACGGTCGCGCCGTTGGTAACCGGGATCGCAAGGGTCTTGGCGCTCGCTGCGGCCAACGCACCCGCTCCGGCCGTTGTCGTGTCGAAGGTATAAGTGCCGGTGGCGCCGAGCGCGGCACCCGTCGTCGAATCATAGGCCTGGATCTGCCAGGTGTCTGAGCCGGTAGCCGTCGCGGTGTGGGACATATAGAGATCGACCGTAACGGCCTGGCCGATATTGTCGTAGGCCACAATCGAACTCTTCGATGAATATGAGGTCGGACCGGGAGGACCGGCAATAACGGTCGCACTCGGATCCAGATTGCCTGTTGTCAGCGTCCCCGTCGTCGAAGCCACCGGCACTTGCGATACCTGGGCGATATTCACGATCTGCAATCCAGCCAAGGTGTTTTGCGAGATGGTGTCCTGGAGGCCTTGCTTGCCGAGCAGATAGTAGCCGGCAGCGTTGACCAGATTGCCCTGGCTATCCGGCACGAACGATCCGGCTCGCGTCAGGTACTGCTGCGTGTTGTTGGCGTTCGACACCACGAAAAAGCCGTTGCCTTGAACGGCGAGATCCGTCTTCGAGGTCGTGAACTGGGTATTGCCGGCATCGGTGATGGCATAGCGGACGTCGGTCTCGACCGCGCCGGAGTCGTAATTGCCCGAGCCGCTCTTCAGGATCAGGGAGGAGAATTCCGTCGAAGCCCGCTTGTAGCCCGTCGTGTTGACGTTCGCGATGTTGTCCGAAACTGTCGACAGCTTGTTGGACTGTGCAGACATCCCGGAAACGCCGGTGCGCATAATACCATACAGGCTCATGAATTGGGCTCCTTTGGCAGGTTGCGGTTACAATGGGGGTTCTTGCTTGCGCGGGGCTGATGATGAGGAACCGTGCACAACTTCATTTTCGTTGCGTTGGTGCTTCACGTCGTCTTGGGCTGACAGAACGAACGCGCTTTGTCGGTCCACGCGCCGAAGCCGCTCGAGACGAGATGAGCGACGATGTGGCAGACGTAGCGCTTCTGCGCGGGCTGGTTGTTTGGGCCCGCATTGTAGCGCGCAACCGCCATGGTCCAGCTTCCCTCGCGCTGCTTCAGCTCTTTCAAGAAGCGCGCGGCATAGTCGACGTTCTTGGCGGGATCGAACATCGCCCGCACCGACGCGAACTTGTCGCCATGATAGTAATGGTTGATCTGCATGCAGCCGAGATCGATCAGCTTGATGCCCCTCTGGCGCATCGCTTCGAAATTCGCGATCGCATCCTCGAGGTCCTTGGCGAACACGGTCTGGCCTTCGGCGCCGAGCGCGTAAGGATAGAGCGCACCACGGCGGCCGGTTTCGGTGAGACCGACCGCATAGAGGATACCGAGCGGAATGCCGTGCACTTGCGCCGCGCGTGCCATCTCGCGCTCACAAGAGCGCGTGCTGTCCGCGCCCGCTGCTGCGGCGATCGGACTAAAGATAGACAGGGCCGCGACGAGTGCGCTGGGCCACGTCCTGCTCATGACGCGTCTCCTGGTTGGGCTGTTGCTCGTCCCTCGCCTGCCTCGCTCCGCCATCGGACTGGCCGGACGATGCGTTCGAGCCGTCGAACGCTCCTTGCGCGTTCTGCGATTGTGGCTGGCCGGAGAGCGAGGGCTGTGGCTGGCCTGAGCCTGCCTGAAATCCATCGAGCGCGCCGTGCTGGACCGGCGCGACCTCGGCAACGTAGCCCGCCGACTGCATGAGATCGCGGATCGAGTCGCGCTGCTGGTCCAGCATCTGGCTCGTATCCTTGCGCTCCGCCGCTAGGTGGACGGACACTTCGGTGCCGACGAGACGAAGGCGTACGGTGACGTTGCCGAGCGCCGGCGGCTCGAGATTAATTGTCAGAATCTTGAGTGGCTGATCCGACGTATTGCTCTGGGCGCCCACGAGATCGGCCGCGGCGGATGCGGCCGGCGCGGGCGAGCTCTTCAACTCCGATACCACTGCGTTTGCGACCTGCTGGGTTGGGCTGAACTGCGCCACCGGAGGCAGATGCGTTTCCTGCTGAACAACCGTGACCTTGGTCGTTTCCGGCAAGGCGTCGCGCCCCGCGGACTTTGCAGCGCGCTCGACATTCGCCGCGACGGCTTCGAAGCCGGGTGTGGCGGGCACCGCTTTCGGTTGAACTTCGCTTCCCTGGAGCATCGCCTGCTCGGTCGCCGCTGCCTGTGCGCCCGCAACCGGTTGGGGGCGTGCTCCGGATGCATCGGCAGCGGAACGAGCGACAATCGATGGCGCGGCGACGGAGCGAGCGACATCTGCCGTCGCCACGCTTGCCCCGCCCGTGCTCTGAACCTCACGCTTCGCTGCGGAAGACCGCTCGTCCCGGACCGATGCCTCCTTCTTGTCGCTCGACGGCTGCGGCGTCTGTACCGTCACGACTGGCGCGGCGGAGAGCTCCTGCCCCACGATCGCCGGCAGGCACAATCCGTTCGCGACGTCCGCCTTCGCGGATTGATCGAGCGGCTCCTGCTTGTTCGACGGCTTGGTTTCCTCGGTGCGCTCGTGCACCGGCTCATCCTTCGGCGTGTCGCGCTCGGTCAGCTTTGCCAGGCGCGGGCGCACCGGAGCAGCCTTCGCGGTCGTATCGGTACTCTGATCATCCAACGCCCGCTTGGCCATGTTCGAGACGGTGTGGAGCAGGTCGTGAAACGAGGAACCGTCGGCAGTTTTCGTGCCGGTAGTTGCCGTGCCCTTCGCCGAACGGGATAGCGCGAGAGTTTCGGCGAGACCTTCGAAGAGCTGTCCGGAGGTTCCGCTAAGCTTGGTCATGGGCGGCGGTCCTTGGTCAGAAGCTCCAGTTCCTCGAGCTGCTTTTGCGCCCGCGCAAGGGTCGCGGCCGATGACGCCAGGTCCAGCCGCGCCGGCGTGGGCGGCGGCTTGTCGGCGGACGGCGCGCCGGAGATCGGCTTGCGGAGGTCGAGCGCGAGCTGGATGTTTGCATTGAGAAGAGACGCCTCGGGCTGCGGCAGCCTCGACCTGTCGACCGCCTTCAGTTCAGTGAGGCCGCCTTCATAGTCGTCGGTCAGCACGCGGGCGCTTCCCCGAAACAGATGCGCCCGCTCGCGATCCGCGCTCCCATCGGCGCTCAGCGACAGCGCCTGCTCGCCTGTAAGCCGCACCACGGCAAGCCGCCCGCGGACCAGCGCGCTTTTGGCGATCACGAGATAGAGCTTGAGACGGTTCCCGCGGTCGATCTGGTCCAGCAGTGCCGCGATCCGCGAAAAGCGGTGCTCGTCGAGCGCGAGGCTCGAACGCGTCAAGGCCGACGAAAACCGCTGCCAGAAATCCCCGGCATAGACGGACTTGCGATAGTGCCGGATATAGGCCTGCGTCAGGAACTCGAACTTGTCGAAATCCTCCGCCTGCCCGACCAGCGGAATCTCACGCCGCAGCGCCGCCTCTTCCACCAGCGTGCCCGGCAGAAGCAGCCGCGCATCGTCCAGCCGCTCGATCGCGACCGACGCATCGGAGCTTGCGAGCAGTGCGCCCTGCACCAGTGCGACCTGTCCGCTCATGCTCGAGGGGATCGTGCGCGGCTTGACATCCTTCAAAAGCTCGCGCGCTTCGTCCTGGCGGCCCTCGACATAGGCGAGCGCGCCATTGAACAGCCGCTCATCGACATTGATCCGCTCGCGCGGAAGCTTGCGCACGATCTGTGGCGCACCGCCACTGAGCATGTAGACCACGATGGCCTGGCCGTTCTGCGGGTTGCTCCACACGCCTGGATCGGCGGCAAGGAATTTTTCGCCGACCTGCCGGATCAGCGCGAGATGACCGCTTTGCGCGGCGGCATCGCCGCTGGCGATGCCGTCCTGCACGGCCTGCAACGAGCGGACCAGCGCATACGGTTCTTCCGGCGAGGGCGGCGACTCCGGCGCTGCGGCGAGCGCCCTCGCCGCAGCGAACGGCAGCAAAAGCAACGCGAAAGCTCTCGGACCGATCACGGGTGCTTCTCCCGGATCAGAATCTCGATCCGGCGGTTTTGCGCCGCGGCCGGATCGTTAGACAACTTCGGACGGCGATCCGCGTAACCCTCGACATGCTCGATCCGCTGCGCGTCCACGCCGGCACGGACCAGCATGTAATAGGCCATCTGCGCACGCGCAGTCGAAAGCCGCCAATTGTCGTAGGTGTCCGACCGGTATGGCCGGCTGTCGGTGTGGCCGCGGACGATGATCGTGCCAGGACGCTTGGTCAGCAGCGGTCCGATCTTGTCGATGACGCGGATCAGTTCGGGACGCGGCTCTGCGGAGCCGACCGCGAACATGCCAAAACTCGCATCGTCGGTGAGGCTGACGAGCAGTCCTTCCTCGACCTGGCGCACCTCCGCGACCGGCCCGGCGCCTGCCTTGATGTCCGAGAGCGCGTCGGTGATCGCGGCTTGCAGCTGCTTGGCGGTCGGTTGCTGTGTCTGCGCAGCATCGCGCGGATCATTGCCCTTCTGGGCTTCCAGCGGACGCGACTGACTCGCAGCGTTGGCCTGCGAATTCGGTTGAGGGGTGGATTGAACCTTGCCGTCGAGAGCGGCTGACGATGACGCCGGACTGGGCGGCAACAGAGGCGACGTGGCTGCGGACGTGGCCTGCGCGTCGGCAGCGACGCTGCCGCCGGCATCATCAGCCTTGCCGCGACGCGTCGGCTGCTGCTCGCCTTGATCCGCGCTGGCCGAACTTGCGCGCGCTGCCGGGCTGGGGCTGGGTTCAGTCTCGCTCGCTCGCCCGTCCTTTGCCGGTTGCGGGGCGAACTTCCAGAAGCCGGGATCGAATGGGTCACGATAGGCCTCGCCGCCCTTCAGGCCCTCTTCCTCCGCGGAGGCGAGCGCCCCGACGCGCCGCTGTCCCGCCGCCTGGCTCGAACCGGCCGCGATCTCCGCGAGCGTCGCGTAAGGGTCGCGAAACAGCACCTTCTCCTCGTAGAACGGCGGCTTCTCGGCCGTGGGCGAATCGCCGCGACGCTCCTCGCTCGGGCCCGCCGGCTTGCGCTTGCCCTCCTGCCCCTCGGACGCCGCGGGGTCCTTCTTGGCGGGATCCTTCAGCCCCTTCGGCGCCGGCGCGTTCTCTGCGAGCTCGATCGGATTGAAGTAGCTCGCCACGATCTGGCGCTGGTCCTGATTGAGCGCGTTGAGCAGCCACATCACAAGGAAGAACGCCATCATCGCGGTCATGAAGTCCGCATAGGCGATCTTCCAGACACCACCTTTCGCCGGCGCATCGTCGAACGCGCTGCGGCGGCGGATGATCACGAGCTCGGGTTGGACGTCGCTCATGGCGGATTACCGTCGCGCGTCCTTCAGACGCTCGATCCACGGCGAGATCTGCGTCTCGATCACGGTCTGGTCGGCGACGACGCGGATTTCGAAGCTGTCGGCAACCTGATAATCGATGCCGGTCCGCCGCGCCTTGTCGAGCTGCGCCTTGACCAGCTCGAGCAGATCGCTCGGCCCCGTGATATTGAACACCGGCACCGGCGACTGACAGGTCAACGCCGATATCTGCTCGACCAGGGCCGCAACGGCCTTGTCACGGACCGCATCGGCGAGGAAGGGTTGCAGGATGCGGGCAACCGAGCTTGCGACGTTGGTTTCGATCTCGCGGCAAGCGGCGGTGAAGCCGTTCACGATCGCAACCGCCTGCTGATCAGACCATTTGGCTCGCTCCTCGCCGAGCCTGATCGCGCCGCGCACGCGCTCTTCCGCCAGCTTGGCATCGCCTTCCGCGACGCCCGCGGCGTAACCGCGCCGATAGGCATCGTCCAGGAGATTGACCGGCGGGGTCTCAACCTTCGGCACGGCCGGTTGAGGCTGAGAGTGAAGCTGAGGCGGCGGCTCTCGCCTGACCTCCTTCGGCTTTGCCACCGGCTCCGGCAGCTTCGGTTTCTCGGCCGGCCTCGCCCTTCCGTTGGCGTCGAACTGCGTGAGCAGCTTTCCGATTGCCGCGTTCATGCCGCTTCCTCCCGACGCATCCAATCTTTGAGGATCGCAGCCGCCTGCGCCTGATCGAGCCGCACGATCTGCTCAAGCCGCTTCTGCGGCGTGCGCTGCATCTTGCCTTCGAGGTCTTCGACCAGGTTGAGCTCAGCCTCCTCGTTCTCCGGCAACGCCAGCGATGCGGCCTCGAACTGGGCGGCCGCCTCCGCGGTCTCGACCTGCTCCTGCTGTGCGCGATGAGTGAGGATGCCGTTGACCGCCGGACGAAGGCCGAACCAGACCAGCATCGCGGCGACGGCCAGGATCGTGACCGCGTTGATGAAGCTTCCCATCTGCCGGTTCAACATCTCGACGAAGCCGATCGGCGGCACCGGCACCAGCTCGCGCGAGCCCTCGACGAAGTCGACGGCCGTCACCTGGATCTGGTCGCCGCGCTGCTTGTCCAGTCCACCGGCGGTGGCCGCGAGCTGGCTGATCTCCGCGATCTTGCTGTCGACGATGGCCTGATTGGTCTTGTCACCGAGATCGGCGACCAGCCGCGCGCGGTTGATCAAGACCGCAATGAAGAGCTTTTTCACGGAATAGCCGTCGCTAACCGTCGTCGTCGTCTTGGACGACACCTCGAAATTGGTGACGTCCTCGCGGCGATTTTTCTCCTCGTTGGAATTCTTGGTGCCGCCGGCATTGACCTGCTGGTCCGGCAAGTTCTGTTGCACAGTGGTCGGCGTCGAGCGATCCGCGTTCTGCGACGTCTCCTTCTCACGGACGTTCCGCACCGAGCGTTCGGCGCGCGCCTCCGGATCATAGACGGTCTCGTTGATCTGCCGCTTGTCCGTCGAAAGCTGCGGCGCCACGCTAACCTCGAAATTGTCGAGGCCAAGATAAGGCGTCAGCGCCTTCCGGATGTTCTCTTGCACCATCTGGCCGACCATCTTCTGGAGGCTCGCCGCTCGGGTCGGCGCCGCGCTCGCCTCATCCTCCTCGGCGAGCAGCATCGAACCGTCGGCATCCAGCACCGTCACCTTGTCGCGCGTCATGCCGGGAATGGCGGCGGCGACGAGATGGCGGATCGATTGTGCGGTGCGCGCCTCGATCGCGCCGTCGGTGCGCAGCACGACGGAGGCGGACGGAGGCTGCTGCGTGGCGCGGAACGAGCCGCGCACGGGAAGGACGATGTGAACCCGCGCCGCCTTCACACCTTTCATCAGCTGAACGGTGCGCGCGATTTCGCCTTCGAGTGCGCGGAGCTTGGTGACCTCCTGCATGAAGGAGGTCAGACCCAGCGAACCGATCTTGTCGAACAGCTCGTATCCGGAGTTGGCGCTGGTCGGCAGCCCCTTCTCGGCCAGCAGCATGCGCGCCTGCATGGTCTGGCTCGGGCGGACCGAAATGGCGTCACCCGCCGCATTGACGTCGAAGGCAATGTTCTGCTCGCGCAGCGCGGCGCCGATCCGCGTCACATCCTCGCGAGTCAGGCCGGTGTAGAGGGTTTCGAATTCGGGCCGGCTCAGATAGTAGGCGCCGCCCACGACGGTGACGAGAACGGCAAAGCCGATCAGCCCCAATGCCATCAGGCGCCGCGGGCCAAGCTCCAGCAGATTGTTGAGCAGCTGCTGCACCTGCGCGCGACTGAGCATATGACCTCGTACCAATGCGAACGCAAAGGACACTCCGCTGCCAACCTTGTCTGAAGGTTGCGCGAGGATACGAATGTGTCGGTTCGCAGGCGAGGCGTTGCAATTTTACAAGAATCTTGGTCGACGCAATCAGTTCAGGCGCAACAAGCGGGCGCGCGGGCGCAGGGCAGCGCGATCGGCTGCGGCGTGCTGGATGAAGTCTGGTGTCAGGAGGTCGATTGCGGGCACGTCTCGTGCCGCCACATCCGCTGATCACGGCGTGGACCGTGCTCCCAGAGGGAGCACGGTCGTTTTCGAAAGCGCCGCTTAGCCGCCGCGGAACAGCGACAGGATGCTCTGGCTGTTCTGGTTGGCGATCGAGAGCGCCTGAACGCCGAGCTGCTGCTGGGTCTGGAGCGCCTGGAGGCGGGTCGATTCCGCGTTCATGTCGGCGTCGACGAGCTGGCCGACACCACGGTCAACCGAGTCCATCAAGGTCTTCACGAAATCCGTGTTGGTCGAGATGCGGTTCTTGACGGCACCGAGATTGGCAGCGGCCGAGCTCACCGAGTTGATTGAAGCAGTGACCTGCGCGATATAGCCATCGAGCGTGGTCTGGTCGGCCGTCGAATCGGTCAGCGCGGAGATGTTGATCGTGTCGACCGACGCACCGCCGCTCACCGTGTCCAGGATGCCGGTCTGGGTGCTGGTATAGAGCGCGTAGTTGGCGGTCGTCACGGCGATGGAACCGATGGTGGGCGTGCCGCCGACACGCGAGTACGACGACACGAGATTGAAGGTCGTCGGTGTGGTCGCGGTCGTGCTCAGCCAGTTGATTCCGTTGAAGGTCGCCGAGTTGGCCTTGAGCTTCATATCCTGCTGGATCTGGGTGATGTCCGACTGGATCTTGGTGCGGTCGATGCCGGCGGTCTTGGCTTCGACCAGCAGCGACTGGAGCTTGGTCAGGCCGGAGTTGCTGTCGCCGATAACCGAGGTCAGAGCGGTATATTCGGTGTCGACGGTCGCAGCCGACAGACCGAGCGAGTCGGAGACCGCGGAGAGCGCGGCATTGTCGGAGCGCATCGAGGTCGCAATCGACCAATAGGCCGAGTTGTCGGAGGCCGTCGAGACGCGCTGGCCGGTCGAGATCCGGTTTTCGGTCGTCTGCAGGCTGGCGCTGACAGACCGGAGGGTCTGGAGCGCGGTCATTGCGGAGGAGTTGGTGAGGAGACTAGAACCCATTTTTGATGTCCCTTTGAAGATTGAATTGAGCTTGGGGACATACCGGGCTTGCACCGGTACGACGGGGCGGCGTCATGCCTTTGGGCTACGGAGAAACGGGTTAAGGCCCAACCTGTCGTAACGACAAGGCTAGCGGGCGAAGCTTGTGTGAGGCTTGTGGCTGTGTGCCCCGACCGCAACAGGGCAGCCAAAAATACCGCGTGCGCGGGACGTCATGCCAACGAAAAAGGCCGCGCTTCGCGAGAAGCGCGGCCCTCCCTCCACGGGCTTGAGGCTTAGCGGAACAGCGAGAGGATGCTCTGGCTGTTCTGGTTGGCGATCGAGAGCGCCTGAACGCCGAGCTGCTGCTGGGTCTGAAGGGCCGACAGGCGGGTTGATTCCGCGTTCAGGTCGGCGTCGACGAGCTGACCGACACCGCGATCCACCGAGTCCATCAGCGACTTCACGAAGTCCGTGTTGGTCGAGATGCGGTTCTTGACGGCACCGAGATTGGCGGCGGCCGACGCCACCGAGCCGATCGCCGCGGTGACCTGCGCGATGTAGCCATCGAGCGTGGTCTGGTCAGCCGTCGAATCGGTCAGCGCGGAGATACTGATCGTGTTGACCGACGCACCGCCGCTCACCGTATCCAGGATGCCGGACTGGGTGCTGGTATAGAGAGCGTAGTTGGCGGTCGTCACGGCGATGGAACCGGTGGTGGGCGTGCCGCCGACACGCGAGTACGACGACACGAGGTTGAACGTCGCCGGTGTGGTCGCGGTCGTGCTCAGCCAGTTGATTCCGTTGAAGGTCGCCGCATTGGCGGTCGAGTTCATCTGCTGCTGGATCTGGGTGATATCCGACTGGATCTTGGTGCGGTCGATACCGGCGGTCTTGGCTTCGACCAGCAGCGACTGGAGCTTGGTCAGGCCGGAGTTGCTGTCGCCGATAACCGAGGTCAGAGCGGTGTACTGCGTGTCGACGGTCGCGGCCGACAGACCGAGCGAGTCGGAGACGGCGGAGAGCGCGGCGTTGTCGGCGCGCATCGAGGTCGCGATCGACCAATAGGCGGCGTTGTCGGAGGCGGTGGCCACGCGTTGGCCGGTGGAGATCCGGCTCTGCGTGGTGGAGAGCTGCGAGCTCACAGACCGCAGGGTCTGGAGCGCGGTCATGGCGGACGAGTTCGTAAGCAGGCTCGACATTGCGAATGTCCCTTTATGTACGCGTTACATTTTCACGAGGGGACATACCGGGCTTTCACCGGTACGGAGGGGCGGCATCATGCCTTTGGACTGATGTGGGTGGGGTCCAACCCGCCGTGACGCATTGCTAGCACGCCGAATCTTGCTTCCAGATTAAGAGCAGCTTGAATTTCGTAGCAATATCATATGGTTAATATTACCCTTCGCTAACCATAACCGGCCGGTTGGCCGATAATCGCGGCTCTTACGAGAACGACCGCACCAGGCCCGAGGCGAGCAGGTTCCAGCCGTCGATCAACACGAAAAATAGCATCTTGAACGGCAGCGCGATCACCGTGGGCGGCATCATCATCATGCCCATCGACATCGTCAGCGTCGCCACAATCATGTCGATGACGAGGAACGGCAGCATGATGAGGAATCCGATCTCGAAGGAGCGGCGAAGCTCGGAGATCATGAAAGCCGGAATAATGACGCGCAGGTCGATGCGCTTGTCGTCGAACTTCTTGCGAAAGCTTTCCGCCGCGAGCGACTCGAAGGTCTGAAGATCCTTGTCCCGGACATGGGCCAGCATGAACTCGCGGAACGGATCGGTGATCTTCAGATAGGCCTCCTCCTCCGAGATCTCGTTCTTCATCAGCGGCTGGACGCCGGTCTCCCAGGCGCGGTCGAAGGTCGGCGCCATCACGTAGAAGGTCATGAACAGCGCGAGGCTGATCAGCACGAGGTTGGCCGGCGTGGTCTGAAGGCCGAGGCCGGAGCGCAGGAACGACAGCGCCACCGCAAATCGCGTGAAGCTCGTCACCATGATCAGCAGACCCGGCGCTACCGACAGCACCGTGATCAGCGCCATCAGCTGGATGATGCGGCCGCTGGTCGAGCCGTTCCCCGGAGGCAGCAGGGAGTTGAGGTCCGGTATCTGGGCAGACGCCGCCTCGGGCAGGAGGATCAGCAGCAACGCGAGCAGCAGGACTTTCGTTCTCACTGGATCACCAATGTCTCGATAATTAATTCGCGGACCTTGCCCGAGGAGCGGACATTGGCGCGCTCGGACAAGTCATCCCGCAGATGCTGAAGTCCCCGCGCGCCCTCGAACTGGGCAGCGGTGGCTGACCTGAGATAGGCGACGATATCCTCGCTGATGTGAGCGGCCAGAATGCCCGCCTCCTCGTCGTTCATGCTGTCCGTGACCATGGAGGCTTCGACGCGGGCCCAATTGTTGGCGGGCGCCGCAAGATTGGTGACGACCGGCGACAGCTTCCGCAACCGCGCCGTCCCTGTGTAGGTAGACGCAACGGGCGGCGGGGTGACGTTCTTCCTGGCATCAACGACGCGCTCGGCCGTCACCAGCAGGTGATAGCCCGTGGCAGCGCCGGCGCCGGCCGCGAGCAGCGTCAGGATCACTATGGCCGCGATCAGGCGCATGGCGCCCCGCGGCTCCGCGATCCGGCGCGCTCGCCTTGCAAATCAGAACGGCGCCACGGTGTCATAGATCCGATGTCCCCATCCTGGCTGCTGCACGTCAGACAGATTTCCGCGACCGCCATAGGACACGCGTGCCTCGGCGATCTTCTCATAAGAGATGGTGTTTCCCCGCGAAATGTCTCGCGGACGCACGATGCCCCCGACGTTGAGCACGCGCATCTCCGTGTTGACCTTGAATTCCTGCGAGCCACTGATCATCACATTGCCGTTAGGCAACACGTCGGTGACGATGGCGGCGATCGAAAGCTTGATGTCCTCGGCACGGTCGATCTGACCATTACCCTTGATCTGGGTGTTGGTTGAGAGATTGGCGTTGGTCTGACCGGTGTCGCTCCATCCTGCGACATTCATCAACCAGTCGAGGCCGAACTTGATCTGCGAATCGCGCGAGCGGTCGGTCTTGTTGTCGAGCTTCGCTTTGTCCTGCATCGAGATGATCACCGTCACGACGTCACCGACGCGCCGCGCGCGTGGGTCGCGGTAGAGATCGGTGCCGTCGTCCCAGGTCGAGCGATAGCTCACGGGCGTGCGGACACGCGGCGTCACTGGGATTGGATCGGCCTGCGACCTCAGCCCGCTGCCGATGGGCGACACCTGCGGGCCGGTCAAGACCTCGGCGGGGTCATGGGAGCATCCGGCCAGAAGCACGGGCGACAGCAGCAGCGACAGGATAAGCATCGGCTTCTTCATTTACTTGGTCTTCCCGTCCTCCACGCGACGCATTCCGCCGAGGAGATCGGCCAGATGCGCCGCGCGTGCCGTATCCATCTCATCGAAGATCGCGCTCGAGCTCCTGGGACTAAGCTTGGCGAGCACGGCCGCAGCGGTCTCGTCCGCCATGCTGGCAATCTGGTTTGCAGCAGATTCCGGCTTCATGCGCGAGTAGATCTCGACCACGCTCGCCTCGGCCTTCTTCAGGAACTCGTCGCGAAGCGCCATCCATTTCTCATATTCGACTCGCTTGGCCTCGACCTCCGCGATCCGCTCGCGCAGCAGAGTCTCCGCCTTCTCCAGCTCCTTCAACTGCCAAGCCAGCCGGGCGTCGACGGCAGAATCGGCGACGCTGCTGCAGAACTGCGCAACGTCGTTCTCGGGCGCCGCAGCCGCAACAGGCGGCGCGGGCTTCGGCGCGTTGCCCGTCCTGGCCGGCCGCGCGAGGGGCGGCGTCTCGGGAGCTGGTACCGCGCCGGTAGTCAGAGGTGCGGCATCCTCCGCAGCCCAGGCCGTCGCCCTCACGGAATTCGTGTCGCTGGGGAGCGGCGCGAGGGGCGCACGCGGCTTCTGCGGGCCTGCCGCCCGCGATCGCGCGAAAGAGAGCAGATTCAGCGGCTTTGACTGCTTCGGCTCGTCCAGCGCCGCAGCCGGCGATGCGCTCGCCAGCACGGACACCGCGATCAAGCAGAAGAGATGCGTTTTGTAATCCAGCTTCAGCATCGGGCCGCGCGCGAATCTCGGTCGAGACGACAGACATGCGCGATCAGGCTTGCTTGGCGCTTGCGCGTCATTGGACGATCACATCCGCCTGAAGCGCGCCGGCCGTCTTGATCGCCTGGAGGATCGCGATGATTCCGGATGGCTTGAGGCCGATCTGGTTGAGACCGTGCACCAGGCGCTGCAAATCCACGCCGCTGAGGATCGCAACCTGGGCTCCAGCTTCGTTGGCCTCGACCATGGTCTGCGGAACGACCACGGTCTTGCCTTGCGAGAACGGCGCGGGCTGCGACACCACGGGAAGCTCCGTCACACGGACCGTCAGATTGCCGTGCGTCACCGCAACGGTCGATATCCGCACATCGCGCCCAATCACCACCGTGCCGGTGCGCTCGTTGATCACCACCCGTGCGGGCGTATCCGGCTCGACGGTCAACTCACCGATCTCGGCGAGAAAGCGGACCGGGCCGGCATAGCTCGGCTTCGACAGCACGATGGTCCGATAGTCGCGCTCGAAGGCAATCTGCGACCGGTAGCGGCCGCCGGCGTAACGGTTGATGGCATCGAGGATTCGCGTCGCGGTGACGAAATCGGGGTTCTTCAGCTCGAGGACGAGGAACTCCATCTCGTGAAGGCTTCCCTGCACCTCCCGCTCGACCAGCGCGCCGTTCGGAATGCGACCGGCGGTCGGCGTACCCTGACTGACATTCTGCGCCTGACCTCCGACGCTATAGCCGGCAACGGTGACGGCGCCTTGCGCCACGGCGTAGACGGCGCCATCGGCCGCGCGCAGCGACGTCATCACGAGCGTGCCGCCGAGCAGCGAGGTGGCGTCTCCGAGCGAGGACACCGTCACGTCCATGCGCTCGCCTGGCGAGATCGACGGCGGCAGGTCCGCGGTCACCATGACCGCCGCCACGTTGCGCGTGCGCAGCGTGGTCGGCCGTGCCGTGTTGTTCGTGCTCGTGGTGTCGTTCCTGACATTGATGCCCATGTTCTCGAGCATCGACTGGAGCGACTGTTCCGTGAACGGCGCGTTGCGCAGCGTGTCGCCGGTGCCGTTGAGGCCGATGACGAGGCCATAGCCGACGATCTGGTTTTCGCGCAGTCCCTTGATATCAGCGATGTCCTTGATACGGACGGCAGCCTGCGCGCTTGCCGCGGAGACGATGAGGATGAGCGCAAGCAGCAGCCTGATCATGATCCATCCATGACCTTAACGGTGCCGTCCGGCTGGACGATGCCCTTGATGATCACGCCGGTGTCGGTGTTGCGCACCGGGATGAGCGCGCCGGCCGCACCCGATTGCAGGGCCGAGCCATAGGTGACGATCGAGAGGCCACTGTCTTCGACCACGACCTTGACGATGGCCCCGCGCGCGACGGTCCAGGGATCCTCGACCGCATTGGTCGGGATCGGCTGGCCCGGCAGCAGCGTCCGCCGCGCCATGCGTCCGACCAGCACCTGACGTCCTTCGATGAACATGGCGACGCCGAGGAGGTTGGCCGCGAAGGCACGCTCCGTGATCATGTCCTCGCGGATCAGTTCGCCCGCGCGGATCGACACGGCCGGCACCGGAAGCCGCCGATCCTCGGCCGCGGCCAGGGATGCAGAAGCGAGCACCAGCAGCGCGGCGGCCAACCCGCGCATGATCAGGCCGAGCCTGTTCGACATGGATACACCGGAACTAGCGGCCAAGCCCCTTCGACACGGTCTGGGCCATCTCATCCGAGGCCGTGATGACCTTGGCATTCATCTCATAGGCGCGCTGCGCAGAGATCAGCTCGGTAATTTCCTTGACGGGATCGACGTTCGAAGCCTCGAGATATTGCTGGTTGATCTTGCCGTAGCCGGAATCGCCCGGCAGCCCGACGACCGGCGTTCCGGAAGCCGTGGTCTCACGATAGAGATTGCTGCCCAGCGGTTCGAGGCCGGCTTCGTTGGCGAAGTTCGCGAGGTTGAGCTGGCCGATCTGGCGCGGGTTCACCTCCGTGTCCAGCTTGGCAAACACCTGTCCGGTCTGGTTGACCGTGACCTGGACCGTTCCCTGCGGCACCGTGATCGCAGGATCCAGCAAATAGCCGTCCATTGTGACGAGCTGGCCGTTGGCATTGGTGTTGAACGAGCCTGCGCGGGTATATTGCACCTCGTTGTTCGGGCCCAACACCTGAAACCAGCCGCGGCCGTTGATCGCCAAATCGTAGGGATTGCCCGTCTGCGTGAGCGCACCCTGGATGTGCAGTTTGCGGATGGCCGCCGACCTGACGCCAAGACCGAGATTGGCGCCCTCGGGGATCGGCGAGGAGCCCGTCGCGTTCGGAACGCCCTGCATACGATCCATCTGGTAGAAGAGGTCGGTGAATTCCGCACGCGCCCGCTTGAACGACGTCGTGTTGATGTTGGCAATGTTGTTCGCAATAACCTCGATATTGGTCTGTTGCGCGTTCATTCCGGTGGCCGCGATGGCGAGCGATTTCACAACTTGATTCCTTCAGATCAGATCGACATGCGAACGACTTCTTGGTAGGCCTGCACGACCTTGTCGCGAACCGCGACCGCCGTTTGCAGCGTCTGCTCCGCCGACATCAGCGCTTCGACGACGCGCCGCGTGGACTCCTTGCCCTGGATCGCTGAGATCGACGCGGCCTCACCGGCCTTGAGCGTCCCGATCGCATCCGTCGTGACCTGCTTGAGCACGGAGTCGAAGCCGACCTCCCCACCCGACTGAACGGCGCCTGCCGCAGGCGCAGTCACTTGTGCTTCAATCGAGCGGGCCACCGTCTGGCCCGCGGAGATCGCGGTGGACGCAATTGCCTCTAACATCGTCAGCTCCTTAGGAGATCGATGGTCATGCCGACCATCGACCGCACCTGTTTCACGACCTGAAGATTGGCCTCATAGGATCGATTGACCTCGCGCATGTCGGCCATCTCGATCATCATGTTGACGTTGGGCAGCTTGACGTAGCCGGCCTTGTCGGCAGCCGGATGGCCCGGCTCGTATTCGACGCGGTATGGGCTGGTATCGACGCCGACTTCCTTGACTTTGACGAGCTGGCCGCCTGCGGCGCGATCCATCTCGGCATCGAAAGTCACGGTCTTGCGCTGATACGGGTCGGCACCGGCGGTGCGCCCCGTCGAATTCGCGTTCGCCAGGTTTTCCGAGACGATGCGCATCCGCGTCGACTGCGCCTCTAGTCCGGAGCTCGCGACCGCGAGCGAAGCCTGCAGGGAATCCACCATGTCAGGTCACCTCAGGCTTTCACGCCGGACAGCAGCATCCGGTTGAACGACCGCACGATCGCAGCATTCATGGAATAGTCGCGGTTGACCTCGCCGCCCTTGAGCATCTCCTGCTCAAGGCTGACGGAGTTGCCGGAGTGCACGACGTCCCAGCTGTCTTTCTTGGCGTTGGTTCGCGTATCGGTCTCGGCCGCACTCATCTGCATGTGCGATGGCGATGTCGTAGCGAGCCTGACCGGCGTGGCATCGAGGACCTTGTTGAACGGCTCGACGTCACGCGCCTTGAAGCCGGGCGTGTTGACGTTGGCTACGTTCGCTGCGATCGTCGACTGGCGCAGCTCCAGCCACCGGGCCTGCGAGGAAGCAAGTTCAAACAGATAAAGCGGTCCCACGGCAGCTCCCGATCTCGTCTATGCAGACGAACATAGGAAATTAAGCTTTTCTCAAGCTTTCGTCGCAAGACGCGTCATTGAACCTTTTCGCTTCGCGGCGTCTTCTGCGATTGCAGGAAATAGATGATCTCGGCGACCGGCCGGAAGAATTCCGGAGGGATCAGCTGGTCGACCTGCACCGCCTCGTAGAGCGCGCGCGCCAGGGCCTTGTTCTCGATCACCGGAATCCTGTTCTCTTCGGCCACCGCGCGGATCTTGAGCGCGATCGCATCCATGCCCTTGGCGAGAACCATCGGCGCCGGGCTCTCGTCGCGCTGATAGCGGAGCGCCACCGCAAAGTGCGTCGGATTCGCGATCACGAGCGAAGCGCGGGATGCAGCCGCAATCATCCGCTGGCGCGAGCGGTCGCGTGCCAGCGACCGCAGCCGCGCCTTGATCAGCGGATCGCCTTCGGCCTGCTTGTGCTCGTCCTTGAGCTCCTGCCTCGTCATGCGCAACTCGCGCCGCCAGTGAAAGCGCGCCCAGGCGAGGTCGATCGCCACCAGCACGATGGTCGCGATGCAGATCGCCGAGACGATGCGCATGGCGATGGTCAAGATCATCTCCGGCAACGCCACCGGATCGGTGTACATCGCCTCGAACGCCCTCGCCTCGGATGATCGCAGCACGAAGCCGACAACAAGGCCTACCGAGACGAGCTTAAAGACGGCTTTCGCGAATTCCACGAGCCCTTGCGTCCCGAAGATCCGGCTCCACCCCTGCGCGGGCGATACCCGGGAAAAATCCGGCTGGATGCGGGCGAGCACCAGCCGCGGCACGTTCTGGAGCAGCGACGCCGCCAGCCCGAACACCGCGAGAACGAGAACCGGCGGCAGCAGGAAGCGCAACGCCTCCAGCCCGACGACCGACAGGAGGTCTTTCGCGTCCGCGGCCGTGCGCAGGCGAAAGCCGTCGGGATCGTCGAGCAGAGCTTTCAGGGTCGGAACGAGCTGCTGCACGCCCTGCCCGATCAGGAACGCCTGGATCACCATCAGCGCCGCCATCGAGGCGAAGATGGAAGCCTCCCGAGATACCGGAATTCTGCCCTGCTCGAGGGCATCGCGGATCTTTTTCTCGGTCGGCTCTTCTGTTTTGCTCTCCTGATCGGATGTCTCTGCCATGCGGGTCAGCGGTCAGCGAAAGACCAGCTCATCCTCCTGGTCGGGGTTGAGCTCGATCTCGCCGCGCTCCGCCAGATCGAGTGCGAGGTCGGTGATGACACGCCGCGCCTCCAGCACGTCGCGCTGGTTCGACGGCTCGCCGATCGCCAGCTCGTGCTCGACGACGCGCCGGACGCGCGAGGCCACGGAGGACAGGATCAACTCGCGGAAAGTCTTGTCCGTGCCCTTCAGCGCGATGACGATGCGGTCGGTCGGCACCTGGTCGAAGATCATGGTGCGCGCCTTCGGCGTGAGGTTGACCACGTCGTCGAACGTGAACAGCAGCTCCTTCAGCACCTCCGCCGACTTCGGACGCTTCTCTGACAGGCTCTTCAGCATGTCCTCGATGTGGCCGCGCTCCATCTTGTTGATGATGTCGGCAACCCGCGCATACGTGTCGGCGCCGAGGTTCCGGGCGAAGTTCAGCGTCAGGTCCTCATGCAGCGTCTTCTCGACGATGCGGATGGCGTCGTCCACGATCGGCTTGAGGCTCAGCACCCGCCGCATCAGCTCGTTGCGCAGGCTCGAGGGAAGCTGGCTCATGACCTTGGCGGCGCAGGCGGGCCTGACCTTGGAGAGGATCACCGCCGCGGTTTGCGGGTGCTCCTTGGACAGGTAGCTCGCGAGCGAGTTCTCCGAGACCGACGACACGCGATCCCAGACCGACCCCGAGGAATTGCCGAGCAGGTCCGACATGATCTGGGAGACCTGCTCGGCCGGCAGAACGTCGCCGAGCACAGCCTCCAGACCCCCGAGCGTGCCGAGAATATTGGCGCCCATCGAAAATTGCTGGGCGAATTCCTCGACGATGCCTTCCAGCTCCTGCGCCGTGATCGGGCGCAGCTCGGCCGCCGCCTTCGTGACGACGCGGATCTCCTGCGGCTCGAACTGCTGCAGGACGCTGGCGGCCGCCTGACGGCCCATCGCGAGCAGGAGTGCTGCGACCTTCTGCGTTCCTCCCAGCGAGGCAACGCCGCGCTGCTTGACGGAGGTTGCGATGCCCTTCGGTTCAGCCACGATCAGCCTTCACCGTGACCGCCCAGCGGCCCGACGATCTCCGTAAGCGACACGCCGAAACGAGAATTGTCTTCTTCGACGACCACGACCTCGCCGCGCGCGACGATCCGGCCGTTGACCACGACGTCGACAGGTTCGCCGACCCTGTGATCGAGCGGGACGACCGCGCCGCGGCCGAGCTTCATGAGGTTCGCCACCGGCATGGTCGCAGCGCCCAACACCACCTGCACCGTGACGGGGATACGAAGGATCGCGTCGACATTGGCGAACTTGCCGGATTCTTCGGCCGTCCGCGCCGCGATCTCCGCCAGTCGCTCCAGCGGAGAGGTGTCGATTTGCGCCTCGCCGGACGACCCCGCCCGGCTGGCAGATGACTCATGATCGAAAGTTTGCGCCATTTGGTATTGCCTCTTGAAAACGTTCCTCCCGGGGTTCTGCTCCGGGACGATCTCCCTGCCTGCGCGCCGACATCAGGCGACGACCCCGACATCCGCAAACCGCATTCTCACTGTTCACCCACATCGCTGCCGCCTTTCCCCGGGACAGCCTGCGACCGCCGCGCGTCCAGCGCCGTGATTGCCTCGTGAGCCTGATCGATCTTGCTGCTGAGCACGTTGGCCAGCCGACCGAGATTTGCGGTCGAGTCGTGAGCTGCCTTGATGACGGTATCGAAGGCGCCCGCCGTCTCCTGCACGATCGTCGAGAATTCGCCCTGGTAGCTGCGCAGTCGCGCCAGCTCACGATGCATCCGGGTCACCCGCATGCTGGTGAAGGCGAGCGCTATGAGCAGAACCGCATCAACGAGATAGGATATCATCGACAAACTCCCGCTTCTGATCGACGGGATCCGCTACCTGCATGGCATAATAGCCATCGAGCTGGCCGATCTGACACCAGAACAGCACCTGGTTGTTGTTCTCGAGCCTGGCGAGCGTGCGCGGCGTGGCGTTGAGCTCGATGACCTGCCCGACCTGAAACTTTGCGACCTCTCCGAGGGAGAGCACGCACTCGTCCAGCACGGCGTTCAAGGTAACCTCGGTGCGCTGGACCTCGCTCTCCATTTGCCCGCGCCAGTTCGGATCGGCGGCACGGCCGTCCGAGACGACGACATGAGCGAGCTTCTGCCTGAGCGGATTGAGCGCCGAATGCGGGATGAGCAGGAACATCTGCCCGCCGCGATAGAGCGCCTGGAGCATGATGTTGGCGCAGATCGACATGTTGCCGCTGCGTCCGATCGCAAGCGAGGCCATCGCGGTCTCGACCCGCTCGAGCCTGAAGGTGACGTCCGAGGTCGCAGCGAAGGCCGACTGCAGCGACTTGGCGAAGCGCTCGAACAGCACCTGCACCACGCGGAGCTCGATGTTCGAGAAGGACCGCTCGACGTCGATCGGCGGCTCGGCACCGTCGGAGCCGAACAACGCCTCCACCATCGTAAACACGAAATCGCGGTCGAGCACGATGAGGACGCTCGTGTCCCACTGCTCGGCATAGAGAACCGCGGCGACCGCGTTGCCCTCGTAATCCTTGACGATGTCGCCGACACGGCCGTTGCTGATGTCGTTGACCGAAAAGTAGCACGGTGTACCGGCCATCGACTGGAGACTGTCCGTGCACGATGCCGCCATGCGATCGAAGATCACATTGAGCATCGGCATGCGGTCGATGGATATGCCCGCCGCGTCGAGCAGATAGTTCGGCAGTCGCTTCTGCTGCTCGACGTCGATCCCTTCCATCATCATGCTCTGGCAGCTTTCGGTTCGGCGTCGGTCGCGACGGCCTTTGGCCCGGCAATCGTCTCGTTCTCGACCACGTCGATCGACGGACGCTCGTTGCTGGCGATCATCTTGCGGCCGTGCTCGACGGCGATTTGCGGCATCGCGCCGTTCATGAAGGCGAGCAGGGTCTGCTTGACGATGATGTAGGGCCGACAGCGCTTCTCGCGGGTCATCTTTATCTTCAGGGCGAACGGCGAGATGATGCCATAGGAGAGGAAGATGCCGGCAAACGTGCCGACCAGCGCCGCACCGATGAAGCCGCCGAGCAGCTTGGGCGACTGGTCGAGCGCGCCCATGGCCTTGATGACGCCGAGCACGGCAGCGACGATGCCAAGCGCCGGCAACGCCTCCGACACCACGACGAGGGCGTTGTAGGGCGTGAGCTTGCTCTTCACGATGGTATGGATCTCCTCGTCCATCAGCGCTTCGATCTCGTGTGTGCGAGCATTGCCCATGATGATCAGGCGCACGTAGTCGCAGATGAACTGCAAGAGCGCGGTATCGGCGAGCACGCTCGGAAACGCCTTGAAGATCTCGGAGGACGAGGGATCATCGATATGCGCCTCGACTTCGTTGCGGCCCTTGCCCCGCAATTCGCGCATCAGGGCGTGAAGGGCGCCGAGGAGATCGAGATAGTAGCGCTCCCCTGGCACCGCCCCCGTGACCGCCTGAACCGCCGCGAGCCCGGTGTCCGCCACGACCTTCCAGGGATTGGCGACGATGAAAGTGCCGGCCGCCGTACCGAAGATGATGACGAATTCCCACGGTTGCATGAGCACGGCCAGATGCCCGCCCATGGCGGCAAAGCCGCCGAGCAAGGCGGCCACCGTGATGATGATCCCCACGAAACTGCCCAACGCGCCGCTCCATCGCCAATCCCGTCGGCCATGTTTATGCGGCGACGCTTGCGCGAAGCTGGCTTCCCCGTCGTCAGCCCCGCGCAAGCTATTCGCGGCAGCTTGGGACGATGTCGCAATGGCGGCCAAAGGGGCGCGTGTCATGCTATCCACGATCGCGGACTACACGAGACTGACCACGGACATGAGCAAGTCGCTGACTCAGGTCGAGCAGCAGCCCGACGTCAGCCGCGATACCGCCTACTACCTTGCCAATATCGGCAACGTGAAGAGCATCGACGATTTCCTGAGTAATTATAAGCTGTACTCCTACGCGATGAAGGCCTATGGCCTGGACGACATGATCTACGCCAAGGCGTTCATGCGGAAGGTGCTGACCGAGGGTATCTCGACTACGACTACCTTCGCCAACAAGCTTGCCGACACCCGCTACCGGGAATTCGCCGCAGCCTTCAATTTCGCCGCGCTCGGCAGTCAGGCGACCCAGACCACCCAGGCCACGACCGGCACAGCCAACCAGTATGCCACGCAGACGATGGAGCAGAACGCCGGCGACCAGAACGAAGGCCTGCGGCTCGCGCTCTACTTCACGCGCAAGGCCTCCTCGATCACGAGCCCCTACCAGATCCTCGCCGACAAGGCTCTGACCCAGGTGGTGCAGACCGCTGAGGGCTGGTCGTCGATGATCAGTTCGTCCGACATCGACATGCAGGCCAAGATGATCACGGACAAGATCAATCTCACCGATTTCCAGGACCCGACCAAGGTCACCAAGTTCGTGCAGCGCTTCGCGGCGATGTGGGATGCGACCCAGGCCCAGAGCGACACCTCGACCAACCCCGCGCTGGTCCTGATCACCGGCGCGTCGACATCGTCGGTCTCCTTGGATACCGACATGCTCACGACACTTCAGAATATCAAGTTCAATAGGTAAGCCATGCAATCGGCTCTCTATGTGGGATTATCGGCGCAGGTCGCGCTGGAAAAGCGCCTCCAGACGATCGCCAACAACGTCGCCAACGTCAACACATCTGGCTTTCGCACCGACGTCGTGAAATTCGAGACGGTGCTGTCCAAGGCCGGCGCCAACCCGGTGGCATTCTCCTCGCCCGGCGACAACATCATCTCGCGCGAACAGGGCAATCTCTCCGAGACAGGCAACCCACTGGATGTCGCAGTGGTGGGCCAGGGCTGGCTGGCCTTCGCCGGCCCCAACGGAACGGTCTATACGCGCGACGGCCGCCTCCAGATTGCCCCCAATGGCGATCTTCAGACGCTGACCGGCTTTCCCGTCATTGATTCGGGCGGAGCGCAGATCACCGTCGACCCGAACGGCGGACCGCTCACCATCGCACCCGGCGGCGCGATCACCCAGGACGGCAACGAGATCGGCACACTCGGCCTGTTCAACATTCCCACTGACGCCAACCTCGATCGCTACGGCACCTCGGGCGTCGTGCCTGATCGTCCCGCGGCCGCCATCACCGACTTCACCAAGGACGGCTTCCGTCAGAATTATGTCGAGGGATCCGGCGCCAATCCGATGCTCGAGCTGACGCGGTTGATGTCGGCATCGCGCGCCTTCGATGGCACCAATTCGCTCATCGAGGGCACTGAAAGCTCGCTTGAGAACGCGATCCGCACCCTGGGCGACCCCACCAAATAGCCTTCCCTCTGAGGACTTGCCTTGAACGCTCTCCGGCAAATTGAGTGGGCGCTGCAGGAGCTGCAGCAGAGCACCCCGATTGCAAGCACCAGCGGCGCGATTTCGGAGATCGCCCCGACGCATTTTCGCGTGTCCGGCCTGTCCCGCTTCGTCAAGCTCGGCGAGCTCATCGGGGTGACCTCGGATGGCCGGCCCCAGATCGGGGAAGTGGTTCGCATCGACCGCGACGGCATCATTGCAAAACCGTTCGACCGCCAATTCGCAGCCGGGCTCGGCTCGGTCGCATTCCGAATGCCTCCGCTGTCGCTTGCACCAGATACAAGCTGGAAGGGGCGCGTCATCAACGCGCTAGGCGCGCCACTCGACGGCATGGGCGCGCTGATTCCAGGATCGCGCGCGGTCTCGGTCGAGGCGGAAGCGCCTTCGGCCATGAAGCGGGCGCGCGTCCAAAAGCCGCTGCGCACCGGCGTACGCGTGATCGATCTGTTCGCGCCGATCTGCGCCGGCCAGCGGGTTGGCATCTTTGCCGGCTCAGGTGTCGGCAAGTCGACGCTGCTCGCGATGCTGGCGCGCAGCACCGGTTTTGACACCGTGGTCCTGGCCCTGGTGGGCGAGCGCGGCCGCGAGGTGCGCGAATTCGTCGAGGATGTGCTCGGCCACGGCCGCGACCGCGCCATCACGATCGTGTCGACGGGCGACGAGAGCCCGATGATGCGACGGCTGGCGCCGAAAACCGCGATGGCGATCGCCGAATATTTCCGCGACCGCGGCGAATCGGTCCTGCTGGTGGTCGACTCGATCACCCGGTTTGCCCATGCCTGCCGTGAAGTCGCGCTCGCCGCCGGAGAGCCTGCGGTCGCGCGCGGCTACGCGCCGAGCGTCTTCACCGATCTGCCGCGCCTGCTCGAGCGGGCCGGGCCCGGAGAGGAAGGCACCGGCACGATTACCGGAATCTTTTCCGTGCTGGTCGACGGCGATGATCACAACGAGCCGGTTGCCGACACCATTCGCGGTACGCTGGATGGACACATCGTGCTCAGCCGGCACATTGCCGACCAGGCGCGCTACCCGGCCGTGGACATTCTCGCGTCCGTCTCGCGCCTTGCGCATTGCGTCTGGGATCCCGAGGAGCGCGAGCTCGTCAGCAAGCTGCGATCCATGATCGCCAAATATGAAGACACGCGCGACCTTCGCCTGATGGGCGGATATCAATCGGGACGTGATTCGGGGCTCGATCATGCCCTCGACATGGTGCCGAAGATCTATGGCGCGATGCGTCAGGATGCTTCGGCCCCGTCCAGCGCGGATGCATTTCGCGAGCTGAGAGACGTGTTGAAGGCCGGCTAGCGCTGTCGTGCGGCGAATGGGCCCTCGCGTTAAACGCATGACTCGATGCCCACGCGGGATCGTTGGAGCGGAGCGCCAACACAGCGACGACCAGAATCGCCGTGCGATGCTGACATAGCTCGTTGCACATGATCGGCGCCGCTTCGCCTGCTTCGCCCACGCCTCAGGCAGGGACAGCGCTTGGTGAGGCCGGCATGCACTCCACTCCGGCGCGCGAATGTTGCATATCGCCTCTCGAATTCCGGCGAACGACGCGACAAGCAGTCAAACGAGGGTGCATGTCGTCATCTCATGCATAAGCTCTCATCACGCTGCCTCGCCGACGAACAACATTGTTCGTTTTCACACAACTGTCGCATACATCATACTCGTCGTCAGGCGCATGAGACGACTCACGCTCATGAATTCCCAGGCACGCGGCGGTCAAGTTGCACACTGTGGAGAACTCGCGCAGGGACGCTTCACTTGACTATACGCAGGTATATCCAAGAGCGTCTCTACTTGCTTTTCATGACAAGGTCAGTCATCGTTTTTGCGCTGGATAAGAAACGTGGGCTGACTGAGTTTGGAATGCAGGGGCTTCGGTTGAGCAAATTCGGCCAATCGTCCGACGCTGATGGCAACAGCGACTTCCGTTCAACACTGCCACATCAGACACGCCATCGACGGCGCGATCCGCGGCGACCCGCATCGCGACGGTCGGGGTAGGTCATGCCGCTGGCACGCGAAGCAGTCGAGCTGCTGATCCAGGCGGCGAGAGCTTGGTATTTCGAGGGCGACCGACACGGGTTGCGCGATCGGGAATGGATGGCGCTGCGCTTTCTCGGGCGCGCCAACAGGTTCTCGCGGACACCGTCTGCACTGGCGGGCTTCATCGGCGCGACCAGGGCCACGGCTTCACAGATCGTGAAGACGCTCGAGACCAAGTCGTACATCATCCGCAAGCCTTCGCACGAGGACAAGCGCTCGGTGGTGCTCTGCATCACCGCTCAGGGCGAAAAGTGCCTCGCGCAGCACGACCCGATCAATCCCGTCCTGAACGCGGTGACCGCGCTCGGTTCGGAGGAACGCATCCGGCTGCGCGATTCCCTGAGGGAGATCCTCAATCATCTCGACGCGGCACATCAGCGCCTCAACGCCAGCATCTGCCGGGACTGCATGTTTCTCGCCGAGCGCAGCGCGCCCAAGGGGCGCGCAGGCCCCGAGTACACCTGCCGGCTCTATCGAGCTCCTATTTCGCCCGACGAGATCGAGCTCCTCTGCGCAAGCTTCGAGCGCGCCAACGACCGGCTGAGGGCCGAAGAGCCCCCTGACAGGATACGCGTCGCGAGCGTGTAAGCCGTTGCGGTATTTGCGCCGGGCGGACCGACGATGTCATTGCAGGTGCAGCCCGGGCGGCTTTGCGCCGCTGGTATTCTCCTCGCAGGATGCTAAGCTTCCCGTCCGACCTCGGACGAGGTGCCGACGGCGGCTGTGCCGGACCGCCGGCGCAAGCGCGCAGGTAGCGGGATCAGGGGCCTGATCCAACGCCGCGCAGCGTCAGCGCTTCGTCCGCGGCGCTGTCGACCACGCCTGGGGGAGAAAGTATTGCGTATGGCCTGCGGCAATGAAGTTTCGATGACGGCGCGCGATACTCGCCATTGCCCATTGTCTTCGCGGGTCGACCTCCCGGACGCAGCATCCGAGCACGCCTGGAAGGTTGACGCCGTATCTTCTTCTGGCCATCCCGGTTGATAATGGTCCCGGCTCAATGCTCATCAGCAGACGGGAGGACAGCATGGAAGGCGCCATGACCGCAGCCGCGCCGGCCTTGGTGCGCTTTTCCGGCATCCAGAAGACCTACGACGGCGAGCACCTCGTGGTGAAGAACCTAGACCTCGACATCAGGAAGGGCGAGTTCATCACCCTGCTCGGTCCGTCCGGCTCGGGCAAGACGACCACGCTGATGATGCTGGCGGGCTTCGAGGTCCCGACCCACGGCGAAATCTATCTCGCCGATCGGCCGATCAAGAACATGCCGCCGCACAAGCGCAACATCGGAATGGTGTTCCAGAACTATGCGCTGTTTCCGCACCTGACGATCGAGGAGAATGTCGCCTTCCCGCTGTCCGTCCGCAAGGTCAACAAGGCCGAGGCGCAGGAGCGCGTGCGCGCGGCGCTGCGCATGATCAAGATGGAAGCCCTGGCGCAGCGGCGTCCGGGACAATTGTCCGGCGGCCAGCAGCAGCGCGTCGCGCTGGCCCGCGCGCTGGTCTTCAACCCGCAAATCGTGCTGATGGACGAGCCGCTCGGCGCCCTGGACAAGCGCCTGCGGGAGCAGATGCAGCTGGAGATCAAGCAACTGCACGAGACGATGGGCATCACCGTCGTCTACGTCACGCACGACCAGAGCGAGGCGCTCACCATGTCGGACCGTATCGCCGTGTTCAACGATGGCATCGTGCAGCAAATCGACAGGCCCGACGCGCTGTACGAGCACCCCGTGAACAGCTTCGTCGCCCACTTCGTCGGCGAGAACAACGTGCTGGCCGGCACCGTCGAGACGATCGAGCAGGGATATTGCCGCGTCGCGCTGGCCTCCGGCGGCGCCGTCATGGCCCGGGCAGTCAACGTGGCGAGCAGCGGCGCCGCCACCTCGCTGTCGGTGCGGCCGGAGCGGATCTCCATTGTGATGGACGGGGCGATCAGCGAGGGACCGAACCGCCTGCCGGCCACGGTGCAGAGCACCATCTATCTCGGTGACCACACGCTGGCCGTGCTCGAGGTCGCCGGCGAGGAGTTCATGGTCAAGCTTCAGCCGGGCGAACATCACAGCTTGAGACAGGGCGAAAGCGTGTCCATCACGTTCCGCCCCGAAGACTGCCTGGCCCTTGATCCCGTGTAATCGAGCGGTACTGCACACTTTCGAGAACGCAACTCACAACAAGCAACTCACAACAAGAAGGGAACGAAGACGATGCTGAAGCTCAAGATGGCACTGGGATTCGCCGCGACGCTGACCGCAGGCGTTGCTCTGGCAACAGTCGCGCAGGCGCGTGACCTCACCGTCGTATCGTGGGGCGGTGCGTATCAGGACGCCCAGAAGAAGGTCTATTTCGAGCCGTTTAAGAAGGCGGCCGGCGTTCCCATGAACGATGAGTCCTGGGACGGCGGCATCGGCGTGCTGCGGGCCAAGGTGCAGGGCGGCGCCGCCACCTGGGACGTCGTCCAGGTCGAGAGCGAGGAGCTCGCTGTCGGCTGCGACGAGGGCCTGTTCGAGAAGATCGACTACAGCAAGATCGGCGGCGAGGCCGCCTATCTGCCGCCGTCGGTCAATTCGTGCGGCGTCGGCGCGATCCTGTACGATTTCGTTCTCGGCTACGACAAGGACAAGCTGAAGGACGCGCCGAAGGGCTGGGCGGACTTCTTCGACACCAAGAAATATCCGGGCAAGCGCGGCCTGCGCCAGGGTCCGAAGACCACGCTGGAGATCGCCCTCATCGCTGACGGCGTCGCGCCAAAGGACGTCTACAAGGTGCTGGCCACCGACGAGGGCGTCGATCGCGCCTTCAAGAAGCTCGACACCATCAAGGGCGACATCGTGTGGTGGAAGGCTGGCGCCCAGCCGCCGCAATTGCTCGCCTCGGGCGAAGTGGCGATGACGTCGGTCTATAACGGCCGCATCGACACCGCGAACAAGAACGAGAAGAAGAACTTCGGCATGGTGTGGGATGGTGCGCTCTATACGCTCGACAGCTGGGTCATCCTGAAGGGCAGCCCGAACAAGGACGCCGCCTACAAGTTCCTGGACTTCGCCGGCAAGGCCGAGAACCAGTCCAAGCTCTCGGAGAACATCGCCTACGGCACCTCGAACAAGGACGCCGCCGGGCTGATCCAGCCGGCCGTTCTGAAGGACCTGCCGACGGCGCCGGACAACATGAAGAATGCGGTCGAGATCAACGTCGCGTTCTGGCTCGAGAACATCGACCGCCTGACCGAGCGCTTCAACAAGTGGGCGGCGAAATAACGCGCCCGCCAGGCTTGAAGCGATGACCGAAGCGTTCCTGACCAGCGCCGATGCGCCGACCGACGTGCCGCTCAAGCGCCGCCTCAAGCGGGCGGAGCGGACGCGCCAGGTCAAGGCATTGGCGCTGGTCCTGCCGCTTCTGGCATTCCTGCTCTTCACCTTCTTGGGGCCGATCGCCGGCATGCTCTGGCATGCCGTCGATGACTGGGAAGTACGCAAGGTGCTGCCGCACACCGTTGCGGCGCTGGCCGACTGGGACGGCAAGGACCTGCCGGACGAAAAGGCCTATGCAGCGCTGGCCGACGACATCCTGGCGGCGCGCACCGCCGGGACTCTCGCTATCGCGGCCAAGCGGCTCAACTACGCGGTCAACGGCTTCCGCACCATCCTCACCAGCACGGCGCGCAATCTGAAGGCCCCGCCTGAGCCCGGCACGGCCAAGGAGACGCTGGGCAAGATCAATCCGGCCTGGCGCGAACGCGCCACCTGGGCGGCGATCAGGGGCGCCAGCGGCCCGGTGACCGCCTTCTACCTGCTGGCGGCGCTCGACCTGACGCGAAACGTGGACGGCGCGATCGTCGCCGCCCCGCCCGACCAGGCCATCTATCGCGACGTCTTCGTCCGCACCTTCACGATCAGCTTCAGCGTCACGGTGCTGTGCCTGATCCTGGGCTTCCCGGTCGCCTACCTCTTGGCGACACTGCCGGCCGGACGCTCGAATCTCCTGATGATCTTCGTGCTGCTGCCGTTCTGGACCTCGCTCCTGGTGCGCACCTGTGCCTGGATCGTGCTGTTGCAGAGCAATGGCGTGGTGAACGACTCGTTGCGCTTTCTCGGTATCATCGATGCACCGATGCGCCTGATCTACAATCGCTTCGGCGTCTATGTGGCGATGACCCACGTGCTGCTGCCTTTCATGATCCTGCCACTCTACAGCAGCATGAAGGCGATCTCGCCGGCCTATATGCGGGCCGCCGCCTCGCTCGGCGCGCCGCCGCTCACCGCCTTCCTGCGGATCTACCTGCCTCAGACCCTGCCCGGCATCGCAGCCGGAAGCCTGCTCGTCTTCATCCTGGCGCTCGGCTACTACATCACGCCCGCACTCGTCGGCGGCGGCGCCGACCAGATGATGAGCTACTTCATCGCCCTCTACACGACCGAAACCGCCAATTGGGGTCTCGCCTCGGCCCTGGGCGCGCTGCTGCTGGCTGCAACGCTGCTGCTCGGCGTCCTCTATGGAAAGCTAGTGCAAGGACAGCAGGTCACGGGAGGAATGAAGAATTGAGCGGCGATGCTTCCCTCCGCACGTCCAGCCAGCGCATCGCGTGGGGCGCGACCATCGTCATTGCCACGCTGGTCTTCATCTTCCTGATGGCGCCGATCCTCGCGATCATGCCGCTGTCCTTCAGCTCCGGCGCCTATCTCACCTATCCGCTGCCCGGCTTCTCGCTGCGCTGGTACGACGAGTTCATCCATTCGGCGCGCTGGATGACGTCGCTGAAGAACAGCATGATCATCGGCGTCGCCTCGACGGCGCTGTCGGTCGTGCTCGGCACGCTGGCCGCGCTGGGGCTGGCACAGTGGAAGAGCAAGTTGAAGCCGCTGGTGCTGGCAATCGTGCTGTCGCCGGTCGTGGTGCCCGGCGTCATCACCGCGGTCGGCCTCTACTTCTTCTTTGCGCCGATCGGGCTGACCGGCAGCTATCTCGGCCTGATCCTCGCCCACACCGCGCTGGCGACGCCGTTCGTCGTGATCACGGTCGGCGCGACGCTGCAAAGCTTCGACATGAACCTGGCGCGCGCCGCAGCGTCCCTCGGCGCCCCGCCGCTCTACGCCTTCCGCCGCGTGATCCTGCCGCTGATCCTGCCGGGCCTGGCATCAGGCGCATTGTTCGCCTTCGCCACCAGCTTCGACGAGGTGGTGATCGTGCTGTTCATGGCCGGTCCCGAGCAGCGCACCCTGCCCCGCGAAATGTTCAGCGGCATCCGCGAGAACATCAGCCCGACCATCACGGCGGCGGCGGTGATCCTGACCACCGTCTCGGTCATCCTGCTCGCCACCATGGAAGGCCTGCGCCGGCGCAATGAGCGGCTGAAGGGCAACAGCGCCTAAGGCGCTAGCCGCGTTACCAAAACAAAAATGTCGAAAACAACCCCATGCAAGGTAGCCGATGGCGGCTGGCGTATGACTTACGATTTTACGAAATCATTTGACACGTCGGGCAAATCAGGGGCATGATGGCAACATCGGGATCGTGGGATGCCGACCTCTCCGCGACAGGGAAATCGTAGCCCGGATGAAGCGCAGCGAAATCCGGGAATCACACCCGTGGAGCTAACCCCGGATTACGCTGCGCTCCATCCGGGCTACGGCACCGGTGGCAGCCCTGCCTTCACCCGTGATACGCGAACAGCTCGACCGGCTCGTTGAAGCCGCGGATCGGTTGCTCGCCGACGCGTTCGAGCTCGACTTCGCCCTTCACGAGATCGGCGAAGGCGCGCGAGAGCAGCACGGTTCGCCCCAACTGCTTGGTGAGAGTTTCGAGACGCGAGGCCATGTTGACGGCGGGGCCGATGACAGTGAAGTCGAGCCGGGAGCGCGAGCCAATATTGCCGTACATGACGTCGCCGACATGAGCACCGATCCCGTAATGCAGCGGCGCACGGCCGGTGACGCTATTGTTTTCGTTCAGCACCGCCATGGCTTGCCGGGCCTCGCTCACGGCCCGCAGCAGATTGGCGCCAGCCGAGGGCTGGCTGAGCGGAAAGATGGCGAGCAGGCCGTCGCCGATGAATTTCAGGATCTCCCCGCCATGCCGCACGATCGGCTCGGACATCGCGTCAAAATAGTCGTTGAGGAGATCGATGACGTCATCGCGCGGCCAGTTGTCGGAGATGCGGGTGAAATCGCGCAAGTCGCAGATCAGGATCGCGGCACGCACCGTCGTGCCGCTGCCGCGCCTGGTGGCGCCCGCAAGAATGAGCTCGCCGGCATGGGACCCCACATAGGTCTCGAGCAGGGTCCGCGCCAGCCGGTTCTTGACCCGGATTTCGCTGACGAGCGCCAGGACCGGCAGCAGTCTCCTCAAGGCCGCGATATGCGCGTCGTCGAAACCACCGGGACGGTCGGTTGCGAAGGTGACGAGGTGCTGCTTGCCGAGCGTATGGTAGAGCGGCCACGCCACATAGTCGGTCAGGCCCTTCGCCCGCATTTCGTCGTAGACGGCGTGCTTGCGCCGCTCTGATGGGTCCCGTTCGAGATGCTCGCGCACCTCGGCCGCGCCGTCATAGATCTCGTTGGCGGGACTGCCGATGAATTCGGACCGCCCGCGCACATCGTAATCGACCCGCGAGATCTCCGCCCCTGGCATCCCGTCGGCCCACATCATCCGCGCGCCGAGCCATTGCGGATGGTTGATCACGACATGCAGCGTCGCCCGCGCGACCGGAATGCCCGACTGCTGGAGGCGAATGCACATCTCGGCAAAGATATTGTCGATGAAGCGCTGGTCGCGGGTGTCGTTGGTCAGCCAGTGCAGGACGTCGCGCTCAGGCTGCGCGGTGACGGGATCGACGTTGGGCGGCGCGTTCATGGCTTGCTCCGGGGCGAGGACCGGGTCGACGGCAGGAGGATATGTCGTGTCTCGGAGCGATGGCGTCAACCGTTTGTGCGCATCGCAACGATAACAACGCGGAGGGGGCCAAGGGGGCAGCGCGAGGCGCCGCCCGATGGCGGGCTCCGCGAAACGCGGGCACACACGCGAGCCGACACAGTTATCCCGGATTGCGTTTGGCTGCATCCGGATTTTGGGTTTCGGCAGCCTTCGCCAATCCCAGGTCGGCAAGGATCGCTGGTTCCTGCGCCGCCTTTCGCCATTGCGCCGGGGTGATGCCCATGTGGCTCTTGAAGGCGCGCTGGAATGCAGCCTCGGATTGATATCCTACCATTTCCGCAACGGCGCCGGTCGAAATCGAGGATTTCCTCAATTCGTTCGCCGCGCGCGTCATACGGATGTCCGTCAGTAGATCGCTTGCCGACCATCCCAGTTTCTCCTGGAATTGACGGGCGAGCGTGGCACGCGACATGTTGCACAGGCGCGCAAGCTCGGGCAGCGACCACGCGCGCGCGGGCTCGTTGAACAGAGCGGCCACGGCCGGAGCCAGGCGAGCATGACCAGCCAGCGCGAGGAGACCTCGCGGTGCATCTTCGGTTTCGCTCGCAAGCCGCAGCACGAGCGCAAACATAGCCGTCGAAAGCGCGTTGAGCATTGCACGGCCACCCAGGTGATCGTCTGCCGACTCGCTGCGCATCAGAGCAACGAGACCGGCAAGCTGCGCGCCAGTGTCCGTTCGCACCGTTCGAGCGCCGGCGTGCACGACGAGGCGTGGCGGGAGATAGCTGCGCAAAAGCCGGTCGTGTGGGGGCGTGATCGCAAAGTGTCCGCAGAGCAGGTCGAGCCGCTCGCCCCTGCCTGCGTTTTCACTGATCACCAGATTGAGCTCTCGGCGATTTCGTGCCGGCTTCGGCCGCGCGCTGCTCCCGTCGTGCATCACGTGGCGCGGATTGCCGGGAAGCAGCAGGATGTCGCCCGTTTCCAGGCGAAGCGGCCGCCCGCCCGCTGGATCTTCGAGCAGCGCCGAACCGCCGACAACGGCGTGATAGGGGATTTCGTTCGCCTCGCCCGGCCCCTGATCGATGCGCCATGGCGCACCGTAGGCGCAGCGCAGGTCCAGGCGACCGCGCACCGGCATCATCTCGAATAGCCGGCTAAGCCAATCCACGACGACCTCTCAGCAATGAATGAGACGATTGAGCATATATACGAGTTACTAAGACATTCAACGTCTCAGCTCACGATCATATTGTCACTCCGTAATCGTTCACCAACACAACGAAGGAGTGCCACCCATGTCTCGTCTTTCCGTCCCCAACCTCGAAACCGTCGTCGGCCCGTCCGGTCAGGTCTATGCCCAGATCAAGAAGGCCATCGGCAGCGTGCCAAACACGTTTGCGGCCATTGCCGCCCACGGTCCCGCTGCGCTCAAGTCGGTGCTCGCCGCCGACGCCGTGCTCGCTGCGGGCAGCCTGACGAAGCGCGATCAGGAAGTGATCAAGCTCGTCATCAGCACGGCGGGCGGCTGCGACTACTGCGTCGCCGCCCACACCTATCTCGCCAAGCTCGCTGGTGTGAAGCCGGAGGAACTCGGGCAGATCCGCGAGGGCCAGCCCACCGGCGATGCCAAGCGTGACGCACTGGTCGGCTTCGTGCGCAAGCTCGCTCGGTCCAGCGGTACCGTCAGTGACGAGGACTTCGCCGCGATCAAGGCCGCCGGCTACAGCGACGCTCAACTGGTCGAGATCAGCCTCGCTTTCGCGACCACCGTCTTCACCAACGTGTTCAACCGCATCAACGACACCGAGATCGACTTCCCCGCAGTCGCATGAAGCGACCATGCAGTCAGATCTTCAATGAAGGAATCACGATCATGACCACGCTTGCCAAGACCACTCAAGAGACCACTCAAAAGGCCGCTCAAAATCCCGTTGTCCGCACCCTGCACAGATCCGGCCTGCTCGCCGACGACCTCGACTACCATGTCATCCGGGCCTCGATGGTGATCATGTTCTTCTTCTTCGGGTATCAGAAATGGTTTCCGTACGAGTTCGAACGCCTGGTCCCTTTCATCAGCAACGGGCCGCTGATCTGGTGGCTGTATCCGGTGTTCGGCCACGCCGGCGCCAGCTATTTCCTGGGCGTTTCCGAGTGGACGTTCGGGTCCCTGCTGCTGGCGGGTTTCTGGGACAAGCGGCTGGGCATTATCGGCGCCCTGGGCGCAACCGGCACGTTCATTGCGACGGTCACCATCATTCCGTTCATGCCGGAAGGCTGGGACGTCGCCGCAGGAGGCTTCCCTGCGATGACGGGCAACGTGCCCTTCCTGATGAAGGATGTCGTTCTGCTCGCCGTCTCGCTCTACCTCCTGAGGCAGGACGTGGTTCGCCTGACGCGGCAGTAAAGGTGGCACTCCGCTGATCGCGATGCGTCGCCGGCAAGCGTCCCGCTTGCCGGCGATTGCGCGTCTTCGCGCCATGCCGAACCGGCGTGACGAGGAAAGCAACGGCCTCCGCTGGGAGGAGGACGATCTGGATCGACGGTCCACCTTTGGACGGTCACAGTCCCGTCATCTCCGCTTCGTTGATCGTTGCTCTGGTCGCCGGCGCTAAATTTGGGGGCTCGAGATGCATTTGTTCAAGACGTTGTCGTCCGACCGCAGGTCGATCCTGAAGGGGCTCGCGGTCACGGCGGTTGCGCCGCTGGCGGCACCAGTGATGGCGGCGGAGGGATTGCCGAAGGCGCCGACGGGGCCGGCGGCTGCGATGGCCACCGACAAGGCCTATTGGGACGCGGTGCGCGAGCTCTATGCCGTGACGTCTGACGTCGTCAACCTGGAGAATGGCTATTGGGGTGTCATGCCCGAGCCCGTCCGGCGCGAGTTCATTCGCCAGACCGACATGGTCAACTCCCAGAATTCCTATTATGCGCGGCAGCGCTTTGGTGCCGATTTCGAGGCCGTGCGCATCAAGGTGGCGGAAGCCGTCGGCGCGGCACCCGAGGAGATTGCGCTGACGCGTGGCGCGACCGAGGCGCTGCAGCTCCTGATCGGCGGCTATAACGGGCTGAAGGCGGGTGACACCGTGCTCTATGCCGATCTCGACTATGATTCGATGCAGTATGCAATAAACGCGCTGAAGGCGCGGCGCGGCGTCGACGTCGTCAAGTTCGACGTGCCGGAGCCGGCGACCCGGCAAGCCGTGCTGGACGCCTACACAAAAGCGATCGAAGCCAATCCGAAGACGAAGCTCCTGCTTCTCACCCATGTCAGCCACCGCACCGGCCTTGTGATGCCCATCGCCGAGATCGCGCGGATGGCGAAAGCCAAGGGGATCGACACCATCGTCGATGCGGCGCACTCCTGGGGACAGCTCGACTTCAAAGTGGCCGAGCTCGAGTCTGATTTCGTCGGCTTCAACCTGCACAAATGGATCGGCGCGCCGCTCGGCGTCGGCTTCCTCTACATCAGGAAAGACCGCATCGCCGACATCGATCGCGACATGGGCGACGAGGACTATCAAGCAACCGACATCCGCTCGCGCGTGCACACCGGCACCATCAATTTTGCGACCGTGCTGACGGTGCCGGCGGCGGTCGCGCTGCATCAGGAGATCGGCGCCCCGGCCAAGCAGGCCCGCTTGCGCCACTTGCGCGACTACTGGGTGAGTCGCGCCCGCGCGTTCAGGGATATCGAGATCCTCACGCCGGACGAAGCCGGCTCCTATGGCGCCATCACCTCCTTCCGTCTCGCCGGCAAGACCAGCAAAGCCGACAACGACGCCGTCGTGGCCAAGCTCAGGGACGGCTTCAAGGTACATACCGTGCGCCGCGCGGGCGTCGCCAAGGGCCAATGCGTCCGCGTGACGCCGGCGCTCTACACCACGGAGGCCGATCTCGATCGCCTGGTCGAGGCGCTCGCCGTCATCACGGGCACGAAGGCGGGCTAAGGCCCGCAATCAGGCTTCGGGAACCTGAACAAGCATTCAACAAAGTTTCTGCTGCGTTCCTGCAACGGCCGATGCCGGTGGTCGTTGACCCCTGCACGAACGATGCAAAGGAGGAACCGATGAGAAAGCTCACTTACGCGCTTGCAGCGGCAGCGACGCTTGCAATCAGTGCCCCGACCATCGCCAATGCAGCTGGCTTTAGGGTTTATGTTGGCGGCGACCGAGATTATTACGGCGACCGCTATGATGGTCCGCGCGTGCGCTTCTACGATCACGACCGCGGTTGGCATCATGGCTGGTACCATCATGACCATGACTACGACCGCGGCGTGATAATCCGTCGTCATTACTGGGATGACTAACGCAGACCCGGCATCGGCGAACAAGGAAGGCCTCGCTTCGGCGAGGCCTTTTTTGTCTTGCGTGGCTTGGCCAAAACTTCGCGGGCGCAGCCCGAACGAGATTTCAGCTGACCGATACCAGCCCCCCGTCGGGCGTCACCATGGAAGCCCTCGTGCGCGGCAGGACGAAGTGGATGATCGCGGTTGCGATCAGGTAAACGCTGGCACAGGCAAAGAACACGAAGGTGTAGTTGTTTCCCGTTGCGTCGAGCACGCGGCCGATGGCCGCGGCGGAAAAGGCTCCCGCCAGGGAACTGATGCCGCCTCCGAGCCCGACCGCAGAAGCGACCGCTCCGCGCGGCATGGTGTCGGATACCAGTGTGAACAGATTGGCGGAAAAGCCCTGGTGAGCCGCCATCGCGATGCCGATCAAGATGACCGCGGCCCACATGCTGTCCAACTGCGGCGCGAGAAACACCGGCACTGTGCAGGCCGCGCAGACCAACAAGGTGATCTTGCGGGCGGTGAACACTTCCGTGCCGCGCTTGATCAGGGTCGACGAGATCCAGCCGCCCGCGATCGAGCCGACATCGGTGAGCAGGTAGATCACCACGAGTGGCAAGCCCACCGCCATCAGTGACACGTGAAACTTGCTGTTGAGGAAGGACGGAACCCAGTTGTTGTAAAACCACCAGGCGGGGTTCGTGAGCACACCACCAACGATGTAAACCCAGGTGCCGGGATAGGCCAGCAACTTTGCCCAGGGGACCTTTTCCGTCGCGACTTCGGGATCGCTGTTGATATAGGCCAGCTCGCTCGGCGACACGCGGGGATGTTCGGCCGGGCTGCGGTAGGCGATCAGCCAATACACGACCCAGATCAGACCCAGCGCGCCGGTCACGTAGAAGGCTGCCTGCCAGCCGGACAGGCTCACGACTAGCGCACCGATCAGCGGCGCCAGCATCGCGCCGACATTGCTGCCGCTGTTGAAGATGCCGGTAGCCAAGGCACGGTCCCGCACCGGAAACCACGTGGCAATCGTCTTGATGCACGTCGGGAAGTTGCCACCTTCACCGAGACCAAGCACGAGGCGCGCGACCATGAAACCTGCGACGGACGCGACCATACCGTGCGCCATGGACGCGAGGCACCACAGGATCGCGGCAACGGCAAGACCGAGGCGAATTCCAATCTTGTCGGTCAGCCACCCCATGCCGGCGTAGCCGATCGCATAGGCGAACGAAAACCAGAAGATGATGTTGCCGAAATCTGTTTCGCTGAAATGCAGGTCGTTCTGAATCGTCGGCTTGAGCACGCCGAGGATGTTGCGATCCATATAGTTGATCGTGGTCACGACGAACAACAAGGCGCAGATGACCCACCGGTAGCGCGTGGACGCCTTGGTGAACGCCTGCAGGTTCGACTCGCGCATCATATCCTCCCTTGAGCTGGCACCTCGGCGCCTCCGGCATGGCCACGGTTTTCCGCGGTTCGTTCCGCCATCGCCCGAATCTAGAAGACATCCCGAATGCGATCGACCTGCTAGTGAGCATCGATCAATTCAATTTCGACATTGAATGACGCACTGGAACCTGGGCATTGCAAGACCAATGAAGGGCGCTGAGCCCAGAACGCGGTCAATACCAGGTAGTTCCGCAGCCAATCTACAAAGATAATCTTTACAGTTTACCTTCACATATGTTACTCGGATCCGACATGAGCAATTCACCAGGCAAGATCGCGCCGGCCCGTACATCCGCGCTCGCCGAAGACCTTCGGTTGTTGATCGGAACACTGAAGCGCCGGCTTCGCGAGCAGGGCCAGCGGGAGGACCTCCCCCCTTCCCAGGTCGCGGTCCTGCTTCGTCTCGAAAAGCACGGTCCGGCAACCGTCTCCAGCCTTGCGCGATCGGAGGGGATGCGTCCGCAGTCGATGAGCGCGGCGATCGCGGCGCTGGAGACTATCGGCATGGTTCGCGGCGCGCCCGATCCCGATGACGGCCGGCAAACCATCATGTCCCTCACCGAGGCCTGCCGCGAGCGGCTGCGCACCGGCCGGGCCGCGCGGCAGGACTGGTTGTCGCGCACCATCGCGGCGCGGCTGTCACCGCGCGAGCAGCAGGAACTGGCCGCCGCGGTCGGCTTGTTGAAACGGCTCGTCGAGGATTGAAAAGGATCAACGCGCATGAACTGGCTTGACCTCGTCGTGTACTTTTTCGGCGGCGCCTTCCTCACCAACGCCATTCCCCATGTCGTCGCCGGCATGATGGGAGAGCCGTTCCAGACACCCTTCGCAAAGCCACCGGGCGAGGGTCTATCCACGTCGACCGTCAACATCCTGTGGGGCTTCTTCAACCTCCTGGTCGGGTATCTCCTCGTCTGCCGCGTCGGCGATTTCGCACTGAGGAGCACGAGCGACGTCGCCGCGCTTGGCCTCGGCGGACTCCTGATCGGCCTGTTCCTGGCGCGGCGGTTCGGACGGTTTCACGGCGGCAACGAACCTCAGCGCACATGAGACGCGTGTTTCGATCGTTACGGAGCTTCAACTACCGGGTCTGGGCAGCCGGCGCGCTGGTGTCCAACATCGGAACATGGATGCAGCGCGCCGCCCAGGATTGGCTCGTCCTTACCCAGCTCACGCATCATAGTGCGTCTGCTGTCGGCGTCGTGATGGCGCTGCAGTTCGGACCGCAACTTTTGCTGATGCCGTGGTCCGGCTTTGCCGCGGATCATTTCAACCAGCGCAAGCTTCTGATGGCCACCCAGGCGACGATGGGCGCGCTGGCACTCGTGCTCGGCGTTCTCACGGTCACCGGACTGGTGCAGCTCTGGCATGTCTACACCTTCGCCTTCCTGTTCGGCTGCAGTGCAGCGCTCGATGCCCCGGTTCGTCAGACCTTCGTGGCCGAGCTGGTGGGCGATGCTGATCTGTCGAACGCGATCGCGCTGAACTCCACCTCGTTCAACGCCGCACGCATGGTCGGGCCCGCGGTCGCCGGCCTCGTCATCGCCTCCGTCGGTACCGGCTGGGCGTTCCTGTTCAATGGCGCGTCGTTCATGGCGGTGCTGACGTCGTTGTCCTTGCTGCGCACATCGGAGCTTCGCCCCAATGAGCGCGCCCACCGCACCAAGGGCAGCGTCCTGCAGGGGTTTCACTATGTCTGGTCCCGCTCCGAGCTCAGGGCAACCCTGATCATGCTGTTCTTGATCGGAACCTTCGGGCTCAACTTCCCGATCTTCATCTCGACCATGGCCGTCGGCGTCTTCCATACCGATGCACGCGGATTTGGCCTGCTGTCCTCGATGATGGCGATCGGGACGATGTCGGGAGCGCTGCTCGCCGCAAGCCGCGAGCGGCCGCGCTTCAATTCGCTGCTGCTGGGTGCTGCGATCTTTGGCCTCGGCTGTACGCTGGCCGCGCTGGCGCCGGGTTACTGGCTGTTCGCCGGCGCGCTGGTCGTGATCGGCGTGGCTGCGCTGACCGTCATGAACACGTCGAACGCGCTGATGCAGCTCTCGACAGAGCCGGCGATGCGCGGACGCGTGATGGCGCTAAGGCTCGGTGTCGCGCTAGGCGGCACGCCTATCGGCGCACCGATCGTCGGATGGGTCGCCGATCACCTTGGCCCGCGATGGGCGCTTGGCGTCGGCGCGACCGCGGGCTTTGCAGCGGCAATCGTCGCGATCGGCGTGTTTTCTCATCGCGCGCAAGAGAACGAGCTCAATCTGCGGCAACAACGGTGATGACGACACCAGCCCGACGGGGTTAGCCCACGGGCTGAGTACTCAGGCAAATCGACGCGCCGCGTCCGCTACACTGGATCGAACGCGCGGATCGGGGGCAGGTTGCCGGTGAAGCGCTCCACCTCGACGGTCGTGAGCTGGCCGGTGCAGCCTTGCGCAAAGGACGAGGTGCCGATGTCGCGGGTGAGCACGTTCGGATTGCCGTGAACGCAAAGCGGCGCTTCATCCTCCGGATCCATCGGATCGTACCACGCGCCGGTCGGCAGCTGGACTACACCGGGCGCGATGCCGTCGGTGACATGCACCGCAGCAAGGCAGGCGCCGCGTTCGTTGAACAGGCGGATGATGTCGCCATCCTTGATCCCGCGAGCATCGGCGTCGCGCGGATTCATGCGCGCGACCTCGCGGCCGCGATGTTTGGCTGCAACCGAATGGCCGCCGAAGTCGAGCTGGCTGTGCAGGCGCGTCACCGGCTGGTTGGCGACGAGGAAGCACGGCGAGCCTGGCTTAGGCACGTCGGTTTTCTCGAGCCAGACCGGATGGCCCGGGCAATCCGCATCGCCATGGCCGGCGATCTTTTGCGAAAAAATCTCGATGCGGCCGCTCGGCGTCGGTAGAGCGTGATTGACGGGATCCTCGCGGAAGCGGCGCAGCCTGCCGCCGTCGTCGGGCTGTTGCGGCACGACGAGGCTGCCGCGCTCCCAGAACTCTTCGAAGCTCGGCGCTTCCAGGCCGCGCCTGGCAAGCGACGCGCGGGTCGGCTCATAGAAGTGTTGCAGCCACTGCCGAGACGTGCGGCCTTCGGTGAAGGGTTCGCGCACGCCGAGGCGATCGGCAAGATCGGCAAATATCTCATAGTCGTCACGCGCAAGCCCAAACGGCTCGGCGATCCTGTGCATGGCGACCATCAAGGGATCGTTGGTCGAGTAGCCGATGTCGTCGCGCTCGAGCGTCATCGTCGAGGGGAGCACGATGTCGGCGTGCCGGGCCGTCGCGGTCCAGGCGAGCTCGTGCACGACCAGCGTGTCCACTTTCGCAAAAGCCTTGCGCAGGCGGTTGATGTCCTGGTGGTGATGGAAGGGATTGCCGCCGGCCCAATAGACGAACCGGATATCCGGATAAGTGCGCGTTTCGCCATTGTAGCGATAGGTCGTGCCGGGATTGAGCAGCATGTCGGCGATGCGCGCCACCGGAATGAAATCGGCGACACCGTTGCGGCCCTGCCCCAGCGTCGGCCCCGGCACGTCGTTGACGCGGCGGCCGTAATAGCCGATCGCCCCTAGCGAATAGGCGTAGCCGGCGCCGGGAAGACCGATCTGCCCGAGCGCTGCCGCCAGCACCATGCCCATCCACACCGGCTGCTCGCCATGCTCGGCGCGCTGGAGCGAATGCGAAACGGTGATGAGCACCCTTTTGCCGGCCAGGCGATGCGCCAGCTTGCGGATCGTCGGCGCATCGACGCCGCAGATCGCGGCGGCCCATTCCGCGCTCTTGGCTCGCCCGTCGCTCTCGCCGGTCAGATAGCGCAAAAAGACCGGCCAGCCTTCGGTGTAGCGATCGAGGAAAGCCTGATCGTGCAGGCCCTCGGCCACCAGCGTGTGGACGATGCCGAGCATCAGCGCGGTGTCGGTGCCGGGCACGCAGGTCATCCATTCGGCACCCGCCTCCACCGGCAGATCGTCACGCAGCGGGCTGACCAGGATGAACTCGCAGCCGCGCCGGCGCGCAGCACTCATGGCGCCGCGCTCGACGTGCTTGCTGATCGAGCCGCCCGCCACCATGGAGTTCTTCAGCGCCATGCCGCCGAACGCCAGCACGATTTCGGTCTCGGTCGCGATCTGCTCCCAAGTGACGTTGCGCCTCGTGATGTCTTCGTAGCCCGCCAAAATCTGCGGCAGCAGCACCGAGGATGCGCCCGAGGAATAGCTGTTGACCGATCGCACATAGCCGCCCATCGCGATGTTGAGGAAGCGATGCACCTGGCTCTGTGCGTGATGGAAGCGGCCCGCGCTCGCCCAGCCATAGGAGCCGCCGAACACAGCCGACGGACCGCGCGTGTCGCGGATGCGCGTCAGCTCGTCCCCCAGGAGGTCGAGCGCCTTCTCCCAGCTGACGGAAACGAACTCGTCGCGGCCGCGGCGATCGTCGGGGCCGGGCCCACGCTCGAGCCAGCCGCGGCGGATCGCGGGCTGGGCGATGCGCGCCTGGTGGCGCAGCGCGCCGGGAAAATTGTCGATGATGCCGCTCGGATCTGGATCCCCCGCATAATGCCTGACTTCCAACCCGGCCTCACTGTTGCGCGCCGAGAACACACCCCAGTGCGAAGTGTGCGGCTTGAAGCCATCCGACAGGTCGAGGCCGGGATCGGGGAAGCCAATCATATCATCCATCGCGTGGTCCTGTCGCGGAGCGCTGTTCGTCCGCTGCTGTCGCAATCGTCCTGGCAGTATAGTGATCCGTTCCGCCAGGGGGCAACGCATTACCGGCGTCAGAAATGCACAAGTGGTAGCCGCATCGCGCAGGTCGCACGGACCACGGCCTTTGATGCTTCGGCCGTGGTCCTCGGTTCACCGGGTGCCGGCCGGCACGGCCGAGCACATTCCCGCCGGTTATGGTCTCCTGAAAACTTGCAATTGGACGCAGGTTTGACCCGCGAGTTATTCCCACCGCGAAGCACGGCTCCAAATCCGTGATGGCACCGATCCATCGCCGAATGCTTCGACAGGGAGAAAACACGTGTCATCTCACGCGCACGCGGAGGGAAGCGAGCACGCGCCTCGATCGCTGGAGGCCACGCTCAGGACGGTTGGCGTTCCCCTCGCCATCGTGATCTCGGCCGCCATCTGGTTCAGCCCCACGCCGGAATCGCTGTCCTTGCAGGGACACAAGGCGCTTGCGCTCTTTGGCGGCATTTTCGTTCTTTACCTGACCGAGGCGATGCCGTTGGCCATCGCCAGCCTGATGGTCGTACCGCTCGCGGTCCTGACCGGAACGGCTAGCCTCAAGACGGCACTTGACGGCTTCTCCGCCTCGCCCGTGTATCTCATCGTCGGCGCCTTCATCCTCGCGACCGCGATGGTGAAGACCCGGCTTGCGGAGCGTATCACTTACGTCATTCTGGCGCGGTTCGGCAGCGCGCCGACACGGATCACGCTCGGCGTGACGCTCGTCAACATCGCGCTTGCGTTTCTCGTTCCGTCATCGACGGCACGCACGGCAATCCTGCTGCCTGAGTGCCTCAGCATCCTGACGATCTTCGGGGCTGGTGCGCGTTCGCCATTCGCGATCAATTTGCTTCTCACTCTGACGATGACGAACGCGACGATCGGCGCGGGCGTGCTGACAGCGACGGTGCCAAACCCCGTGACGGTCGAGTTCGTCGCGAAGACCAGCGGTCATACGATCACCTATGCCGAATGGCTGATCTACGGATTCCCGCCGGCGCTGGTCATGACGATGTTCACCTGGTGGTTCATCCAGCGTGTCTTTCCGCCGGAATTCAAGGCCGGTCATGAGCAGGCCGACGCGCGGATTTCGCAGAACCTCGCCGCGATGGGGAGGATGTCTTCCGCCGAATGGCGTGCCTTGGGCGTGTTCGTCCTCGTGACCTGTCTATGGGCGACCCAGGGCCTGACCGGGCTCGACACGACGGTCGTCTGCCTGATGGGGGCCTGTCTGCTGTTTCTTCCCCGCTTCGGCGTGATCGACTGGAACGATGCCAACAAGGGCGTTTCCTGGCAGGTGCTGCTCATCGCGGGCGGCGGTGTTTCGCTCGGCGATATCCTTCTGAAGACGGGCGCCGCCAGCTGGCTGGCCAATTCGATCTTCCACGCGCTCGGCCTGGCCGGTGCGTCGACACTCGTCGTCATCGTGGTCGTGATGTTCATCGTGCAATTCATGCACGTGACGTTCGTCGGCACGACCGCCATGGCAACCGCCCTGCTGCCGATCATCCTGGCGATGGCCGGTACCGCCGGTGTCAATCCGGTCGCGCTGGCGCTGCCGGCCGGCATGATCATCGGCGGTTACCCGCTCCTCATGTTCTACAACACGCTACCAAGCATCCTCGTCTATGGAACGGGCCGATTGCGGGTCGAGGATTTCCCGAAAGTAGGTGTCGTCGTCTGCATCGTCGCCTGCCTTCTCTACGCCCTGTGCGCCGCGACCTGGTGGCACTGGCTTGGCCTGGTCTGATCTCTCGAGCATCGATTCACATATCCGGAGCACACCACATGACATTGCCACTCGCCGGCATTCGCGTCCTCGATCTCTCAAACGTGCTCGCCGGTCCGTTCTGCGGCTATCAACTTGCACGCCTCGGCGCCGAGGTCATCAAGATCGAAAATCCAAAGGGCGGCGATCTTGCGCGCCGACTCGGCGCTGATCCCGCGATGGCCAAGAATCTGATGGGGTTGTCGTTCGTCGCAGTCAACGCGGACAAGCAATCCGTCGCCATCGATTTCAAGGCCGATGAAGGCAAGGAGATCTTCCTCCGCCTCGTCGAAACGGCCGACGTCGTGCTTGAGAATTTTCGCCCGAAGGTCATGGAACGGCTGGGGCTCGGCTATGAGGTGCTCGCAAAGCGCAATCCGCGCATCATTTATTGCGCGATCTCCGGCTTCGGACAGGACGGCCCCTGGGCGGGCCGGCCCGCTTACGACCAGATCGTTCAAGGACTTTCGGGCGTCATGAGCGTCACGGGCGATGCCAACACCGCCCCCTTGCGCACCGGCTTTCCGATTGCCGACACGATTGCTGGTCTCACCGCATCCTTTGCGATCACGGCCGCACTCGTCGAGCAACGGCAGACCGGACGCGGACGGCACATCGACGTCTCCCTGCTTGAATCGACCCTGGCTGCGATGGGCTGGGTGGTTTCCAATCACCTCAACGGCAATGTCGATCCGCAACCGATCGGCAACGAGAACTTCACGGCAGCGCCGTCCGGCACGTTCACGACGGGCTCCGGGCCGCTCAACATCGCGGCAAACGAGCAGAAACAGTATGAGGCGCTGTGCGACATCGTCGGAAAGCCGGAGCTGAAGTCCGATCCGCGGTTTCGCGAGCGCCAGTCGAGAAAGGATCACCGCGCGGCTCTGAAGCAGGAGCTCGAAGTCGCTCTTGCCGCCAAATCCGCAGCCGAATGGGAGACGCTGTTCAATGCGAAAGGCGTCCCTGCGGGATGCGTTCTCAGCGTGCCGCAGGTGCTCAAGGAGGAGCAAATCGTCGGTCGCAAGTTTGTCGAAAGCCTGAAGGCGAATGTGTCAGGCGGCCAGACGATGCGCGTCACCCGCCCGGGCTTCCGGCTCGAGGCGGACTATCCGGAACCGTTGCCGCCACCCAGTCTCGGCCAGGACACCGAGAAGTGGCTCAGACAGCTCGGCTTCGCGGACGGCGACATCGAGGCGTTCGGCCGGCGCGGCGTCGTCGCGTTCGACAACCGGCCGACAGTCAAGGAGACGGTCAGGATGCCGGATCTGAAGGCGCGCGCCGAAACCTCAAGCACCTGACAAGCGATCGAGGAGAGACGTCATGACCGATCAAGGCTCCGCAGACCTGCTGCAAAAGGCGACCCAATGGTGGTCGACCGACATCATCGACATGAAGCCGGGCGTGATCCGGTTCCGTGGCTTTCCGATCGAGCAACTGATCGGCCGGGTGTCGTTCCCACAAATGATATGGCTGATGCTGAAGGGCGAGCTTCCGTCCCCCGAGCAAGGAGCACTCCTGGAAGCCGCGCTTGTCGCCGCCGTGGACCACGGTCCCCAGGCACCGTCGATCGCGATCGGACGGATGGCCGTGACATGTGGTCTTCCTCTGAATGGCGCGATGGCCTCGGCCATCAACGTCCTGGACGACGTGCACGGCGGCGCCGGCGAACAATGCATGGAGCTATACGCCGACATCGCGCGGCGTCGGGACGCCGGCGTCGAGTTGAAGACGGCCATCGAACAGGGCCTCGACGCCTTCATCGCGGCAAACGGAAAGATCGTGCCCGGATTCGGACACCGCTTTCATCCGATCGATCCCCGGTCACCCAGACTTCTCGAACTCGCCGATGCAGCACGAGAGAACAAGGTGGTGTCCGGGCGCTTTGCAGAGATCGGCCGCGGAGTCGAAGACCTGATGCAGCGGCGCAAGGGCCAAAAGATCCCCATGAACATCGACGGGGCCACCGCCGTCATCTATTCGGAACTGGGCTTTTCGCCGGCGCTGGGTCGCGGCCTGTTCATTCTCTCGCGTTCGGTCGGCATCCTCGCGCATGCATGGGAGCAATCGCAGCAGGGCGGCCGGATCAAGGGGCCCATGCCGCCGGGCATCCCCTATCGTTACACCGGGCCCGCGCCTCGGGATTTCGCAAAATGACTCAATCCCAAGCCGAAGGCAGCGGCTCCGCCTCTCGGTCGGGGGGCGGTAACTATCTCGCCGTGCGGCCGGACTGGCTGGCGCGCGGCTTCGAGGAGGCACTCGAACCTGAACTGCCGATCATCGACGCCCATCATCATCTCTGGGACAGGCAGAACTGGAGATACCTGTTCGACGAGTATCTCGCGGACATCGCCGGAAGCGGTCATAACGTCACGGCGAGCGTCTTCATGCAGTGCCAGACGATGTACCGGCCTGACGGACCGCCTGCAATGCGGGTCGTCGGCGAAACCGAGTACATCAACGGTGTCGCGGCCATGTGCGCGAGCGGCAATTACGGTCTGCGGCGCCTTTGTGCCGGAATTGTCGGTCATGCCGATTTGCGGCTCGGGGACCGAGTGACGCCGGTGCTGGAAGCCCATGTCGCCGCAGCACCAGGTCGATTTCGCGGCATTCGGCACATCACCGTCTGGGATGCCGACCGAAGTCTGATGAATCCGCTCAGCGCCGGGCCGCCGGGCCTCTTGCGCGACGGCTCGTTTCGAGCGGGATTTGCATGCCTCGCGCCGCTGGGACTCGTCTTCGACGCATGGCTGTTCCACCCACAAATCCCAGAATTGACCGAGCTCGCGCGCGCGTTCCCGCAAACGACAATCGTGCTCGATCATCTCGGCGGGATCGTGGGCATCGGAGCCTACAGGGATCGTCGCGACGACATCTTCGCCGAATGGTCACGCGCGATCCGCGACCTTGCAAGATGCGAGAATGTCTGTGTCAAGCTCGGTGGCCTCGGAATGCGCATCAACGGATTCGGATTCGAGATGCGGGACGTCCCGCCGACGTCGGAAGTCCTCGCTTCGGCCTGGCGGCCCTACATCGAGGTCTGCATCGAGGCATTTGGCGCGCAACGATGCATGTTCGAGAGCAACTTTCCGGTCGACAAGGGCTCCTATGGATATGGATCGGCATGGAATGCATTCAAACGCCTGACGCGTCACACAAGCGAGAGCGACCGCCAGAGCCTCTTCAGTGGGACTGTCGCACGCGTTTATGGACTTGCTCAGCCCGACTGACCGCGGCTGCCGGCATGGTCGCGGAGGCATCTGTCATGCCGGGCAACGTGACCTGTTCGAGAAAATCGCGCCCTTTGGATTTGAGCAGGCCGACGACCCTCTGCGCGGCCGGAGAAAGATAGCCGTCCCGGCGGGTTACGAAGCCGAGCGGCCTTCGCATCGTCGTGGTGTCGATCATCAACCGGTCGAGCTGGCTGCCCAGTCGAAGCGGATGAAGGTTTCGCGTGGACGTAAAGCTGAGCAGCGCCGTGTCGGCGATCAGCTTGGGCAACGTCGTGATCGAGTTGGTCTCGATCTGGACGATCGGCGGCGGCAAACCATGCGCTTCGAATACGTTGTCGAGCCACTGGCGCATGGCGACGGTGCGGGCCGGCAGCACCCATTTCGACGCGACCAGATCCTCGATAGCAAGCCGCTTGCCGCAAAGTGGATGATCCTTTGCTGCGACGACGACCACTTCGTCCATGCCAAACGCTTCGTGCCTGAACTCCTGCTCGTCCGATGGAAGTATCGGCCCGATCGCAAGATCGAGGGCGCGTTCACGAAGCGCGGCCCTGACGACGCCACTCATGCCAATCTGCACTTCAATCGCCAGTCCGGGCGCGTCGGCGATGATGGCCCGGCAAATCTGGGGCAGCAAATATTCGCCCATTGTCGCACCGCAGCCGATACTGACGCGACCGGCTGCACCGGCGGCGAAGTCGGTGACCTCGCGCAGCGACTCCTCCATCGCCTCGCGCATTCGTCGCGCGCGTGCCAGAAGGACCTCGCCGACGCGCGTGAGGGTGATCCCGCGCCCCGTCCGCTCGAAGAGATCGGCTCCTACGGCCTCTTCGAGGCGCTGGATGCATTTTGTCAGAGCCGGCTGCGTGCGACCGAGCTTGTCGGCGGCTCGGCCCATATGGCCCAAATCGGCAATCACCTCAAAATAGGTGAGGTCGCGAAGGTCCACTTCTTCCTCCCGGTTATCGGTTCTTGAACTTTAGCGATTGGACCCTTGTCCGCTCGATCTGGCATGTCGAGCCTAACACGGCTGGGCCCCGTCAGGGTAACCGGCCCGGACAGCGGGAGGACCAGCGGATGACCGAAATCACGGCCAACAGATCGTTCACGGACGGAAGTCCCGATGAGGGACTGCTCGCAAGCGCCATTTCCAAGAACACCTGGCGTTTGGTCCCGCTTCTGGGTCTCGCCTATCTCTTCAACTACCTCGACCGCACCAGCGTCGGCTTTGCTGCATTGCAAATGAACAAGGATATCGGCTTGAGCGCCACTCAGTTCGGCTGGGGCGCCGGAATCCTGTTCTTCAGCTACTGCCTTCTGGAAGTGCCGAGCAACATGATGATGTACCGGTTCGGTGCGCGTCGCTGGCTGGCCCGCATCATGATCACCTGGGGCCTTGCTGCAGCGGCGACTGCGCTTGCGGCCGGACCGTACAGCTTCTACCTGATCCGCTTTCTCCTCGGTGTATTCGAGGCCGGCTTCTTTCCGGGCGTGATCTGGTACATCTCGATCTGGTTTCCCGAGAAGCACCGGACGAGCGTGCTCGCGTTGTTCATGGCTGCGACGCCGCTCTCCTCGCTGCTGGGCAGTCCGATCTCGGCGGCCCTCCTTGGGATGGATGGATTCTGGGGGCTTGCCGGCTGGCAGTGGATGTTTCTGATCGAAGGCCTGCCGGCATGCGTGCTCGGAATTCTATGTCTCGTTCTGCTCGCCGACAGGCCCGAGCAGGCTCGATGGCTCACGCCTCAGGAGCGACAAGCGCTTCTGTCCGCTCTCGCCGGCGACAAGCACGACAAGCCCAAAAAGGACCTCTGGGCCGCAATGAAAGATACGCGGGTGCTGATGCTCACGGCGATCACCTTCGCCTTCACGATCGGCTCCTACGGCATAGGCATCTGGTTGCCATTGATCCTGAAGGGGCACGGCCTGAGCAACATGGAAGTCGGGTGGCTTTCGGCTGTTCCGTACCTCTTCGCAACGATCGGCATGCTGTTCTGGGCTCGTCTCGTGGATCGGAAAGGTCAGAAGATCTACAATCTCATGGCCGCCTTGATCCTTGGCGCCCTTGGACTGACCCTCTCGGTCGTCTTCACCTCGCTCGTTCCCGCCCTTGCCTGCCTGACACTGGCGCTGGTCGGCACGATCTCCGCGCGGACGGTCTTCTACACGATCCCGCAGAGCTTCCTGACGGGCGCCGCGGCGGCCGGGGGAATAGCGTTCATCAACTCTGTCGGTGCGTTCGGTGGCTTCGTGGGTCCCTATATGGTCGGCCTTCTGAAGGACGCGACCGGCTCCTTCAACGCCGGCATGATCGGGATGGCTGTGATCCTCGTCGTGGCGACAGGGATTGCCGGCACCCTCAAACTGGTCGCCGAGAAGATGTGAGGGCCTTCCCCCAGCGAAACAATCCAGAAACCCTCCGCGGCGAGAGTCTGGATTTGCTTCGCGGAGCCTGCCATCGGGCCGCGCTTTGCGCGGCCCGATGACTCGCAATGACGGAACAAGCTGTAACGTCATCCTCGAACGAACCCAACACGCGCAGACATGCCATTTCGTCGCAGGGTTTCCCGACCTTCGTCGGCATTGCCGCGTCCGCCATGATGAAACATGATGGGCTTCTTTGAGAGGCAGAGGCCATCCGATGGACGAAAACGAAATCCGCGAGCTCATCGCGGAGGTGAAGCAAGGCACGCTGTCGCGACGCTCGTTCATCCAGACGATGGCTGCGGTGGGGATCGCTGCGCCTGTCGCGAGCCAGATCCTGGCATGGAACGACGTAGCGATGGCGGACGCCACGCTACAATACAAGCCGACCAAGGCCGGCGGCGGCGGCCCGCTCAAGATCCTGCTTTGGCAGGCCCCGACGCTGCTCAATCCGCATTTCGCGCTCGGCACCAAGGACCAGATCGCCTCGCGCATCTTCTTCGAGCCGCTCGCCGGCTGGGACAAGGAGGGCAACCTCATCCCCTGCCTCGCCGCCGAGGTCCCGACCAGGGCGAACGGCGGTCTTGCGGCGGACGGCACGAGCGTGACCTGGAAGCTGAAACAGGGCGTGACGTGGCACGATGGCAAGCCCTTCACCGCCGACGACGTCGTCTTCACCTGGACATATGCCGCGGACCTCGCGACCGCGGCATACACCACGGGATCCTACAAGGACATCACAGTCGAGAAGATCGACGACCACACCGTCAAGGTGAAGTTCAAGAGCCCGACCCCATTCTGGGCCGACCCCTTCGTCGGCGCGGTCGGCCAGATCCTGCCGAAGCATCACTTCGGCGACTATGTCGGCGCGAAGTCGCGCGAAGCGCCGGGCAATCTGAAGCCGATCGGCACCGGCCCGTACAGGTTCATCGAGTTCAAGCCGGGCGACATGATCCGGGCTGAACGCAACCCCGACTATCACGTGAAGAACCAGCCGTATTTCGACACGCTCGAGGTCAAGGGCGGCGGCGACGCGGTCTCTGCCGCGCGCGCGGTGCTTCAGACCGGCGAATACGACTATGCCTGGAACCTGCTGGTCGAGGATGAGGTCCTCAAGCGCATGGAGACCAGCGGGAAGGGCAAGGTCGACGTCACGCCCTCCGGCAACGTCGAGTTCATCATCCTCAACACGACGGATCCGTGGACCGAGGTTGACGGCGAGCGTTCGAGTGTCAAGACGAAGCACCCGACGCTGTCCGATCCGGCCGTTCGCCAGGCGATCAACCTGCTGATCGATCGCGAGGCGATCCAGAAATTCATCTACGGCCGCGGCGGCATCGCGACGGCGAGCTTCGTCAACCAGCCTGCGCAGTTCAAGTCGGGCAAGCTCAAATACGCGTTCGACGTCGACAAGGCGAACAAGATCCTGGACGAGTCCGGCTGGACAAAGGGCGCGGAGGGCATCCGCGAGAAGGACGGCAAGAAGCTCAAATTCGTCTTCCAGACCTCGATCAATGCCCCACGCCAGAAGACGCAGGCCATCATCAAGCAGGCCTGCCAGCGCGCCGGCATCGAGATCGAGCTCAAGTCGGTCGTCGCATCGGTGTTCTTCTCGTCGGACGTCGGCAATCCCGATACCTACTCGAAATTCTATGCTGACATGGAAATGTTCAACACGACGCAGCCGCAGCCAGATCCGGAGCGGTTCCTGAACCAGTGTGTCTCCTGGGAGATCGCCAACAAGGAGAACAAATGGCTCGGCCGAAACATCTCGCGCTGGTCCGATCCAGAGGCCGACAAGGCCTACAAGGCTGCGCAGAATGAGCTCGATCCGGTCAAGCGCGCCGCGCTGCTGATCAAGGTCGACGAGACCTTCTGCGAGGCAAACGTGTTCCTGCCGCTCCTCTCGCGCAACATCGTCGGCGGCGCCGTCAATGGCCTCATGGCCGATATCTCGGGTTGGGACGTCACAACGTGGAATCTGGCGAGCTGGTATCGTAGCGAGTAGCTCGAGCCAGCATCGCGATCAGTCCAGCTCAAAGGAGGACTTGGCTGCCTTTACCGACGAGGTGATGAACCGGTGCACCTCCTGAACCCTGCGCGTTCCGTGCGTGTCAGGATGTGACGTCAGCCAATAGCTGCGAACGAAGCGGACATCAGGAAGCAAGCGCCGCAACTCTGGGTAACGCCTTGCAGCATAGTCATGTAAAATGCCGATGCCATGCCCGGCTCGGACTGCCTCCATCTGGGCAATGACGCTGCCGCACTCGTAGCGGCGAGACATCAGCCGGCCGAGAACGGAGGCGTAGTCGAGAGCCCGGCTGTAAGCGAAGTCCTCGATGTGCGTCACGAACAGACGACCTGCCAAATCGGAATGAGCCTTTATCGCCCCCTCGCGCTCGAGATAGCTCTTTGAGCCGTAGACGCTCAACGTGTAATCGGTCAGCTTGGACAGGATGAGCCGGCCCTGCTTCGGCCGATCCAGTGTGATCGCGATATCCGCCTCCCGACGCGACAGCGAGAACGTGCGCGGGAGTGGCACGAGTTGAATGATCAGTCCCGGGTGGCGCGCGGCCAACGCGCCCAGATGCTCGGCCAGGAAGTAGTTGCCAAGTCCATCTGGTGCTCCAACTCGCACCGTGCCGGTGATGGCATCTGCACTGCCGCCGATGCTGGCACCGACCTTGAGAAACTCGCTTTCCGCGCGCTCTGCGGCTTGGACCAGTGCCTCCCCTGCGGCAGTTAGCGTGCAGCCGGATGTGTGGCGCTCGAGCAGCTGCGCCTTGAGGCTCTTCTCCAGCGCGGTCAACTGACGCGCGACCGTCGCGTGATTCAATCGAAGATTTTTTGACGCTTTCAGGATCTGCCCTGCGCGAGCGACTTCCAGGAATATCCTCACCCGCTCCCAATCCATTTCCTACACTTCCTGCACAATGGAGCCGCAATTTGGTTCGTTGATGTGCAATTTTATGCATGTCATATGATCTGCGATCAAGCGTTCAATGCAGGGATGCCCCACCCTAGACCGTTGCTTCCCGAAATCAGAGAAAGGAAAGTCCAGATGCCGCTGCTTCGATTCAATATTCTCGAAGGCCGAACAGACGCCGAGATCGAGAAGCTCCTCGATGCGGCTCACGCCGCCGTCGTCGCCGCATTTCACGTGCCTGATGGCGATCGCTATCAGCTCGTATCGGAATATCGTCCCGGCAGGATGATAGCCCTGGACACCGGTCTTGGAATTGCGCGTACCGACAAGGTTGTCCTGGTCGAGGTCAGATCCCGAAGCAGGCCCCAGGAACAGAAGCTGCAATTCTACAAGCTGCTCTGTCAGATGCTCAAGGATGCCTGCAGTCTCGAAAGCTCGGGCATCATCGTTTCTTTCGTCGAAAATGGAGACGCTGACTGGTCGTTCGGATCAGGCCGCGCTCAATTTGTGACTGGCGAACTTGCGTGAGGCTTAGGGGCAGCCGCGTGCGCTGGGGGTCGCATCGGATGCCACGACGGCGGCGAGGCGAAGACGGTCAAAGAAATCAGCGATAAGTCGACAGACGCGGCCGCAAGGGTGCTGACCACTGGACCCAAAGCTGCCTGGCCACGGCGAAAGTGCGTGGATGTCGCTTCAGCTCCCGCACGGCTTGGGCGCGCAGCACATGGGGCATGCCGCGCCAGGACAGGGCGATGCGGACATCCGTCAACCAGAGCGGCCTGGCGCCGAAACGCCGCTTGTAATCGGAATTGCCGATGCTGAGATCGAAGTGCCGCACGCCTTGCCGATGCAGGGCCGCCATCGTCTGTTCGATGCAGAGCTGACCCGGCGAGCAGTTCGACCATTGCCCGCCGGCGTTGGTGTTGCGCAACAGCGAATAGTGCGCGCCGTGCCTCAGTCCCAGGGTGGTGGCCACGACCTCGTCGCCGCAGACCAGCGCCGAAACAATGGCGTAGCCGTCTCCGAGCCCGCGGCGGACCACGTCGCGGTAGAACTTCGCGTTACGGGGTTCGTCGAGGACGAACTTCTCTCCCAGCTCCTTCATGCGCTTGTTCTGCTGGCGATCCATCACGTCGAGAATGCGCAGCGCCTCGTCGACGTCCGTAACCATCTCGAACCTCGCTCCGCGATGGCGGGCGAAGACGCGCCAGCGGCGCGCCAACTGGATCTTGGCGATTGAGGCGCGATAGTCCTCGAAACCGTCGCCGAACTCGACGAGATTGCCGTTCACCGAACAGAGGGTCGCCCGCTGGGTCGCCGCCAGCGGGTTGGGGCGCCCACGGATCTCGATCGGCATCTTCTCCAGGTTGATCAGGTCGGGACGCTCGGGCAACCCGCGCAACGCTGTCAGGAAGTCGGAAGCGATCATACGCAGACTCGCGGAATCGCGCGGCGAGTCGGATGCCAGGATCGGCGCGTTGTAGTCGCTGCGGCCGAGATCGGCGAATTCGACGACGCGCGCGGGGCCGCGCCTGCCGCACACCAGCGGAACCAGCGCAACGTCGCGCCGCGTGTCGGCGGCCACGATGAAGGCGATCAGAGGCGTGAACTCGAAGGTGCGGTACCATGCATCGAGCCAGTGCCTGTGCTGGAAGACCGTGGCGCAGCCGCCGTCACCCCACCGCGCGGAGGCTTCAGCCCAATCACGGACGAACTCAACCCCGAAAGCCGATCCGGCCTGGTCCATAGTGTTCACTCATCGTCAAACCGATTGTGCTCGCCCCAGTGGCTCTGTCGCGTTTCACGGGCGAGGATTGCTATGGCAGACCGATGGCCAACCATTTGAGCGCAAAGAATGTTTGAAATGTAAGGGCGATGCCGACCTCGATGTCCTCCTGCCTGTGGCAAAGAAGCTCGGCTCTCCGGTCACACTGAAGCGCTGCCGAAATGGATCAAACCGCCAGAGACTAACGTGAGCCAGCAGCTCCATCGCGACGAAGAGCGGCTGCGTATACCATCCTCAAATGGGCGCTGGTAGAACGCGCGATGTCGCACCTCTTTAGGGTTATTGGGAACTGTTAGGCCGCTGCAATTCCCACACACGGCTTGCCGCACATGCCCTTATGCGATCGACAGAATCTCGATCTCCTGACTGCTCGCACCGACGACGTCTCCGACCGCCTTCCCGATCAGCGATTTCGCGACCGGAGCCACGAACGAGATCGACCCGGCCTTCGGATCGGCTTCGTCCTCCCCGACGATGCGATAAGTCTGCACGCGGCCGTCGGCCCGGCTGAACGTCACCGTGCTGCCGAAGGCGACCGTATCGGTCGACGCCGGATTGGGAACCAATTGGGCCGTGCGCAGCCTTTCGGCGAGGTAGCGGACGTCGCGCAAGGGAACCGCCGATTGCCGGCGCTTTTCGTTGACATCTTCGATGCGCTGCGCGGCCTCGTAGGCCTCGCGCGCTTGCCGAAGCTGCAACTCCAGAGCCTGCAATCCTGATTGGGTCACCAGGTTGGGATGCGGAGAAATCGGGCGATCCGGCAACAACGTCTCGGACGCGGTTTCGGCACTCTCTTCTTTGGTAAAGGCGACGCTCAATCCAGGACCTCGTCGATGTTGAGGGGCGGCGTAACGTGGTCACGCCGCGCCTGCCGCGAACATGCGCTACTTCTTATCGAACGGGATGTAATGCTGATACTCCTTTGGCACCGAGCTGCGGTAGCGCGAGGGAACCGTGCCGGTGTCGATCGAATGATCGATCTCCTGCTGCCGTGTCATCTGCTTCTTCTTGGCCGGCTTTTTCTCAGTGGTTTTCTTCGAATCTGCCGATGGGGTCGTTGCGGTCGCGCCGGCCGCGGGCGTCGCTGTCGCGGGCGCGGCGGTCTGGGTCGTCGCGGCCGGCGCAGTCGTGGTTGCGGCAGGCGCGGGGGTCGTGGCTTGAATCGGCGGCGTGGTTGCCGCGTCGGTGCCCTGAGCCAGTGCGATTGGCGTCTGCAACATGAGCGCGAATGCGACACTCGCGGCGGGCAAATATGACCTCTGCATCAGAACCTCCAAAGTTCCTGATCCGAATGTCGAAAACTAATCCTGCGCGCTGGGCGTACGCAAGTCACCGAGCATAAGCCGAAAGGCGGGCGCGCACTGTGGCCGGATTCACACAACAGGCATTGCCATACCGCGCGATGAGATCAGGAAGAATTGTCATCGCGCTCCAGGTTGTTGTTCGAGCATGATCTCCGCACAAACGCGTTCCGCGTTTGTCGCGAGGGAAACCGCTTCACACGTTGCGCTAACGCGGCCCTTTCGGATCCGGATCATGCTCTAGTGCGGCGCGCCGGGCCCGGTTTCCTTCAGCCGTTCCGTGAACCAGATGGTCTGCGTCCGGTCGAGCACGCCACCGACATAGATTTCCGCGGTCGTTACCTTCGTCCTGGCAAGCACGAGCAGCACGCCGATCTGGTAGGCGAACCAGATATCGGGATTGGTGAGCGCCTTCAGCTTCTGCTGGTCGTGCTCGATCGCGGTGTGATTGCTCGCATTGCGGATTTCGACGGCGAGCAGGTTGTTCGGGATCTCGCGCTGATGCACGACGACGTCGGGGTAGATCGATTTTCCCAAATGATCGTCGGTCGAGATGATCGTGCCGCGCGGCAGGTGCAGCGTGCGCTCGCCGAGCCGGTCGTAGTTGCAATCGACCGCCCAGCCGGAAAACTGCTTCTCCAGATAAACGGCAAAGCGGTGGGTCACCGCGCGCTCGCCGACATCCCTCTCGAACAGGAAGTCTTCGTGGACGTAAAGTTCCCGGAGTGCCGCGATCAACTTGTTCAGCTCGGTCTGCATCGTGCTCCCCGCCCCAAGCGCTCTCATATTTCTGCGTTACGAGACCTCATGGTGAGGAGCACGGAACGCGCGTCTCCGGACGATGCTCCGCATCGCCGAGCGGGAAGCAATCGAAGCTTGGCTCACATCACGACTTCGATCAGCCGCGGCCCCGGCTCGGCGACGGCTTCAGCAAGCGCCTTGTTGAACTCGTCGGCGCCGGTGACGGCGCGGCCCGGCACGCCCATGCCCTTTGCCAGCGCCACGAAGTCGAGGGTTGGGCGATCGAGCCTGAGCATGTCGGTCGCGCGCTGGCCGGGCTCGCCGGCGCCGACACCGTCGAACTCGCCGCGCAGGATCTGGTAGATGCGATTGGCGAACACGATGGTGACGATGTTCAGTCCTTCGCGGGCCTGCGTCCACAGCGACTGGATCGTGTACATCGCACTGCCATCACCGACCATGCACATGACCTTGCGGTCAGGACAGGCGATCGCAGCACCGATCGAGAGCGGCGTCGAGAAGCCGATCGAGCCGCCCATGTTCTGGATCCAGTCGTGCGGCGCCGCCGCCGCCGTCGGCGGGAAGAAGCCGCGCCCCGTGGTCAGGGATTCATCGATCAGGATTGCATTCTCGGGGATCGCATAGGCGATCGCCTGGGCGATGGTGGTGAAATTGAGCGCGCCGGTCGGCTTCACCAGCTCCTGGAGCTGCTGCGGCTTGACGTCGTGCGAGGTGGCATGCAGCGCGCCGGCAAGCGCTTCCAGCGCCGCGACCGAGTTCTCGCCCCATTCGGTCATGCGATGAACCTCGCAGCCCTCGGGCTTGAGCAGGCTCGGCTTGTTCGGATAGGCGAAGAAGGCGACGGGATCATTGGCCTCGACCAGGATGATGTGACGAAAATCCTTCAGCAGGGGCAGCGCCTGGTCGATCACATAGGGGATGCGGTCGATCGAGAAGCGGCCGCGGCCGCGCGCCATGCGCGGACGGAAGGTCGGGCCCATCACCTGACATCCGGTCTTGCCGGCAATGCGCTGCGCCAACGCCAGCCCCTGCTCGCTCAACGCGCTGCCGACCATCAGCATCAGCGTACGGCTGCCGTCATTGCGCAGGATTTTGGCGGCAAGCTCGACCGCCTGCGGCGAATAGGACGGGCGCTGCTTGTCCGCCGGCACCTCGGCGATGTCCTCGGCCTCGTTCCAGGCGGTGTCGGCAGGCAGGATCAGGGTCGCGATCTGCCCCGGCGCGCTTTTGGCGGCGGCGATCGCCGCGGCACCATCGGCGGCGACCGACTTGGCGTCCGGCGAGGTCCGCACCCAAGACGACATCGGCCGCGCCAGCCCCTCGATGTCGGAGGTGAGCGGCGCGTTGTAGCCGATGTGGTAGCCGGCGTGCTGGCCGACGATGTTGACGATGCCGGAATGCGCCTTCTTGGCGTTGTGCAGGTTCGCAAGACCGTTGGCGAGACCGGGGCCGAGGTGCAGCAGCGTCGAGGCGGGCGTGCCCTTCATGCGGTAATAGCCGTCGGCCGCGCCAGTCACCACGCCCTCGAACAGGCCGAGTACACAGCGCATGCCGGGAACACGATCGAGCGCCGCAACGAAGTGCATCTCGGACGTCCCGGGATTGGTGAAGCAGATGTCGACCCCGCCCTTGACCAGCGTCCGTACCAAGCTTTCCGCACCGTTCATCGTTTCAGCTCCCGCGGCCTTTTTACGTTGGATCTGTATCGATCAACCATTGTTCGCCGTCCCCGTCAAAGCAATAGCGGACATTGCTGCCCTGCCGGGTGCCACGACGGGGTTTCTTGCCTAATGCGGCTTTGCGATCCTGCGCGCTCTCCGCGTTTGGCAATCGTTAAGGATTGTGCCTGCTCACGCTGCCGTGGCTTGCGAAACGCCGGCAAATATGGCCTGTGGTCGTCCATTGAATCGATTTTTTGCTGGGGGAAAGAATGAACCGGTTTTTTGCCGCACCGATCGCCGCCATCGCGGTCCTGACCATCAGCGCAGGCGGGGCGTCTGCGGCGGGTATGTTTGACTTCACCGGCACCGCCTCCACCGGCTATCTCGGCGGCGGGGCGAGCCCGATCCCCCGCACCACCGTCATGTATCCCACCAACTACGCCCCCGGCACGATCGTGATAAACACCGGTGAGCGGCGGCTCTACCTCGTGTTGTCGAACGGCCAGGCACTGCGCTACGGTATCGGCGTCGGCCGCGACGGCTTCCGCTGGGGCGGCGTGCATCGCATCTCCGCCAAGAAGGAGTGGCCGGAATGGACGCCGCCGGCGCAGATGATCGCCCGCCGGCCCGATCTGCCGCGCCACATGCGTGGCGGTATCGAGAACCCGCTCGGTGCCCGCGCGATGTATCTGGGCTCGACGCTCTACCGGATCCACGGCTCCAACGAGCCGGAGACGATCGGACAAGCGGTTTCCTCCGGCTGCTTCCGCATGACCAATGACGACGTCACCGACCTCTATGGCCGCGTCTCGGTCGGCACCACGGTGGTGGTGCTGAACAACTAGGGTCACTTCGTAGGGTGGGCAAAGACGCGAAGCGCCGTGCCCACCATTTCTCCATCATCTCGGGAAAAGAGGTGGGCACGCTTCGTGCCCACCCTACGCGCGCTGCAACCGCTATCGCGTTGAGATGGCGGGGCACGGCGCTGTCGCGCCTTTGCCCACCCTACGCAGTTGGAACCCGGACCCGCGACCGCTGCGCTCTTGTGCGCGAGGTGCGAATACGGCAGCGTTGCATGACGATGAACGCTTGTCGCCCGCTTTCGCCCTTTTGTCGCACCGCCCTTCTCGCGCTGGCGGTTTTGACCTGCGCCGGCGACGTCTGCACCAATGCCACCGCCGGCGAGCTGCCGGCGATCGCATCGCGCCAGCGCAGCGAGAAGAAGAGCTTTACCGACGGCGAGATCGTCGACGGTTTCCTCAAGACCGCGTTCGGCGCCGAATATCACCTCGCCGGCCGCGTCGACCGCATCCGCAAATTCGACGCCCCGGTGCGCGTCTTCGCCGAGAGCGAGGGCCGCGCCGACCGCAGGGCGCAGCTCGCCAAGGTCGTCGCCGACATTGCGCGACGCGTGCAGCATCTGGACATCGCCATGACCGACGATGCTGAAGCGGCCAATGTCCGCGTCAAGATGGTGCGCGACCGCGACCTCTATCGCACCATCTCGACGTTCTATGGCGCGGACAAGGCGCGCGAGATCCGCTCCTCGCTCGATCCGCAATGCCTCTCCGGCTTTCGCAAGAACGAGAAGTTCGAGATCGAGCATTCCGACGTCATCCTGACGGTCGACAATGGCGACTTCGTCTTCCTCGACTGCGCCTATGAGGAGCTGTTGCAATCGCTCGGGCCGATCAACGACACCGCGAGCGTGCCCTGGACCATGTTCAACGACAATGTGTCGATGGGCTATTTCGATGTCTATGATCAGTACATCCTCAATCTGCTCTACGATCCGCGCATCAAGGCAGGCATGACGGTGCCGGAGGTCCGCAGCGTTCTGCCCGAGGTGATCGCCGACGTGCGGGCCTGGGTGAAACAGGTGAATAATCTTGCGGAGTGACAGGCCAGCGAGTTCGCTGCGCCCTCTCCCCTGGATGCTGACGAGAAAAGGACATCGGATGAGTGAGAGCAGCGGCGGTCAGGCAAGCGAGCAACAAGCCGGCTTTGCGGGTGTCACACGCAAGGTTCTCGAACGCCTTGCATTGCCGGGTGATCAGCGCGAGCTCGTCGTGGTCGAGGTGACCTATCCACCCGGTGGCGTCGCGCCGCTTCACCGGCATCCGGTCGGCGGCGTGATCTTCATTGTCGAAGGCGTTGCCGAGTCGGCCTATGGCGACGATGAGCCGCGACAGTATCGAGCCGGCGAAACCTTGCAGGATCGCTCCGACAGTCCCCACACTCTGTTTCGCAATTGTGACCCGGGGCGCCCGCTCCGCTTTCTGACTATCTACGCTCTCGAACCCGGGCGCTCCTACACAACGAGTCCCTGAGATCGAGCTGAGCAGAACCACAAGCCGCCCTCCTCGCGCGCTGTCGCCGAATTTTACGCGTGTCGCGCGAGCGTCACATGTGCGTCAGCCAATCGCGATAGTCGGTACGTCCCTCCCGAGAAAACTCGCGCAAGTTGCGCCAGACATAATGATGGGGCGTCCATATGAAATCGAAAGGCTTTCTTTTCTCGATATCCGCGATGTCGCTCGCCGCATCGCTGGGCGTTGCGGCGCCAGCACGCGCCGGACAGGACAATGATCATGATCACGACGGGAACCGTCACGGCCGCAAGTCGCCGCAGGTGGTGTTGATCTCGCTCGACGGCGCCAAGCCCGACTTCATCCAGAAGTTCATCGAGGAGGGTGTGCTGCCGCGCGACGGCGGACTGGCGCGGCTCAGCCGCCACGGTGCGGTGGCGATGCAGAACGTGACGGCCTCGCCGTCGCTCACCGCGGTGTCGCATATCGCGATCGCGACCGGATCGACGGCCGTGCACAATGACATCCCGTCGAATACCTTCGAGGCCGTCGTCGCGCCGATCTCATCGAGCCTGAGCGGCTTTGCGGCTCCGATCGGCGGCTATCAGGAGAGCCCGCTCGGGCCCTCGCCGCAGCCGACAGCGTTGCCGCTGTGGGTGCAGCTACGCCAGCAGGGCAAGAAGGTCGCCACCGCGACCTGGCCGGGCGGCGATGGCGCCGACATCTCGATCAACAACACGGTGGTGCAGCCGGCCCAGCCGATCCGCGTCACCAACTACACCGTGCCGTTCGGGGCGTTCGGCGGCATCGGGGCCCAGGGCTTCTCGCTGTCCAAGGGGGATTTTGCGCCCGATCCGACCGTCGCCACGGCGCTTCAGGCGGCCGGCCAGTTCTCGTACAGCCCGGTGCTGGCGACGTCGGCGCCGATCGAGACGTTCTCGTGCGCCTCGGCGGCGCCCACAACCTGCACCAGCGCAGCGACGCTCGACGTCAAATATGCGATCCGGGCGGCGGCCATCGACACCAGCAACGACGGCAAGGTGAACTACGACACGCTGGTGTTTTTCGACGCGACACGCGGCATCACGTCGGGACCATTCCACGCGCCGTCGACCGGACCGGCCTATGCCAAGTTCGGCGGCGAGAACGCGCCGTTCTTCTTCGAAGGCAGCGGAGCCAAGGTCGGCGCCGCCTACTTCGTCTCGCAGCTCGCGCCCGATCTCTCGGTCGTGCGCTTCGCCCGCTACGGCGCCAACTACATCCCGCGCAACACGCCGGTGCTGGCCGACGTCGACGACATCAACAACAATATCGGCTTCTGGCGTCCGCAGGGCGACTTCCGCATTCCGGAGCGGCTGAGCCCCGGCTTCACCAACTTCCCCGACGTCGAGATCGAGGCGATGTACGAGGACATGGTGAAGACCTTCGTGCGCTACCAGGCCGATATCGGCGAGCGTGCGATCCTGAACCATCCCGATGCCGACCTGGTGATGGTCTATATCGAGGAGCCCGACGGCTCCGAGCATCAGTTCCTGCTCACCGACCCCCGCCAGGGTACCAGCCCGAACGACCCGAACTCGATCGGCGCCAACCAGGATCCGGCCAAGGTCGCGCGCTACGCTTCGTACATCCGCTTCGCTTACCAGGCTGCCGACAAGGCCGTGAAGAGAATCGCCGACGCTGCGGACCGCGACAGCAACGTCATCGTGGTGTCGGACCACGGCTTTGCGCCGTTCCACACCTCGGTGAGCATGCTCAACATCCTGCGCAATGCCGGTATCGACACCACCAAGGTGGGAGTCCGCACGTCCGGCCCGGCGGCCAACATCTATGTCAACCTCCAGCAGCGCGAGTCGGGCGGCACCGTCGATCCCGCGGCCTATAACGCCCTGGTCGCACAGATCGCCGATGCGGTGAAGAACGCGGTCGATCCCAACCCGCGGTTCAACTACTCACTTCAGGACGGGCGCATCTTCACGGTGGTCGAGAGCCGGCCACTGCAATGCGAGGCCACGACCGGGCAGTGCACCAGCAAGACCATCGGTCAGGATTTCGGCGACGTATTCGCGCTGATGGCCCCTGGCTACAACTTCGACGGCATCCAGAGCCCCGGCGTCGCCCGCCTCGGCGATGCGCCGTTCAATTCGGCCTCGACCACGCTGTCGATGCCGAATTTCTACGGCGCCCATGGCCATGATCCCGAGCTGCCGGTGATGAGCGCGACCTTCATTGCCTCCGGCCCCCAGATCCGCAACGAGACGATCCGGCGCATGCGCAATGTCGACGTGGCGCCGACCATCATGCAGATCCTGGGCGTGAAGCCTCATCACGTCGACGGCGAGGTGCTGCGCGAGATCCTGCGCTGACAGGCCGGCGATCGCACAACAAATCCGATGGGACGCCGGCCGGCGTCCCATCGGAACCGGCATGGTGGGAGCTTGCGGAGAACTCCTTCATCGCCTGAGTGTCATGATGTCAGACATCTGCTACATTGCCCGATGCCTGCACGTCGCAGGTTGAAAGACGTCACATCATGCGCATGCTTCATCTGCTGATCCTGGCGGGCGCAGCGATGCTGGTGGTCGCACCAGCCGCGGCGCAACGCTACGACCCGCGCTACCCGGTGTGCCTGCAGACATGGCATGTGCGCGGGCTCACCATCATCGACTGCAGCTATGTCTCCATGGATCAATGCCGGGCGACGGCATCGGGACTTGCGGCCATGTGCCTGCAGAACCCGTATTGGCAGGGAGTGCCGGTTCGCGGCGGCAAGGCCGCGGCTATTAGGCCGCGATGAGGATCAGCGCGCAGCCCCAGCGAAACCCATGGTTTACCGACGTTGCGAGAGACGTGATGGGGCATCGCCCCTCGCGTCCGAGGCACCCCTTCCGATCGGCGTCGACTTCGTCGGGATGTAGCGCACGATGAGAAACGGGCACATTTGACTTCATCGAAGCGCCAACCTCCTGGGCCCATAGGATCATGATGCATCAGCCTACGTTCGTCTTCGCCATCTTGTTTTTCTTCGGAGTGACAACCTCGCAAGCTGCCGGCGTAAGAAACTTCGACATTCCTGCCAGCCCGGCCGGACCGGCGATCAGATTGTTGGTTTGGACCCCTTGTGCCGAGCCGCCTCAAGAGATGGATGCGCGTGGAGCTACCTTTTTCGCTGTGCCCGGATGTCGGATCACTGGAGAAAAGCTCCCACTCATCGTGATGTCACATGGCAGGAGAGGATGGTTCGGCGGTCACCACGACACCGCAGCTGCCTTGGCGGATGCTGGGTTCGTTGTTGCAGTGCTCAACCATCCTGGCGATACCTGGCGTGATACGAGCCGCACGGACAGTCTCTCGGTTCTCGTCGAGCGACCCACAGACGTCAAGCGGTTGATCGACTATATGCTTGATGGCTGGCCGGATGCGTCACGCATCGATACCCAGCATATAGGGCTCTATGGTTTTTCATTTGGTGGCTACACGGGTCTCGTCGTCATCGGCGGCAATCCCGACCTGCGGAAAGGCTTGCCTAACTGCGCGACGTCGAGCCTGAAGGCATGCAAGCAGCTCGAAGACGGTGAGCTGGCCGATCAACCGATCACCCATGACCCGCGAGTCAAGGCCGCCGTCATCATCGATCCCTTTCCCGCATTCCTCTTCGCTGAGGAGAATCTCAAAGGAATAGCGGTGCCGGTCCAGTTATGGAGTTCTGACCCGGCGCAGAGTGGCGACGGCCTATCTGGGTGCTGCGCGGCAGCTATCAATCAAAGGCTTCCGACGAAGCCGGACTACCATTTCGTGGAAAATGCGAAACACTATTCGTTCCTCGCCACGTGCACCCCGAAGGAGACACAAGAGACTTCTGCAATCTGTACCGATGCGCCGGGTTTCGATCGCGCCGGCTTCCATAGACGGCTTCACGCAGATGTCGTCGAATTTTTTCGCAAGGCATTTCACTGAAAGCGTCAAGCCATAGAGTTCTGACCCTAGACCTTACCCCCGCCCCATATGCCCTTCAGCGCCGCGGTCAGCAGCGTCGCAGCCGCTGGCGGGGGGAGCCGGTCAGCGGGTAGCCGGCGAGATTCGCCGCTTCCGCCTGCTCACAAATCCGGATGTGGCAAAACTCGCCCTTGCCCCGACGCACGCAACGGGTTGTAATTGCGGGGACAAATACCGCAGCGCAGAATTCAACAATAACGCGCGCGGCTGCAAGGGAGAACAGGTCATGCATGGGACCATCGAGAGCCCGGTCACGCGCGAGGGCTTACACGAGCGCGCCGCATCGCTGCCGCTGGAGCAGTTCGATCCCGGCCATCCCGAACTGTTCAGGAGCGATGCGTTTTGGCCCTATTTCGACCGCCTGCGCCGCGAAGACCCCGTGCATTATTGCAAGGACTCGATGTTCGGCCCGTACTGGTCGGTGACGCGGTACAACGACATCATGGAGATCGAGACCAACCATTCGGTGTTCTCCTCGGCCGCTTCGCTCGGCGGCATCACCATCCGCGATATCGATCCCGACCTGCGCCGCGAGAGCTTTATTGCCATGGACCCGCCGCGTCACGCAGCCCAGCGCAAGACCGTGGCGCCGATGTTCACGCCGACGCATCTGGACGAACTCGCGCTCAACATCCGCAAGCGCTCGGCCGAGTGCCTGGACAATCTGCCACGCGGCGAGGAATTCGACTGGGTCGACCGCGTCTCGATCGAGCTCACCACGCAGATGCTCGCGGTGCTGTTCGACTTCCCCTGGGAGGACCGCCGCAAGCTGACGCGCTGGTCGGATGTCGCGACCACCATTCCCGGCTCCGGCGGCCTCGTCGCCACCGAGGACCAGCGGCAAGCCGAGCTCCTGGAATGTGCGACTTACTTCGCGCGGCTGTGGAAGGAGCGCATCGAACAACCACCGAAGAGCGATCTGCTCTCGATGCTCGCGCATGGCGCGGCGACGCGCGACATGGACGCCAAGAACTTCCTGGGCAACCTGATCCTGCTGATCGTCGGCGGCAACGACACCACGCGCAACACCATGTCGGGCTCGATCTACGCGCTCAGCCAGCATCCGGAGCAGTATCGGAAGCTACGCGAGAATCCGGCGCTGCTCGACAGCTTCGTCCCCGAGGTGATCCGCTGGCAAACGCCGCTCGCCCATATGCGCCGCACCGCGCTCGCCGATTTCGAATTCCGCGGGAAGGAAATCAAGAAAGGTGACAAGGTCGTGATGTGGTACGTCTCGGGCAACCGCGACGAGGAGGCGATCGAAAAACCCTACGAATTCATCATTGACCGCGCCCGGCCGCGCACGCATCTCTCCTTCGGCTTCGGCATCCACCGCTGCGTGGGCCTCAGGCTTGCAGAGCTGCAATTGAAGATCATCTGGGAAGAGATTTTGAAGCGCTTCGATCATATCGACGTAATCGGCGAACCCAAGCGGGTGTACTCGAGTTTCGTGAAGGGTTACGAGACGCTGCCGGTCAGGATTGCGGCGTGATTCACGAAAACTGGAGCAACCAGCCATGAACATCCAAACTCCAGTCAGGACCGACAACGCCGCACGCATGCGCCGGGCCCACGAGGAAGCCTATGCGACGCCGTTGAAGGATTACCACCCCGGTGCGCCCAGGCTGTTCCAGGACGACACGCTATGGCCGTGGTTCGAGCGGCTGCGCAAGGAAGAGCCGGTGCACTACTGCACCAACGCGCCGATCGAGCCGTACTGGTCGGTGGTCAAATACAACGACATCATGCATGTCGACACCAATCACGGCATCTTCTCCTCCGACTCGACGCTCGGCGGCATCTCGATCCGCGACGTGCCGGCCGGTTACGACTGGCCGAGCTTCATTGCGATGGACCAGCCCACGCACTCGGCGCAGCGCAAGACGGTGTCGCCGATGTTCACGCCGACGCATCTGGACGAGCTGGCGAAGCTGATCCGCCAGCGCTCGCAGTCCGTGCTGGACAATCTGCCGCGCAACGAGACCTTCAATTTCGTCGAACGCGTCTCGATCGAGCTGACGACGCAGATGCTGGCCACCCTGTTCGACTTCCCCTGGGAGGAACGGCGCAAGCTGACGCGCTGGTCCGACGTCTCCACCGCGCTGCCAAAGAGCGGCATCGTCGCATCCGCCGAAGAACGGCGGAAGGAGATGGACGAGTGCTACGCCTACATGTCCAAGCTGTGGAACGAGCGCGTCAATTCCGCGCCGCGTAACGACCTGCTGTCGCTGATGGCCCATAGCGACGCCACGCGCTTCATGGACCCCGACAACCTCATGGGCAACATCATCCTGCTCATCGTCGGCGGCAACGACACCACGCGCAACACCATGACCGGCTCTGTGCTGGCGCTGAACGAGAACCCCGAGCAATACGACAAGCTCCGCGCCAATCCGGCGCTGATCGATTCCATGGTGCCGGAGGTGATCCGCTGGCAGACGCCGCTCGCGCACATGCGGCGCACGGCGCTGCAGGACACCGAAATCGGCGGCAAGGAGATCAAGAAGGGCGACCGCGTCGTGATGTGGTACGTCTCGGGCAATCGCGACGAGGAGATGTTCGAGAAGCCGAACGACTTCATCATCGACCGGCCGCGGCCACGCACTCATCTGTCCTTCGGCTTCGGTATCCACCGCTGCGTCGGCATGCGGCTTGCCGAGCTGCAGCTCCGGATCGTCTGGGAGGAGATGCTCAAGCGCTTCGACCGCATCGAGGTGGTCGGTGAACCCCGGCGGATCTATTCGAGCTTCATCAAGGGCTATGAGACGCTACCGGTGAGGATTCCGGGGTAGCGTGCGCGAGGAGTGGCAAGCGCTTGCCGAATCTCCGCTGTCATGCCACGCGAAAGCGGAGCATCCAGTACGCCGCAGCTTCCCCGTAGTTTTCACCGCCTCTGGAATACTGGATCACCCGCTTTCGCGGGTGATGACAGCAGAGAGTGAGGCAATGAGCGGATCGCTCCTGACCCTCATTGCCAGGCTATAAAATTCCGGCATGACAGGTCGCACAAGATGCGAAGTGAGGACAACGCGCTTCCGGTCTAAATCCCCGTGAGATGTCGAACGGAGCGATCGGTGCGCTCCCTCTCCCCGCACGCGGGGAGAGGGAGAAAGCACGCGCTCAGGCGAGTTTGATATCCCAGACGCCGTCCTTGCGGCAGGCGGCCACTTCCTCGCGCAGGAGCGCGGTGATGGCAACGGTCGCCGTCGACGCCGGACGATCGATCGGAGAGGCAACAATGAGCTCGCGCGTCATCGGCTTCGAGACACCAGCGGTTTCAAGCCGTCCGTCCGAGACCTCGCCGTGCAACGAAGAGGGTGGCAGCAGGGCGAAGCCGAGGCCCTCCTCGACGAGGCTCGTCAGGACACGGAACGAATCCGCCTCGAGCTGGACGTTGAGCTTGATCTTGCGCTGCGCGGCCGCGTGCTCGATCAGCGCCCGGAGCCCATGCGAATGACTGGGCAGCACCAGCCGCTGCCTGAGCAGCCAGCCGATGTCGACGCTCTTCTTGCGGGCGAGCCCGCAGCCGCGCGGGCCGACCGCAACGATGTTGTCGCGCCCCAGGCTCTGCACGGTGAGGTGCAGATCAGCCGAGCGGCCGTAGAGGATCGCAAGATCCATCTCCCCGCGATGCAGCCATTCGACCAGATGGCCGCTGTAGCTCTCGACGATGCGCAGCGTGATGCCCGGATAGGTCTCGACGCAGCGGCGGGCGAAGCGCGCCGACAGCACGCAGCTCACGGTTGGAACCAGGCCGAGCACGACGTGGCCCGAGAGCGGGCCCTGCGCCGACTGGATGTCGTCGCGGATCTGGTCGATCTGGCGAACGATGCCGGAGGTGCGCGCGAGCAAGAGGCGTCCGGCCTCGGTCAGCACCATGCCGCGGCCGTTGCGGGTGAACAGCTCGGTACGCAGCTCGTGTTCCAGGAGCTTGATCTGCCGGCTCAGCGCCGGCTGCGCCACGCGCAACGTGTCGCTCGCCTTGGAAAGGCTACCGAGCTCGGCCACGCAACTGAAGGTCCTGAGCTGACGGAAATCCATGCTTGCCAATCTTTGAACGCTACTCCATACGCTATAGCAAATGAGCATAGGGGGTTGGCGTTGTTTTCACAACGCCGGACGCTTGGCCGGCGTTATCTTCAACGCGACCGACGGGAAACGCCATGAGCCAACAAAAACACGACGACCATCACACCGATGACCACGCCGATATCCGCGAAGCCGTCGCAAAACTCTGCGCGCAGTTTCCCGGCGAATACTGGCGCAAGCTCGATCGCGAGATGGCCTATCCAAAAGCCTTCGTCGATGCGCTCACAGAAGCCGGCTACCTCTCGGTGCTGATCCCCGAGGAATATGGCGGCGCGGGATTGAAGCTGTCGGCGGCCGCCGCGATCCTCGAGGAGATCCAGCGCGCGGGCTGCAACGGCGGCGGTTGCCACGCCCAGATGTACACCATGGGCACGGTGCTCCGGCATGGCAGCGACGCGCAGAAGGCGAAGTATCTGCCGAAGGTCGCGACCGGCGAGTTGCGCCTGCAAGCCTTCGGCGTCACCGAGCCGACCAGCGGCACCGATACCTCCTCCCTCAAGACCTTCGCGCGTCGCGAGGGCGATCGTTACGTCGTCAACGGCCAGAAGATCTGGACCAGCCGCGCCGAGCATTCCGACCTGATGATCCTGCTGGCGCGCACCACGCCGAAGGAGAAGGCCAAGAAGCGCACTGACGGCCTCTCGGTCTTCATCGTCGACATGCGCGAGGCCAGGGGCAAGGGTCTGGAGATCCGCCCGATCCGCACCATGATGAACCACGCCACTACCGAAGTGTTCTTTACGGACATGAAGGTACCGGCGGAAAACCTGATCGGCGAGGAAGGCAAGGGCTTTCGCTATATCCTCTCTGGCATGAATGCCGAGCGCATCCTGATCGCGGCGGAATGCGTGGGCGATGCGAAGTGGTTCATCGCAAAGGCCTCGAATTACGCCAAGGAGCGCGCGGTGTTCGGCCGGCCGATCGGCCAGAACCAGGGCATCCAATTCCCGATCGCGAAGGCTTACGCCTCGATGCGCGCGGCTGAGCTGATGGTGAAGGAGGCGACCCGCAAATACGAGGCCGGACTCGACTGCGGCGCGGAGGCCAACATGGCAAAGATGTTGGCGGCGGATGCGTCTTGGGAAGCGGCGAATGCCTGCATCCAGACGCATGGCGGCTTCGGCTTCGCCGAGGAGTACGACGTCGAGCGAAAATTCCGCGAGACGCGGCTCTACCAGGTCGCACCGATCTCGACCAACCTGGTGCTGTCCTTCATCGCCGAGCACGTGCTCGACATGCCCCGCTCGTACTGAGGTCGCATCATGGGAGCACTTGACGGGATCAGGGTGATTGCGGTCGAGCAGGCGGTCGCAGCGCCGTTCTGCTCGTCGCGCCTGGCGGATGCGGGCGCGGAAGTCATCAAGATCGAGCGTCCCGAAGGCGATTTCGCCCGCGGCTATGACGCGGCAGCAAAGGGCCAGAGCAGCTACTTCGTCTGGCTCAACCGCGGCAAGCAATCGGCCGTGGTGGACCTCGCCACCAAGGAAGGCCGCGCAGAGCTTGAAAAGCTGATCGCGAGCGCCGACGTGCTCATCCAAAACCTCAAGCCCGGCTCGATGGACAAGCTCGGTTTTTCGCGCGAGCGATTGCTGCGCGACTATCCGAAGCTGATCTCCTGCACCATAACCGGCTACGGCGACGAGGGTCCCTACGCGCATCGCAAAGCCTACGATCTCCTGATCCAGGCCGAGAGCGGGCTCGCCTCGATCACCGGCAATCCCGACGGAGCCTCGCGCGTCGGCATGTCGATCGTCGACGTCGCGACCGGCGCCACCGCCCATGCGGCGATCCTGGAAGCGCTGATCGCACGGGGACGCACGGGTAAGGGCGCCGACATCCGCATCTCCATGTTCGACGTGATGGCGGACTGGTGCACAGTGCCGCTGCTCAATTCCGAGGCCGGCAATCCGCCCAAGCGCATGGGCCTGCGCCATCCCTCGATCGCGCCGTACGGCGTGTTCACCTCGAAAGACGGCAAGGATATCCTGATCTCGATCCAGAGCGAGCGCGAATGGAAGACACTGTGCGCGGAGGTGCTGGACCAGCCGAACCTGCCGGGCGATCCGCGCGTCGCCAACATGGTCGAGCGCGTGCGCAACCGCGATTTCACCGACAAGACGGTTGCAGACAGCTTCGCGAAGATGACGCGCGATGAATTGTTGAGGCGGCTGTCGGATGCCGACATCGCGTTTGCCGAGGTCAACACCATGGCTGACCTCGCGACCCATCCGCATCTGCGCCGCATTGAGGTCGATACGCCGAACGGCCGCGTCAGCTATCCGGCGCCGGCGCCGATCGTCGTCGGTGAGACGCGCAGCTACGGTGCCGTGCCCGCCATCGGCGAGCGGTCCGGTCAGAAGAAGTAACAAGAGCGAGGCGTCATGACCGAAAAGCTCGACATCGATCATTTGCGGCAATGGATCGGCCGCACCCAGGAGGCCACCGACACCGTCACCGCGCAGCTCGTCAAGGGCCTGCGCGCGACGCTGTTCCAGGACGTTGGCGAGCCGCGACCGGGCGACGCAGCGCCGTTCACGGTGCATTGGTGCCTGGCGCAGCCGGTGTTTCCGATGTCGATGCTCGGCCCCGACGGCCACCCCACGCGGGGCGGTTTCCTGCCGCCGGTGCCGCTGCCGCGCCGGATGTGGGCCGGCGGCGAGATCGAGTTTTTCGAACCCTTGCGCGTCGGCGATCAAACGACCCGGAGCTCTTGCATCGCCGACGTCACGGAGAAGACCGGCTCGACCGGCACGCTATGCTTCGTCGCGGTCGAGCACACCATTACCTCGCCGCGCGGCGTCGCCGTCCGCGAGCGGCAGGACATCGTCTATCGCGAGATGACGAGCAACCAGCCCGGAGGCGCAAAGGCCCCGCCTCCGCCGCCCAAGGCGCAGCATCGCGAGACGCATGTCTCGGATCCCGTATTGCTGTTCCGCTACTCCGCACTGACCTTCAACGGCCACCGCATCCATTATGACCGCGACTACGTCACCAAGGCCGAGGGTTATCCGGGGCTGATCTTCCATGGCCCGTTGCAGGCGGCGCTGATTATCGAGATGGCGGCAAGGCTGCGGGGCGGCAAGGCGCCGAAGGAGTTCAGCTACCGCGGCGTGCAGCCGCTGTTCGAGGGGACGGAATTTTCGGTGAACGCGAACGAGACCGATAACGGACTGGAGCTGTGGACGGCGAACGCGGAAGGGCAGCCGACGATGAAGGGGACGGCCGTGTGGTGATTATCTAGTGCCGTCATTCCGGGGCGGTCCGCAAGACCGAACCCGGAATCTCGAGATTCCGGGTTCGATGCTTCGCATCGCCCCGGAATGACGCTACCCTAAGCAATCAAGAAATCGGGGACGGAGACAATGTCAAAGAACGGAAAAACCGGCAGCAAATCCGTCTCCGTCAAGCAGGCAACGCTCGACCTGCTGCGTGGCTTCGGCATCAGACGCGTGTTCGGCAATCCCGGCTCGACCGAACTGCCGTTCCTGAGCGACTGGCCCGACGACATCGACTACGTGCTGGCGCTTCAGGAGGCTTCCGCCGTCGGCATGGCCGACGGCTACGCGCAGGCAACGCGCAACGCCGGCTTCGTCAATCTGCATTCGGCGGCCGGCGTCGGCAACGCGCTCGGCAATATCTATACCGCGCATCGCAACCAGACGCCGCTCGTCATCACCGCGGGCCAGCAGGCGCGCTCGATCCTGCCCTTGCAGGCGTTCCTCTATGCCGAGCGTGCGTCCGAATTCCCGCGGCCTTACGTCAAATACAGCGTCGAGCCGGCGAGGCCTGAGGATGTGCCGGCCGCGATCGCGCGCGCCTATCACACCGCGATGCAGCCGCCTTGCGGCCCCACCTTCGTCTCGATCCCGATCGACGACTGGACCCATGCGACGACGCCGGTCGAAGCGCGCAAGGTCAGCCGCGAGCTCGGGCCCGAACCTGAGGCAATGAAGGCGCTGGTCGCGGCGCTCAATGCGAGCAAGCACCCTGCCCTCGTCGTCGGCCCCGGCATCGACCGCGCAGGCGCCGTCGATCTGACGGTGCGCGTCGCCGAGAAGGCCAAGGCGAGCGTCTGGGTCAGCCCGTTCTCGGCGCGCTGCTCCTTCCCGGAGCGCCACCCGCAATTCGCAGGCTTCCTGCATGCCTCGCCCGGCCAGCTCTCGGATGCGCTGCGCGCGCACGACCTCGTCGTCGTGGTCGGCGCGCCGGTGTTCACCTTCCATGTCGAAGGGCACGCCTCGATCTTCGACGGTGGCACGACCATCTTCCAGATCACCGACGATCCGGATGCCGCCGCGGTGACGCCGGTCGGCACCAGCATCGTCACGACCATGAAGCCGGCGCTAAGCATGCTGCTCGACATGCTGCCAGAGAGCAAGCGCGCGACGCCAAAGGGTCGTACGTTGCCACCATCACCGAAGGCGGCCGATCCGCTGCCGGTCGAATTCCTGCTGCATTCGCTGTCCGAGGCGATGCCGGAAGGTAGCTCGCTCGTCGAGGAAGTGCCCTCGCACCGGCCGGCGATGCAGAAATTCATGCCGATGCGCGGCCAGGACAGTTTTTACACGATGTCGAGCGGCGGCCTCGGCTACAGCCTGCCGGCTGCGGTCGGCATGGCCCTGGGCAAGCCGAAGACCCGCACGGTGTGTTTGATCGGTGACGGCTCGGCGATGTATTCGATCCAGGCACTGTGGACCGCCGCGCAGCGCAAGCTGCCGCTCACCGTCGTCGTCATCAACAATTCCGGCTACGGCGCGATGCGCTCCTTCAGCCAGGTCATGCAGGTGCGCAACGTGCCGGGGCTGGAATTGCCCGGCATCGATTTCGTCAAGCTCGCCCAAGGCATGGGCTGTGACGCCGTACGGGTGACCAAGGCGGCGGAGCTTGGTGAAGCGCTGAAGCGCGGGATGTCGTCGAAGGGCACGAGCCTCATCGAGGTCGTCGTGGATTCTGCGGTGCCGCTGCTCTACGCGCAGAAGAGTTAGGCCGCGAGGTGCCTAGACGGCACCACACACTCACTCGTCGTCCCGGGGCGCGCATAGCGCGAGCCCGGGACCCATAACCACAGGATGCGGTTTGGCGAAGACTGGCAACCCCGATCTCGCGCCGCAACTACTCCCTGGGGTTATGGGTCCCGGCCTTCGCCGGGACGACACCGAAGGTGTGGCGGCGCCTGCCCTACTTCCCAAACTCCTCGCGCATCTTGGCCTGGATCTTGGCCATGCCGCCGATCCAGCGGTCGTAGTTCTCGGTCTTCTTGCGCATGTAGCCGAGCACCTGCGCGTGCGGCAGGATCAGAAACGTCTCCTGCGCGATGCCGGCGAGCGCGTCTTTCGCGACCTGCTCGGGCGCGAGGTCGCCGTCGCCACTTTGCGGGCCCTTGGGGATCGAGCGCAGCATGTTGGTGTCAACGCCCTGCGGGCAGAGGATGGAGACGCGGATGTTGTGCGCCTTGTGCGAGATCGCGAGGTTCTCGGCAAAGCCGACCGCGGCATGCTTCGTCGTCGAATAGGCGGGGCTGCCGACCTGCGAGAGCAGGCCCGCGGCCGAGACCGTGTTGAGGAAATAGCCGCCGCCACGGGCTTTCATACGCGGGACGAGGTGCCGCGCCGCGTAGACGTGGGCCATGACGTGGATCGCCCAGCTCCGCTGCCAGGGCTCATCCGAGGAGCCGCCGGCATTCACTGACAGGGGATCGAAGCCGCCGCCGATGCCGGCATTGGAGCAGAACAGCTCGATCGGGCCGAACTGCCGCTCGGTTTCCTCGATGACGTGGGCGATGTCCTTTTCCTGGGCGACGTCACATTTGAATGCGGCGCCGTTCACGGTCGCCGCCACCGCTCGCGCGCCGGCGGCCTCCATATCCGCGACCACGACTTTGG
>NZ_JBANBJ010000039.1:0-80488 GCF_059803515.1 Bradyrhizobium sp. UFLA05-125 | reverse complement strand
CCGCAAATCAGCCCCGATTAGCCAGATTTCCGCCCAATCCAGCAGCGGTGAGGCGTTCCGGTATTTTCCGTCAGGCCCCAAGCCGTCTCAGCCCGAAGCGGCCTCAGTTCGCGCATACAACCCGGCTAATGCGCGAAACGCGCTCAGTCCCGTGCGGTTCGCTCCAGATAGTCCGAGTAGTTGGATCTCGAACCGATGCCCGCCCTCCGGATCCTCCCGCACACCGGAAGTTGCCCAACGGGGCTAAGTGAGCACGTGGACGGCAGGCTACGAGCTTCCAAACAGCGCTTCCGCGCCCGTCCGATTTGCACGATACAGCGCGCAACAGTTTGCGGCGGCATCAGAAAGCCTTCTGTTTGGCACTATAGGCGATATCGATCAACGCACCCTTGGAATTGGGCTAAGCGCAGGTCACGCCGTGGAAATGCCCATCTCGCTCAGCGGGGCTTGATCCGGTCGTGGCAGAGATCATCGAAGCGCATGCAGGAACCATGGTTGACAATGATAGCAACAAGCGGCGCCGGCTCGTCGAGTTCAAGGACGGTTGCCGCTATGGCAAATTCGGAAGGACCAAGGCTTATGAGCTGATCGCCCATGACAGGATCAGGGCCTACAAGATGGGCGGCAAGACCATGATCGATCTCGACAGCGTGGATGAATATCACGCTTCGCTGCCAAGGGTAGAAACGAGAGTAAGCTAGGCCGCCGATCTGCGCAGGGGCACCAACTAGGCTGTTCAAACCAGTTCGAAAGCATCCGCAATCGTCCGTGCAGTGCTCGGAAACCCTTGAAAAATAGGCATTTCCGCGTACCCGGTGTTCGACACCGTTTGTTCTCATCCGATCCCAGCCGCCCGATTTGTTGGTATTTTTGTTGGTATCGTGTTGGTATCGGGAGAACAAACGTTCACGGTGACTTTCGCTATTCCGAACGAGGGAATTGGGCAGATGGCCCGCAAGAACGCTGGCGCGTGCGCCAACCCCAAGCAGATCAGAACCGACGTCGACTGCCGCGCCGCCCAACCGCGATTCGACAATGGCGCGTGGAGCCCCGCCAATTTCCGACGTGACCGGCGGCGGCCTCTATCTCTTCGTCACACCCGACGAGAGCAGGCCCGGCACGCTGCCTCCAAGCTCTGGCGGATGGGCTACCGCTTCCACAGCCGTCAGAAAACCTACTCGATCGGCCCTTACGGCAACGGCAAGGACGGCACCTTCTCGCTCGCAGACGCGCGGCGCGAGCGCGACAAGGCCAAACACCTGCTCAAGGAAGGCAAAGACCCGAGCACCGAGAAGCAGCTCGACAAGCACAGGCAGGCGGCAGCCCGTCCTTTCGAGCAATGGGCCGACGAGTGGCTCGCAAAGAAGAAGGTGGAGAAAGTCAAACGCGGCAGGATCGTCGCGGTGCGCGACCCCAAGACGATCGAGGTGCTTGAGCTGCGCGTCGGCTACCTCAAGGACCGCTTCGGCAAGCTGTGCAGGCAGCATATCAAGCGTCCGGACGTGCTCGCTTTCATGCGTTCATACGAAGGCGAGGGAAAGCTGGAAACGCGCGACCGCGTGCGCAGCATCGGTGAGCAAATCTGCGACTATGCCGATGTCGAAGGCGACGGCTATAATCCATTCCGCAACCTGAATGGGCAGATGATTGCCAACATTTCGACGCCGCGTCCCGGCGTCACTGAACCACGTGACGTGACGCGCGTCTTCAGGCTCATCAGCGCACCGTGGACGAGAGCGAGGTTTGGTGACGTTGTTGGTCTTGCCTTGCGCTTCGATGGGCTGACTATTCCCCGCCCCGGCACGGTCAATGAAATGGAGTGGAGCGAGGTCGATTGGGATACCGAACGCTGGACTATTCCAGCCGCAAAAATGAAGACCGGCTGGGACCATGTCGTGCCTTTGTCAGGTCATGCACTCGCAATCCTGCGCAGCGTTCAGAAGCTGACCGGCCATCGCCGGTACGCGTTTTCCTGCTCGAAGGACGCGCCGCTATCAAACAACACGCTCAACAAGCGCTTGCGGCTGCTTGGCATTGACACCAAGACTGATCATTGTGCCCACGGATTCCGGACCACCTTCTCGACCCTGTCTCACCACGAAGAGATCAAGGACGCCAAGGCATGGGATGGCGATGTCGTCGAGCTGCAGCTCGCGCATCTCGATAACTCTACCGTGGAAGGTCTCTACAAGAAGCACGGACCGCTCGCGCTGATCGGTTCGCGCACAAAGCTGATGCAGCATTGGGCTGATCGGATCGACCACTGGCTCGATCCCAAGAAGGTTATGCCGATCAAGGGCGGCGCACAGCATTGAGTCACCTATCATCAGGCTAGGTTGCCCAATTCAATCCGAGGCAGGCTTATGTGGGTCATCGAAGCTGGTGCTCACGTGCTGAAAGCGGATCGATTCTTAGCGGATCTCAACATTTCGACGACGCCACCATTCGAAGCGGTGTCACGGGTAGCGAAGTCTGCCGAAGGAAGGAAAGTCGCGGTGGGGAATAAAGAGCCAGCTTGGTTGCGGGGAGGCGCAACCACCGATACCGACGTTCAGTCGAAGTTGCGATTTGATCCTGCGTCCCGAACGCAGTGAGCATCAGCATCTTTCCTGCGCGCATTATCCACGAGGCGCCCCGCCCGCCTTGTCCGGCCCGCCATCCTCGCCTAGAACACGGGCGCGGGCCACCTCGATTTGTCGCCTTCAGGAGAGATGGCAGAGTGGTTGAATGCACTGCACTCGAAATGCGGCATAGGTGCAAGCCTATCGGGGGTTCGAATCCCTTCCTCTCCGCCGCCTGTCTGTGGATTTCGGGAAGCCCCGGCAAAATAGGGCTCTTTTCGCACTCTGGATAACGCCACCATGTGTAGGTGGAGCACCCAGCATACACCTCCCTCGCGTCCTCCACCCAGTCGAATCCTTGCTGATTTCCTTCGTCCATTGCCTAATAGTTTCGTGCTCAATGAACTGAGCGGTTTTGGATTTACCTGAGCCCGTCTCAGCGAACGGCACTGAGAGTTCGAATTCCGCGCTCGCGGAAGGCAAGCCCAATTTGCTGGGGCAATTGGGCACCGAGATCCGGTTTGCCTCCTAACTTTTCGCACAGGAGAAGCCAGCCGTCCGTCCAAGTAGTTCTGGCATGGGCCAAGAGAACGGATTTTTCTCCGCGACTTTTGTACCGCGTCCTGTGATCGGTTCGGATCTCTACGGAAAATAAACGCTTCGGGATGTGGCCATGTTGGATCCTTCCCCTCAAGGTGGGTGAGGCCCTCTCTGAGTGCAGTTGCCGTCGAGATTGTCATGGTAAGCCATTTGTGCTCGCGTGGTGGCTATGTGCTCGGGAACACCCAAGCGTAGCGGAGGCGGGCGCAGCGCTGGATGTCAATCGAATTTGCAGCTACAATCGGTGATTATAGAGCAGCTTCTCGCACGTAGAGGGATACGCGAGGGGAATGGATAAGCGGGGCCTAGCGAACGCGACATTTGCACTAAGTTCATCACGCCAGCCCTCCGCAGCGCGGGCTGGGGTGGGATGAGATGCTGCAGATCCGCGAGGAGGTTAGTTTCACCAAGGGCAGTATCATTGTGCAGGCAAACTGGTCAGTCGCGGCCGGGCCAAGCGTGCAGACTATATTCTCTATTTCAAGCCGAACATTCCCCTCGCGCTGATTTAGGCTAAAGATATCGGCTCGCTGCGCGGATGATCGACAAGATCGCGGACGCGAACGTGCCGCGCAATCCAGACGGTTCGCTCGAGAAGAAACCGAAGAAAGGGATCGACGCCTAAAGGAAGGCTCTACTGACCTTCGTCCGCGTGGCGCACAAGGTCGGCTGCGGTCATAGTATCTGATTCTTTCAGTCCCAGGTGTCCCGAGGGCGGAAACGCTTCCTTTTTGAACCGCTTTATGGGATCGCCCGGGGGGCTGTCCTGGGGAAGAATGGGCGCGGCTGCGGCGGCGGCCGTATCCAGTTCTTTCTCCTGATCCTCTGCTGCTCCTCCTCTTTCGTGAACTCAGGCTTCGAAGGCCCTGAGCTCCTCGATCAGGCCGTTGAACGAATCGCGCCTTGCGAGCATAATTCCTGGCTGACTATTTTTCTTTTTCTCATAGCTTCTCCATGCTGGAATTCTACATTCAAAGAAAGCTGCACCGCGGAGATAAGCTCGTAATGGACAGCGAGCTGGTCGGACAGAGCGGGATATTCGTCGTTCTTGCCGAGCCTGGCGCTGGAAAGTCGCACTTGCTCGACTTTCTAAGCAAGAGCTATGACATTCCCCGTCAGCCCGCAAGTCAGTTTGTTCACGAAGTTCCCTCTACAAAGAGCGTGCTTGTGATCGATGCGCTCGACGAAGTGGCGCGGATCGGCGAGGAGAAAGTCAACGAGATCATTGTAAAAGCGCGCGCGGCGACGGCGACAACTGTCATTCTTGCAAGCCGTTCATATGTTTGGGATCAGGCGCGGACGACGGCGGTTCGCGATTGTTTCGGCGTTGAGCCAACCATTTTGCGCCTCGAACCATTCGATGACGACGAACAACGACAGTTGTTCGCAAACTATCTACCTTCCGAAGACTTCAAGGCGTTCCGAACCGAGGCGACCCGTTTCGAGCTCACGCCCATCCTAGGCAATCCGCAATTTCTCAAGCTATTCGCCGACGCTTACGTGCAGGGCGGGCGGCGCTTCTCGTCAAAGAAACAGATTTACGCAGATGCGGTGCGCAGGCTTGCCAGCGAACGAACGAACGCTCCGGGAGCGACGGCCCGTCCGGATATCGACGCCATCGTTGCCGCAGCCAGCGAAATCTTCGCCAAACTGCTTCTTTCTGGCGCTTTGGGCGTTTCAGCTAACGAAGAAATTGAGGGCTACGCCTATCCCTATCTCCGTAGCATCGCGTCAAATGCCCAAATCGCTGACTTTGCTCTGAACACGCGCCTCTTTAGACCGACCGACACGATAAATCGGCACGATCCCGTCCATCGGATCGTCGCCGAATATTGTGCGGCCGATTACCTGATCAAGCGTGTCGAAGACACTACTAATACCTTTTCTTTAAGGAGGTGCCTTGCGGTTGTCGCCCCGAATTTCACCGTACGCAACGAACTGCGGGGCCTTTTGGGATGGATGGCCTCGCTGGGCAACCGCAAAACGCAGGACACAGCTGTCAAGCTTGACCCATATGCAGTGTTTGCCAACGGCGATGCATCGCAGCTTCATTCATCGGTCAAACCGTTGCTGCTTAACGGACTAAAATCGCTAGCTGAAAACGATCCATTTTTCCGACGCATGGATTCGTGGAGGAAGTTCAACGTCGCAGGTTTCTTTACGGCGGACATGATTGCGCATATCCGCCCGCTCCTTTCCGGAGCCAATTCCAAGTCGGATTTGCGCGGATTGATGCTCGAACTCCTTTACGACACAGAAGCAGGTAGAGGTCTTGAGCCGGAGTTTCGAACCATCCTTCTAGACCCCCAGGCCGAGGAGCATGACCGAGGCCGGGCATATCAAAACATCGCAGCGATCTCGAAAAGCGGCCTGGTCAACGACTTCACCGCACTGGTCACGCAGGCGACTCGCGACTCGCTTGATGTTGCATCGGAGATTCTCCGAGGCGAGGGGATTTCGCGCATAGGCCAATCTCGCGCCCTCGCGTTCGTCAGAGCGCTTGCGACGCTCTATCCCGAAGGCCGGTTACGCGAGCATAGGTTAGGGTCCAGATATTTCATCCGTCAGGTCATATCGACCTTCAGCCTTAACGACACGCGATATCTGCTCGACGGCATCACAACCAACATCGTGTGCACCTGTGGAAAAACCAAACCACATCGCTGCACTTGCCGCAGAGGTGGCAGCAGGATTGCCGGCCGCCTTCTTGACCATTACTTCGAGCTTATGGTCGGCCCGCACGATCCACGTCAAATCAGGCGGTGGACTGAACGTCTTGTGTTTGGAAACCATAGAAGTCCTAACCAAAGCAAATCCGTCGACGCGATGTCGCAGAACGCTGGCCTTCGCCGGGCAATACAGATCTCAATGATAGGCGGATTAACCGATCCGGACCAAATCCTCGACACTCGCGTCAATTTTTTTATGAACTCAACCCATTCCGGATTGGTCTTTCGTGAAGGCGATCATGACGCGCTCGTAGACCATGCACTTGCCGTCGGAAATCACGTGCTTTGGCAGCATCTGATCGTCTCTCACAGCCTCTACGATAGTTCAGCAAGAGGCCCCAATCCAACCAGAGCTCGGATGAGAGCTCAGGCTCGTACGTCACCCGGCCTGTTGCGGATTTGGACCAAAGTCCATCGAGCTAGTCGCGAGCTCATTCGAAGGGATCATGTCAGATTTGGGCACTCGCGCAGGCATTACAAACGTATGGAGGCTGAGCGCAAAGCTAGTCTGCTCGCCAATTTTGAGGCTAACCGCGCCCTGATCGAAGCGGGACAACACTGGGGCTGGTTGATTGCTTTGGCCCAACGCTATCTTCACGGTGCACAAGAGGATGATCTGGTTATCAATGATGAACAGCTCATCGAAACCGCCCTGCTCAACTGCTTTAGCTTCATTGCTCCTGAGATTCCCTCAATCGAATTTATAGCGGAGCGAGGTAGCACCAACGTTTCAATAGTCCTTGAAGCAGCTTGCCTTGCGACCTTTCGTAAGACTGGAACACTAGCCGGCATTCCCCTTGATATGCTTCGCGCCGCAAAAGCCGGAGGCATCGGAGGATCAGGATACCAGGAAGGCGAAGCTGAACGCTTCGAACGAACCATAGACGGCGTAATCTTCTCATCCGACGCCGACAAGATCGAGTTCATAACTCGTCTTATCGAGCCTCAACTGACTCGCTCGGGAGATGCCGCAACCAACGTCTACATGCTCGATCACCATGAAACCTTCGCGAACGTGAAAGGCGCGATCTCCATCGATTGGCTCACACGCTATCCGGCTATGCCGTGGCATTCGCGGGAAACGCTATTCGGCATCGCCGCAACTCACGCGGACAGGGCTCAGCTCAATGCTCTGATTGAGACGCGCTGCAATGACCCTATAGACCCCTCGGATATTGATTTAATCCGCCGGAAATTCTGGCTGCTGCGCCATTTCTTTTTCATACTGCCTACTTCCGACGCAAGTTGGGCGGAGTTCAGCGCCGATCCAAGGGCGATACTTGAGATCAAGCACTATTCGGGCAGGCTTGGCCGGCATGACTCACAGGGATGGCCCCAACTCAATGCAGAGCAGGTTTATCGTGTCCTCGATGCGTTCGTTTCAGTGTGGCCAAAAGTGTCCTTGCCAAACAGTTGGGGCAGCGGCGACCCGCCAGGAGAAACCGCTTACAGATTCCTGACCGACGTCGTTTTCAGCATCGGAAGAGACGATCCTTCGAACTCTATCCCGGTGTTTGATCGAATATTGTCAGATTCCAGGTTTTCTGACTTCTGGAGCTCGGTTAGAAGCCAACGCGCGGAAGCGGTCAGGCAGCAAGCGCTATCCGATTTTCGCGCTCCAACGCCCACCGACGTCTCACAACTTCTCGACGACAGTAAGATTGCGTCCGTAGAGGACATGCGGGCCCTACTGATCGAACTTCTGGATGAATTTCAGCACCGGCTAAGGGGAGACGCAACAAATCCTGTCGAGGTGTTTTATTCGGGCGACAAGCGCGTCAACGAAAATAGAGCACGAGACCGGATCGTTGATAGGCTTCAGGATCATTTCCGCGCGCTCAACCTCGGCGTTGTCGTCGAGCACCAGATGGCTGACGCGAAGCGCTGTGACTTTACAGCCTCTGCCGTAATCGACAAATCTCAAGTCATTCTTGTGACCGAACTAAAGGGTCAATGGAATCCTGAACTCTACACTGCTGCTTCGATTCAGCTTGCGGGGCGTTACACCATATACCCGGGGGCGGCAAATCAGGGCGTGTACCTGGTCCTATGGTTCGGCGTCAATGAAAGAATCGCCGGGCGGAAAGCCCCTTCGATAACTTCTCCGGCCCTGCTGCGTGAGGAAATCATCAAGAGAATGCCCGCTGAACTCGCCGGCAAGATTGATGTCTATGTGCTCGATGTATCGCGTGCGAAGACCGCCAAGAAGAAGAAACATAAGGCAACGAAAACTGCCAACACGACTCGCGCAAAGTCAGCAGCGACCACAAAGACCCGCACAAGGGCCGTGGGTAAAGTTACAGCGAAACCTTCGGCGCGCCGCGCGAAGATGGCGATCTCCAAACCCTTTGGTAAAACTCCGGCTAAGAAGGGAACAAAGACTGGCGTCAAGCGCGCCAAAGAGCTCGCCGTCAAGCGCTCAAAGACGAGCGTCAAGCGCGCAAAAAAGAGTGTCGTCAAACGATCGAAAGCCAGGAAGGTGAACAAAACTACAAAGTCGCGTCGCTAGCCGCGAGCTTCTACTCACAAGGGTCCGCCTTCGCGCAGTCATTTGCCTTGACATGTTTGCCTATGCACGAAAACCACGTCCTGCTTCTAGTAGATAACTCGCATTTTTATTTGGGCAGTGGTGAACAGCAACACTCCAGAGCACAAAGGTATTTTCGCGTCCTCTGCCTAGATGGCGGTGGCGCAAAAGGATTTTATATCTTAGGAGCGCTGCAGGAGATTGAGGCGCTCACCCACAAGGACCTTGGTAAATGTACATCGCGATTGATGGAGATGATTCGGGGAGAAAGATTGCCGCTTGCTACATCAACAATGATGAAGTGAAGCTCCGCCGGATTAGTCTGGATCTAGAAAGCGCCGCAAGGAGCATCTCTGAATTTCTGAGCAACCGCGGCTTCCGTATCATTTTCTGCGCAGCCGATGGTGTGGCAGCTGCAACCGCTTCAACTGAGATGAATCTGATCGAGTTGTTCGAGAGCATCAAACATTTGGCCCCGCGCGATTTCACATTTTCGGCGGGAGCAGGCGGCAGTCTCCACGAGGCATACGTTGCGCTGCTAAATGCCAAGTGCTCAGGAAAAAATCGATTGTCTCATTATGACGACATCGCGCGATAACTCACGCGGACCAGCCGGGGGCGATTGTGCTTCACTTGATCAAGTTCGATTCTTTTGTTCGGGGAGTGGTGGTCACGACTGTCGTCATCAGCACGCTAGTTTACTACCTAGTTCAGTATTTTGTTTTTCCCGATTTCCCGGTCTACCGAGTGATCTTTATTGCTTCGATCGTTACGGCGGTGCTGATCTCAGCGCTTTTATCGCCTACTTGTTATCGGCGCGCTTGGAAGATCCTCTGCAAATGGAACGCAGCTACTTTCTACGATCTGAATGGCACGTGGACCGGTACCATAAAGCCTGGGGTGGGCGAGCCGCTGCAGGTTCGGGCGGTAGTTCGGCAATCCCTATTAGGTACGCAAATCGACATGCACGGTGAGAGGATGAAATCCATAACTCTCGCCGCATCCACCATAATTGAGGCAGGACAGTACAAGATCTACTACGTTTACCGAGCCGAGCCGAAGGAACTTAGATGGCCGCCCTACAACGGTACGACGAAGTTCGATCTGCGCAATCTTCCAAATGGTACCGAGTGCTCGTTGGCCCTGTCAGGCCAATACTACACAGATCGTGACACCGCTGGCACCATTGAACTACGTCAAACAGGCAGTGACCCGTCGATCGACGTCTCCTTCTACTAGTCCCGCATTTAGGGCGCGATCACCGCAGAATCGACCGCTGCTAGTCGACGCGCTAGAGACTGAACAGGTCGCGACCGTGCGGCCCTACGGGTCGAGGCTGAGCGGGACACAGTTAACGAAGCGCCGCGCAATATAAGCGTCGAGGTCATTCGCCGTCTGCGACCCACGGCGGTACCGTAAACTGTCCTCACAGCGACATAGCTGAGTGCTTTCCCAAGCGCCAATAGCGACGCGATGATCGCGCTCGTGCTTGTCCCGAAGATCAGATCGAACCGCTCGTGGAGCCGGCAGCCCAGCATCCCTTCGATCTCTCGCAGACCCCCAGTGTGTAGAAGCCCTTCGCACCCCCGCCATCGAGGCCGAGGATGCGGCACACCTTGGGCTCTTCCGTCTCCATCATTTCAGGCTCCTTGCGGGCGCAAGCGACTCGCCGCTCGGTAGAAACTTTGCCTGTTTCCTATACGTTCATGCCAACAGTTCCGGGAATCCCTCGCCTCTTTCATTGCCTCGAGTTGGTCGGGACCCTTCTTACGTTAACGGTATAATGATACTCGTCACCGGTGGACTGGCTACTTTGCCGAGGTCATGGCTCATCCCATTTCTGCGCCAGGCCACTCAGTAACCGAACGGGTATCCCAGATCTCTTTTGGACCGGCGAAACTTCCTTTCTTGCTGGTGGCGAAGACAGCAGTTCGCCGGGTAGTCGGAAAATGCCGCACGCCACGAAGCGCCATCGCAAGAACCGTGGCATGCCGCCGCCCGCGACCTTCGATATCGATACGCTCCCGGGCAGCTCTAATTTGACGGCATTAGAGGCGGCTGCGGTCATCCGGCGCACACCCGGAGCGCTGGAGCAGTGGCGGCGCAATCCGAATCACGCGCTGAAATGGCGCTACGTCGACGGCCGCCCGCTCTATCGTGTCGATGCGGTGCGTAACTATTTGGCCAGACAAAACCGCTAAGCCGCTTCGGCTGCATAGTGTTCGCGAAGCCGGCCGAGTAGTTCGGCCTTGATCGGATCGAGCGGATTCGTTCGCTGTAGGCGCACGGCCCCGCCGACCCTGATCGCGCCTACCAATTCCGCGATGTAGTCATGAGCTGCTTCAAACGCCATCTTGCGAATGATCCACTGTTCGTCGTGATTGTAGACTTGATCGATTCCGCCAGGCTTTTGCCCGACACACAGCCGCTGGATCTCGTTGTCGTAGCCGCAGCGTGACATGACAGTGCGGAGACTACGCCTCAAGTCATGCATGGTGAACCTGGCGACACCCGCCTCCTTGACCAGCCGGTTGACCATCTTGGTGAAGCCCGACATCTGGCCGCCGGTCTTTGGTGATGGGAAAACATAGTCGGACGTTGCGCGTTGAAAATGCTTCGCAGCCGCAAGCACCTCGTCAACGAGGCGCGTGCGCGGCACATCGTGGTGTAAGCCCATCTTGGTCCAAGCCGCATCGAACGTGACGCGGACATCCATGATGTGCTTTTGCCACTCGATGATGGTCGGCTCGCTCCGGCGCGCGCCGCCGAGCAAGCACATCCTTGTCAGGAGCCCAAAAGTGCCGAGCTTGCCGGCCGCATGCCAAACCTTGATGATTTCTTCATCGCTCAGTGCGCGGCCCTTCGTCCGGCGTCCCACTCTTTGCGCACGAGTTTCCTTGGGCTCGCGATAGCCGGCGAGCACATTGTGGTCGACATAGCCCTCGCCGACGCACCATTCGAGGAACGTGTGGGTGTGTTTGCGCAGGTCCTTGGCCGCGCCGCGCTTGCCGGTCTTGGCGACGCGGTCGACTGCCGCCATGATTTGCCGCCGCGTCAAGTCGCCCACGCCGATTTCGGCCTGCTGCTTGAGCCCGCGCCGCAATGCCGACATGGCTGGCTTCCAGTTGACGACCTGACGTCCGGTCAAGGACGTCTGGTAGGGACCATCTTCGACGATGAGGTCCGCCAGGATGGTGCGTTGCTTCTCGGCTGCCTGTTGCCGCCTCGCCTCGCGTCTCGCATCGTTGGGGTCCGTGCCCTTGACCACCTCGCCGGCGGCGATGGTGGCAGCCTTGCGCGCCGCCTTCTCATTGTACTTCGGCCACGGGCCGAGGGTCTTACGCTGGGTCCCCCTCACCCCCGGCTTGGTGAAGAGGTAGACCCAGGTCCGGCCGCCGGTGGCGCGCATGCGCAAGGCGAGGCCGGGCAGCTTGTCGTCGTGGAGATAATGCTGAGTCTTGCCGAGCGGCAACGTGGCGTTGCGGATCACTGCATCGGTGAGTGTTAGCTGGTTGGTCCGCTCTGGCATGACTCTTTCCCCGCCTTTTGTGCCCCGGTGTACCCCGCGAGGGGAAAATCGCGCCCTATCAGAACCGGCCCTCCAAGCTTTACTGTGTGCCCAAAAAAAGGAAGGACCGAGAGAACGTAGCTCGGACCCTCCCTCATTTCTGTGCCCCAAGGGAAAAATCTGAGGGGGGCACAACAGGGGCACACAAAATGCAGTATGGCCGCTTATGGCTCACTGAGGCTTAAACGGCCATAAGGCACTGTAATAAAACGAATTATTTCGGCATAACTATGGCCACGTGCGGCCCGACTGGATCTACAGATTGTGGTTCACACGGGAGAGGTCCAAGGTTCGATCCCTTGTGCGCCCACCATTTAAACCCGTTAAATTGTAGAACTTTTTGGGCCTCTGGCTGAAAGCTCATTCGGCAGCTATCGGCACGAAAGAGCAGAACTAAGTAGCAGCCTGCGCAACATGACGCTGTTGGCGCTTGTCCGTGACATCGACCGCAACCGCCTGCATGGTAATCTTTCGTCCGCGATACGCCTGTTCGTCCTCGACTACATCAAGAAGCGTGCCGCGGCGCTCGAGCCTCAGCAAGTGCCGGCACCGCCGCCTTCCCGAGCCGGAGCGCGAGCTTTGAGGCGGGGAAGCCTGTCCGAGCCTGCCAACCTACCTGACGATGATTGCGAGTGATGGCCTGCGTTCTCAATTCACGGACGGGTTGATTTTCCATTGGTCTCCGAAGTCTCCGGCCGACAAGCTACCTGCGCATCGTATACGAGCCCACAGATCGCGCATCGCATTGTGAGATAGCTGGTGCTGGGGCGAAGCTCGACCGTGCTCTGCACAGTGCCGCACAATTGGCATCTGGGGCAATACAGACGCTTGTCGTCAGTCATACCGGACATGGTCTCGAGCGCCCAAACTTTCGCGCATCGAGGCCAGTCCTCAACGCTCGGAGCGAAAGCCAACATCCTATTCCTGAACACTTACAAACGTTGTTTTCCCTCTGCCTCATCCTGAAGAACATCTTTTACCTCCTCAACCGGCCAGATTTCCCCGGCCAGAATGACACGAGCCCGGCTGTGATCGCTCGCGCTGACGAGAACGTGAGTGCTTATCCCGCCAATGATCCTTTCGAGATGCAGATCGGTCTCGGGCTTCCAGGCCAGCGTCTTGTTGAGATCGCCGGGGAATATCTGCCAAACGGAGCCGTCGTCCAGCTCGACAACATGGCTTTTAGAGTGAGATCGGATTTTCATGATTGATCGGCCTCGCCACCTTGAGGATGAAGCTCACGCTTTTCAGCTTCGATGCTCCTGACGAGTCGCTCGACCCCTTCAAGCACGAGTTTATCGGTTACGCTCGTCGCGATTAGACGGTAGTGGTTGATCTTCGCATCGAGTTCTTCGCATTTCTCGCACACGGACTCTTCCTGCTTACCGTGAAGCAACGGGCGAGTATTGAGTGCGTTCCGCCTTGGAGAGCGGAAAGAGGCCGCGAGCTGCCGACTGCTGTCTTGCATATGATCGGCGCGTTCGTGTCGGGACAGGTTGGTCCACTTTTGAACACAGGCGTTCACCCGCGACTCAGTGACCCTTTGCCGTCTCGGAACGAAAGCATCCGCCGCACTGTTGGTCGATCTCATTCGCTCAAGGAGGATCGAGATGGACTGGAACCGTGTCGAAGGCAACTGGAAGCAGATGAAGGGCAAGGTGAAGGAGCAGTGGGGCAAGCTCACTGACGACGATCTTGATGTGATCGCCGGCAAACAGGAGCAACTCGAAGGCCGGTTGCAGCAACGATACGGCTATGCCAAGGATCAGGCGCAGAAGGAAGTGAATGACTGGTACGGCCGTCAGAAGTGGTGAGATGGACAGTTCAACTCGAAGAACCCCGCATCTGCGGGGTCCGTTTTTATGGCGAGCATCTCCCTGACCTTAGCTCTTCGCCTAGCCTTGAAGAAAACCCCAGAGTACGATCAGGTAGTAAATCGCCACCGCAACGATCACGTTGACCGCGACTATAAGCAAGACATCAATGGGTATGATCGGTTTCGGCGTGCCCATCGCAGCGACTGTAGCCGCGATGAGATATTCTGACGGTTCACAAATGATGGGCGAGGTGATTTCTGCGATTAGTGTTGCGTGAGAGCCTCGGCCGGTTCCCACACCATCACGGCTCCATCGCGGCGATCCTCTGCAGTCGCCTGCCAAGCGGCTACGGCAAAGTAAAAGGTAAGTGCCAAGGCAATAGCGGCCAAACCTGAGCCGAGCTGAGCCATCGTCGGCATCTCCTAATGATCATCTCACAGAGAAGCACCTCGCTTGAGTGGGCACGACTGAAAGGTGCAAATCTATAGACTTGCCCGCGCAATCCACAGGGAAGCGACAGGCATCACCGGAGCATCAGCCACGCAGTTACCGTCAGCCCTTTGGACGGTCGGCCGCCGGAAATGGCTCTTGGGTCTTGCGGCCTAGGAAGGTGTCAGGTGGTGATACCCGCAGGACATCTAACGCCTGCGCCACGATCTCGCGCAGCACAGCATTTTGCGCCGCGATTTCGGAAGCCAGAACGTGAGCATGATTGACGTAAGCATTGCCCGGCATGGTGGCGCTCCCCTTGTTGTGCAGGCGGGAGCGCTCTCGGTCTCTCGGCCACCGACGCCTACGGGCAGAGCCTCGGCCGGTGATGAGGATAAACCAGCCCAAGTCGCTTTGGTTCAAAACTGAATTGGGACGCGAGCACGTTCTGTTCTTTTACAACCAGAACACACATTCAGGGGTTGTCGCGTTGAGAACGAAATGGGCCTTACTCTTCGCTGTCGCGTGAGTCAGCGTTTCGGTTCCACTCCGCTGCCCGATCAGCAAGCCTATCGTATTCTTCTGCGATCCTTAGCAGACGCTGTTTCTCTCGTTTATCGATGTACTCGAACTGGTTCGCTTTGGCGCGCGTCTCTTCGGCCGCTGTCTCCAATAAGCGGGGTCTTGCATCGGACTCTTCAAGGCGCTCACCCTCCATACATTCAGGGTAAAACGCAGACTCAGTCGCCGCCGCTCCATTCACAAATTGTCCCAGCCTGTTTGCGAATGAGATCGAGAACGGCTCTTATCTGCGGCTCGTGAAGAAGGAGACCGCCAACCGGAGGTGACCTTATTGCTGCTTTGGATGAAGCCCGAGCATCAAGGGCTCGGTCCCAGGAAGCTTCAAGGAGAGCTCGATCTGTTGCTGAGAGCGTCGCAGCATTCCTTTTTCACGTTCGGTGCTTGCGTCCAATCGCGCCAGCCTTGCAGCAACTTCCCGCGCAGCCCAATACGTGTCTTCAAACATCGATTGGCTCCCCCGGTCGGAAAAACGACCCTTGGCGCAACTCTGAATGCCAAGCCCGTGAGCACCAAGGGCCAGCAGCCTGGGCCACAGGGGCAATTCAATCTGTCTACTTTTGAACAATAAAAAATGGCCCCAGCTGTTTGGGCGGCGAGCTGGGGCCATCTCCGCTCGGTGCACGGGGGATTACCGACCGGAGCATGGCGAGAACACGCGAAGCTGCCACTTGTTCCTGCCCCACCCGACGGTGCACTTTTCTCCCCGATATCCACAGTCCTGCACGTAAAGGAGGTTGACAATCGAGTTGATCCGGCTCGTCGGCCCTGTAGCCTTCCTCTTGGGAATGCCAAGGGTTTAGCGTAGGGGGAATCCATGGATAGTACCGAGCGAGCCTTCGTCCTCATCGCGGCGACGGGCTTCTACGTCATGGTCGCTGGCATCACTTGGCTACTGGTTAGTTGAGATTGAGCCCGCCAGCGCGAACCGACGGGCACTCCTGTTTCACCGCCCGAGGCGTCGGCGGTGCATGTCGGGACCGGTAGCAGCCGGACCTACGCCTATTCGCCGAGGACCAGGGCGCCGAGCCCGAAGAACGTGACGCCGCCGACCCAGACCAATTCAAGCGCGGTCTCGATTGCCGAGGTCTCAATCGGAGCATCGCGCAAAAAGGACACGACCACGAAGACCAGGTTCAGCATCAGGCCGATCCAGCCACACGCGAAGAACAGCAGTTTGAACAGGGGTTTCATGATCCCCTCACTCTCGCTATCTGCCGTACCGCCGTACGAAACGCTGTGGAGCTGCGTGCTCTGCCAAGCGGCTCCGATAAGCGCCATTCGTCGAACTTCCCACTTTACAGGATTGGCTTTAGTGCGACACGGTCGCCCCAGGTTTTGACGCCGCTACAAGCACCAATCGATCCTGCAGATCCGCCAGAGCCGCCAGGCCCTCCACTGGACTCGCCGCGGTCACCTTCGATGCCACCAGGTCCGCCCCCACCTCCGTTGCCGCCGCATCCGGGTGAGCCCCATATAGCGATCACGCCGGTGTTGCCGGTTGCACCGGGCGGTCGAGTGCTGGCAGTGCAAGCTGTCGCGCATCCGGCTTTGATCCCGTTATGAGGAACCGGAATGTTTCCGTGTAGTGACAGCGTGATTGGACTGGTCGCGCCGCCGGCACCCCCCTGTCCCCCACTCCCCCCAGCACCACCATTCGCGGCGCGGCAGTGGCCAAAAACACCGCGGTGATCGTGGCCGCCACCTTGCTGACCTTGTCCACCATTTCCGCCGTCCCCTCCCGGCGATCCATCGGTGCGAATCCACAAGGAGCCGTTGACAGTCACTGAGCGAAGGTCGCTGATTGCCAAGGTAACACCGGACACCCCTGTTGCACCTGCTCCACCGCCCTGCCCCGTCGCCCCCCGCTGGCAGTATTGCGCCTGCGGAGGTGGTGGTCCGCCGTCCCCACCACGTCCCGCCTTCGGCGCGTTACTCGACAGGTCGATTGTCGCGTTTTCCTCAAACACGAATTCTCCGACCCACCAGTCGATCGATCTTACCTCAGGAGCTTACCTTTATCGTCGCGCCCTTGGGGATGTAGAGCTTCGTGATGTTGAGCTTCGCATCTGGCGGCGTGACGGTGTATTCATTCTGGGCATCGAACGTCGGAAACGTACCGACAGTGCGAATGCCGGGCCGTGAACCTTCCTCCGGACCGGGACTAGGGTCAGGCTGGGCCTGTTTGGTAGGATGCGCAGGTGCCCCCTTCTTTGGCACTGGTAAATCACCCGCAGAAGCAATAGCCGGAAATAGGATCAAAGCGGCGCAAAGAGCCGCAGGCACGTGTAGCATATCCCCCCCAAAATCTTCAGTTGTAACGGCGCGAAGCTCTCAGATTTTGGAGATGTCGTCCAGCATCTTCGATTTTGCAGTGAACAACGCGAGAAAAACCTACGCCTCGGTCGATGCCGCTCATGCGTGGTTCTGACGCGGGCCCGTTTGCCGTTTCTCTCTTCAGCAACGCGCCTCGTCGCGGCACATATCCTTTTTCCCGATGATTTCTGGATGTCTCGCCGCTTTGCACTGGAAGCGGAAAGGTCCTGGCGGATATTGCCTGCAATTTTGCGCTTCGGCGGCGGTTACCAAGCTGCCAATGACTATCGAAGCGCCAATCAGTGTTCTGATCATCAGGCACCCGATCGAAGCACTTAGAAACGGCCCCAGCACAACCCTAAATGCCGGGGCCGTTGGAGGTTGCTTGGTGTATTGGTGAACCAAGCCGAAGCTAGCCTAGACCGGTTCGGCATTTTGTTATGTCCACTTTTGGACAGAGCGGCGGTGCCGAGTTTTCCCGCGAAAAAGGGCCCCAGCGGTTTGGCGGCGGCCGGGGCCCTTGGCTTAGCTCCGGCGCGACAACAGGGGGACATTGACGGCCGGAGCGAGTCGAGAACACGCGGCCTTGCCGCTTGTTCCCTGACTCGCAAAACATCGTGAAAATATTATCTTCACGCCATGTGTATGGCGTACGTCAGCGTGAACCGGCGGGCCCGATATTCACTGCCTTAGGGGTACCGTAGCGGCCGGAGCTGCTCCAGCCCCGCTTCGATCGTTCGCAGATCATCATGAACATATTTTAGTGCATGGCGCGGATCGATGCTCGCTGTGCACTGGAGGCTCTGCTGCAACTGGCGCCGAAGCTCTCTCATATCCTCCAGCGCTCGCCGGTTCTTCAAACGCACGTGGACGGAAACGAGTGTTTCGATGGTAGACGGCATTGGAGCGTGCCCCAAACAATGCGATCGACCCTGCCTCAGTTACCGATTTTTCCCGATATCGTTTGTTCCGGCGATTTCATAGGTGAATCTCCTGGTCCTAAATTCAATTTGCATCGTCATCATCAAGTGGGTTGGCGGCGTAGGAACATTGGGACTATCGCCCCGGTTGGAAGAGCGCGGTTCAACGCCAAAGTTCTTGCCTGGAGGTGACGGTGTCGAGATTGCTGGTTTCGAAGGACGATCTTGAGCGTATCGCGCTGCAGGAGGTCCGCAGTTTTCCCGGCACCGAAAAGGTCGTCTCTGTTGAAGTCGAATTTAAGCAAAGTGACGGCCTGGGGATGAACTGGAGGCTGCACGTGGTGGCCCAGGAGGGCTGCGATATCGCCCGCGTGCAATATGCCGCAGAGACCACGCGCGACCGGCTAAAACATCGCTATGAGATCCGCTTGAACTAGCTCCTCCGTGGGCGCTGAATGATTTCGCAACTCGGCAGGCGCATGGCGCGCCAAAAGAAACCTGCCGGCCTCAGGAGCCGACGGGCCCTCAGGCTCACCGCCTGCGAACGACAGAGAGCGTCGCCAGCCGCTGGCAGGGCCTTTGGACGGACAACTCCGGAGCGGCCTGCCACCGGACAAGGCGGTTGGAGGTGAAGCGAGGCCCAACATTGGAAGCAAATCCAACCGGACCGACCCTAACGGATATCACCCAGTGGTTTATTGCATCACTGCGGCGGTCGCGGCGTGGTGCCCTAGAAGCCGCCGGTCCTCGCCGTGAGCACTACGACAGCAGTCACCAAGGCGTAGATCAGGATAACGGCCACTTTTTCTGCTCGTTGTCTCGTCATGGTATCAGTTCATTCTCGCGAAACCGCAGCCGTTCAGCCACCGACATGATTTTGAGCTCCGAGTCGGACGGGATGCGTATCGAGCCGGTGTTTCCCGGATTGAGTCCTGTAATGCAGTCCGCGCGCTGTTCGATGCAGCGAGCGGTCTCGGCCCAGTTCCTGTACGTGAAGTGAACGTTCATGTTCGTCACGTGCGAGACGAAAATGACTCCGAGTGCCGCTGCGATGAATGGAAGCGTGATCCGGTGACGATCAGAGTTCTCAATCACGATGAAGGTGAGAACGAACAAGACAATGGGCGGGTAGAAATATCTCGCGCCGAACAGGAACTGATTGGCGTGCAGCGGCGCGTCGACTTGCAGGCAGCCAGCCGCCAGGACGACAGCGCCATAGGCCACGAAGTAGATCAGGGCACGCTCGGCGGCCTTGCGGTTCTGCCAGAGATACCAGATGACGATTGCGGACGTCGGTATGGCGATGGCGAGCGCTCGCCATAAGCCGGGATAGTTCGGGCCTGTCGCCCAGGCATAGAAAACGCTCGTTGCCATGAACGCGCGCTCGATGATGTTGCCGGTGGCTGGATTGGCCGCCCCACGGGTGATGATGCCGTCAAGCTGGATGGCCGCTGTGACGGTCGTGATCGCACATAGGGCGTAGGCGTAGCGAGATCGCTCGCTGTGGGCCTTCCACGCGACGAATGGCGCGGCGATGATCACGAACGGCGCGGACAGCCCGACCATTGCGAAATATGCCAGCAGGACAAGCGCGCGTCCCTTCGACGTTGGACTTTCGTATAACGCCAGCCCGACGACTGGAGCCATGATCCATTGCGTGTAGGGCATTCCGAAGAAGGTCTCGGAACCTGTCGGCGAGTAGACCAGCGCCAGCGCGGCGAGCACCTTGCCCCATCCGGTGAAGATCGGAGACGTGTAGATGACAATGGCCGTGACGAAGATCGTTGCCACGAAGAACGCGGCATAGAGATCAGCCGCATATCTGGCGGGGAAAAAACCGGTGGTAAATGCAATGATCCGGCAGCATAACTGGAGGTAGCCAGAATAAGGCTGGATCAGAGCTGATGCTCCGAACAGCCGGTCCTGATTGAAATAGATAATCAGATCCTCGCTAAACATTTGAGGGTCGTCTAGCAGCAAAGGATTTCGGTACATCACCGACAGTAAAACGCCGAGCGCAACAACCATAATCGGAAGCACACTAAGCCAAACAACCGAAGCCAGGAACAACGGGTCATATCGTCTTAGGAGACTGAAGCGGTGCCCTAACGAACCGAGATCCTTTCGTGCGAGTGTGTCGGTCATCGCAGCCGCTTTTTGTCGTACTTGCATAATACCGGGCGTTAGCGCATTGCGGCCAAACAAAGCTTGCTATCATGTGCCAAAAGATTGAGATTTTGAGCCAGCGTCGCGCCGACGCTCAGCGAACATCTCTTAGATTGCGGAACGCTGTTGGCGTCGACCTCGTCCAGCGAGCGAAGGCATGTGTGAAGGAGCTAACCTCACTATAGCCTAACAGCCACGCGACCTCGGAAATCGGAAGGTCCCGTTCGCAGAGATATCGTTGGGCAAGAGCGCGCCGAAACTCCCCAAGCACGCTAGAAAAGGCTGTATCCTCGTCGGACAATGCACGAGCAAGGGTGCGGCGGCTCATACCAAGGCGGCGCGCAACCTCCGCTGCGTTCGCTTTCCCGTGTGGGAGCAAGTGAGCTATTTGATCTTCGACGCGGGAGCGCATACTAGCGCGCCGGGAAACTCGACCGTCAAGAGCGTCGTCTGCGTATCGAAGTAATAGTCTGTTCAAATGAGCGTCGGCACCGACAATCCGCGACGAGCCTATCGACGCAGGAAACACTATCTGATCGCCTGTCGCCGTAAAATCGATCTTGCAGCCTAGATAAGCCAGAACGTCCGCAGGTGTCTGCGATCTAAAATGCTTCAGCGTGACCTGCTGCGGAGCAATCCGACTGCCGGTCAATGTCCGACAGATGCGAAGTAGAGTGGTAAGCCAAAACTCGATGTGGTGGCGATCTGCGATCCGATCGATATCCAGGTATTCGAATCTGATGACAACCGAAGGCTCTAATAAAACCCGCAGCCGCACTCCCTCATTATTGATCGCGCAATAGCGTTCCGCATTCCGCAGAGCGTCACCGATCTGTTCTGAGGATGCCATGACGTAATAGAGCAAGCCGATCTCGCCCAAATCGAAGTTTTGCGCGAGACGGAAGCCAAAGCAATCGTCCTGCGCCGCCGTGGCGGCGAGTTCGAGCAGCCTGACCTGAGAGCTCGCGTCGAGCCGTCGGTTGCGATCTTGAATGTCTTCGCTTGTTAAGCCAGCGCGCAACAGAACGGGAGCCAAATTTATTTCCGCACGACACAATCGATCACATGCGAGTCGCGCAATTCCACCAGTTGCACTTGGGATCGACGAGAGCCCTTTATCAAGGCGCATGCGTGCAGGCGATGGGTTGGAGTGGGAAGACAATCTTGGCACGACACGGTCTTTACCGTTCCAATCCTCCAGCACCAACTGAAGCGAAGATTGATCTAGATCAAGGTGAAGATCGTACCGTTTCCCGGTGGGCGCGCTGCTGGCGGTTTACTTTCGGTGGGGACCTGCGACGACGCTTCATGCGCCCCCCTTGCACAAGGCGCTAGCCGGGCAAACGTTACGAGAACAGGCAGCGTCATATCACCCCTGTTCGCCGCGTGGCGGCATCTACTCGTTCGCGATGATCCGACCGGCGAGTCTTCGCCGGATTGGTTCTGGGTCGGCACGGGTGCCAAGGTTCTGCGTTGGGTGTGTCTCGGGAATCGGTTGGCGGCAGTGCTTTCGGCGCGCATAGCGTCGCCGGCGAAAGGTGCAATTCGCCAGTCGTCGCTTGTTTCAGCGTTCCACCGCCGCCGTAACGAGATTTCGCGGATCGCCGTTCCAGAAGGCCTCGATATTGTCCACGAGCTGGTCGGCGAGTGCCTGCACGGCCTCTTGGCTCGCCCAGGCCACATGCGGGGTCAGAATGAAGTTCGGCAATCCAACCAGTTGCATCAGCGGATGATCGGCCGGGGGCGGTTCGACGGTCGCGACATCGAAACCCGCGCCCGAGATCTGCCCGGAGCGAAGGGCATCGCCCAGCGCGGTCTCATCGACAAGGCCGCCACGCGCGGTATTGATCAGAAGCGGGCGCCGTTCCATCACGGCGAATTCCGGCGCAGCGATCATGTTGCGTGTCGCCGGCATCAATGGCGCGTGCAAGGTGATGACGTCCGACGTACGCAGCACGTCCTCAAAGGGAGTGTAGAGAGGCCCCATCCCCTCCACGCCCTTGTAGGTGGAAAACAGCACGCGCATTCCGATCGCGCGGCCGATGTCCGCGACGGAACGGCCGAGTGCGCCGTCACCGATGATGCCGAGCGTCGAGCCGGCCAGGTCGCGAATGGGAAAGTCGAAATAGCAAAACTGGCCGGATTCGAGCCATCGGCCGCTCTGGACTGAATCACGATAAGCAGTCAGGCTGCGACGGAGCGCGAATATCAGTGCGAAAGTGTGCTCGGGGACCGTATTGACCGCGTAGCCGCGAATGTTCGAAACGGCAACGCCGCGCTCTTCGCAGGCATGGATATCGACGACGTCGTATCCCGTGGCTGCAACCGCGATCAAGCGCAAGTGCGGCGCCGCCTGCAACTCCGCGCGCCGAACCGGCACCTTGTTGGTAATCACGATGTGGGCGTCCGCGATCCGGCTCGCGACGTCCTGCGGCGCGGTCGTTGCGTACTCCTGAACTTCGTGCCGAAACGACGGCGGCCGAAGCCGAATCTCCGGCGGCATCGTGTCCCGGTCAAGAAACACGATACGGACTGGTTCCGATAGGTTGGCCATCTTGCTCTCGCGGTCAGTTGTCCTAGGCGACGGTTAGCTTATCGCGAAGCAATCCCAATGCCATTCCCGCAACCTTCTCGGCCGTAATGCCGAAATGGACGAACAGTGCATCGCCCGGGCCTGACGCCCCGAAAGAGGACATGCCGACAAATCCGCCCCGGTCGCCGATCCAGCGGTCCCAGCCGAGCCGCACCGCCGCCTCGACCGCGACCCGCACGCCCTTGCCGAGAACACCTGCGCGATAAGCTTCGTCCTGCTCCTCGAACAGTTCCCAGCACGGCATGGAGACCACCGCGGTGGGCACCCCCTGCGCCTGCAGGACAAGCCGCGCTGCGAGCGCGATCTGGACCTCCGAGCCTGTTGCCAGCAACGTGGCACGCCGCGCGCCATCGGCCTCGGCAAGCACATAGGCTCCACGCGAGCAAAGATTGGCGGAACTCTCCTGGGTACGAACCAGCGGCGAGGCTTGTCGCGAGCAGATCATCGACGACGGGCCGTGCCTGCGGCGCAACGCAAGCTCCCAGCATTCGGCGGCTTCCACGTTGTCGGCGGGGCGGAACACCGCCATGTTCGGCATCGCGCGCAGCGAGGCCAGGAATTCGACCGGCTGGTGGGTCGGCCCGTTCTTGCCGATGCCAATGGAATCGTGGCTGTAGACGGTAACGACCGGCAATTCCATCAGCGCGGCCATCCGCAGCGCCGGTCGCATGTAGTCAGAGAAGACCAGATAGGTGGCGCCGAGAGGCAACACGCCGCCATGCGCGGCCATGCCGTTCATCATCGCACCCATGGCGTGCTCACGGATGCCGTAGTGCACGTAACGGCCGGCGGGATTGGCGGACGTGAATGCCTGCAAGGCGCGCTTGCAGTTGGTCGGACCTTCGAGGTCGGGGGCGCCGGAAATCAGCTCGGGGATCGTCTCGGCGAGCAGCGCAACGATATCGGCAGTCGCCTCGTTGGTGGAGCGGATCGGCCCTTCGGCCGCCATCTTGCGGCGCCACGCGGCCAGCGCATCGCTCCATCCTTCGGGAAGCTCGCCGGCCATCATACGCTCGAACACGGCGCGCTTCTCCGGCTGCATGGCGGCCACACGGGCGCGCCAGGATTCGTAGGCAGGCCGGTTGCGATCGGTGACGCCGTCCTTCCAGGCCTCCGTCACATCGCCGGGAATCTCGAACGGTCCTTCCGTCCAGCCTGCCGCCGCGCGCGCCTCTTCCAGATCCTTGGCGAACACGCGACCGCCATGCGCGCCGCGCTTGCCCTCGAGCCGCGGCAATCCCTTGCCGATTGTGGTGCGGCAGGCGATCACGGTCGGTCGCGGGTCGCGTGCGGCCAATAGCAGTGCCGCCGAGACCTGCTCCACATCATGACCGTCGGCATCGATGACCTGCCAGCCGGCGATCCGGAAACGCCCGCGCACGTCCTCGGAGATCGCGAAATCGGTGTGACCGTCGTCGGTCATGCGATTGTCGTCCCACAGGAAGCAAAGCTTCCCCAGGCGCAGATGGCCGGCGAGCGAGATCACCTCGTGCGCGATGCCTTCCTGCAGGCAGCCGTCGCCGACGATGGCGTAGGTGCGGTGGTCGACGATATCAGCGCCGAAGGTCGCACCGAGCCAGGCTTCTGCAACAGCCATGCCGACCGCGTTGGCGATGCCCTGTCCGAGCGGGCCGGTCGTGACCTCGATGCCGAGATCGGGCGCCCGCTCGGGATGGCCGTGGGTGTGCGAGCCGAGCTCGCGAAACTGCTTGATCTCTTCGATCGGAAAACCGGCGTAGCCCGACAGATGCAGCAAGGAATAGATCAGCATCGAGCCATGGCCGTTCGACAGAACGAACCGGTCGCGATCCGGCCACAGCGGATCGGCCGGATTGCACTTGATGTGTCGCGTGAACAGCGCGGTTGCGATCTCGGCGCAACCGAGCGGAGCGCCGGGGTGGCCATCCGCTGCCCGCTCAATGGCATCCAGCGACAAAAAGCGGATCGCGTCGGCCATGCGCTTGTGCAGGTCAACCGGAGCGCGCGACGTATCTGAGGTGATCGAAGGACTGATCGACATTTGCGATGACACCTGTTGCGGGCGGCACCGGCGAGACCGGCGCCGCCTGGGTTAAGTGCGCGTTTAGCGCATCAGGGGAGAAATCCGGTCGAAATCCAGGGAACGAAGGCGACGACCAAAAGACCGACGATGAGCGCAGCGAGATAGCTCCAGATGCGTTTGAGGCCGGAGTTCGGATCGACTTGTCCGATCGAGCAGGCCGCGTAGTAGCCGAGGCCGAAAGGCGGCGCGAACAATCCGATGCCCATCGCCAGGACCACCACCATGGCATAATGCACTTCGTGCACGCCCAATTGCTTGGCGACTGGAAACAGCAACGGTCCGAACAGCACCATCGCCGGGATACCCTCGAGCACGCTGCCAAGCACGACGAACAGCACGATCGAGCAGAGGAGGAAACCGTACCGCCCACCGGGGGCCTGCGCCAGGGCACCAGCAAGCGCATGGGAGAAGTTCGATTGCGTCAACGCCCAGGACATGCAGGTCGCCGCGCCAATGATGAACAGGATGGTTCCCGACAGCGCCGCGGTGCCAACCAGCGCCGGATAAAGTTGGCGCCAATCGAACGAGCGGTAGACGACGATCCCCACAACGAAGGCATAGGCAATGCCGATGGTGGCCACTTCCGTCGCGGTCGCCACGCCTTCGCTGACCGCGACGCGGATCAGCACGGGAAGCATCAGCGCGGGTGCCGCGATGAGGAAGGTGCGACCGATTTCGCGCGCCGTCGTCACCCCGCGATCCGCACCGGTGCCTTCCGACATCCGCCGCCGCGCCACGAGGGCGAGCGCCAGCGCCAGCACGACGCCGGGAAGAATGCCGCCGGTGAACAAGGCCGCAATGGAGACGCCCGTCACCGATCCGATGATGATGAGCACGATCGAAGGCGGAATCGTCTCGGCCATCGCACCGGATGCCGCAAGCAGCGAAACGAGTTCGCCCTCGTGGATACCTCGACGCTTCATGTCCGGAAACAGCACGGGCGCCACAGCGGCCATGTCCGCGGTCTTCGCGCCCGAAATGCCGGAGACGAGCAGCATTGCACCAAGTAGCACGTAAGCAAGTCCCCCCTCGACGTGACCGACCAGCGCGGCGAGAAACTTGACCATCGACGCTGCCATGCGCGTCATCACGATCAGGTAGCCGAGCAGGATGAACAACGGCACGGCGAGCAGGATGAGCGAGCTCACGCCTTCATCGATACGGCCAGGGATGACCTGTAACGGTGTCGTGGTCACGACCACGAGATAGGCGACCGTCGACAGGCCGAAGCAGAAGGCGATCGGCACGCCCGCAAGCACGCAGAGGCCGAGCAGCAGCGTGAAGAACAACAACAGGTTCCAGTTGCCGATCGCGACGATCCAGGGCGTAAGGAGATAGAGTCCTGCCGCGAAAGCGCCGAGAATAGCAATCGCCAATGCAAGCTGCAAAACTCCGAGGCGAAGGCTCCGAACAAGCGTACCGGCAAGCATGAGCGCAACGCCCACGGGTACCGCTGCGGCGCGCACGGCATCGTTCAGCCCAAGCGCCGGGGTGTGAACGAAAGCCTGATCTTCCGCGAAATCGACGGATGGCGAGAGGATGAGCAGCAGGAACAGAGCCGGCGCCATGGTCGCCAGCGCCTCAAGTAACTCCCGCATCGAACCGGAGCTTCGTTCGACCAGCGCGGTCATGCGCATGTGCTGGCCACGGCGCAACGCAATCGCTGAACCCAGCATGGCCAGCCAGAGGAACGTGATCGACGCGAGCTCATCCGACCATGTCAGGGGATGATTGAAGACGAAGCGCGCGATCACGCCCGTGAGCAGGATGACGATCTCGGCCGCCACGGCGAACGCCGCGAGCGGCTCGGTGACCAGAACGAGCAGCCGGTCGAGCTTGACCGCCAGTCCGGAGCTCATGCTTCCGGCCACGGGGTCATCGACGTGGATCGCGCTCATCCGAGCTTGCCTACTGCCTGCTCGAGCAGCGTCCAACCCTTCTCGCCGAACTTTTCGCGCCAATCCTTGTAGAAGCTGGTCTTGCCGAGCGTCGCGCGGAAGGCAACCTTGTCGACTTCGACGAAGTTGAGGCCCTTGGCCGCCAGCTCGTCACGCAGCGACTTCGACAGCGCGGCAATGTCGGCGCGCTCGTCGTCGGCCGCCTTGTTCAATTCGCGCGTCACGATCTCCTGCGCGTCGGACGGCAGGCGCGAAAACGAGCGGCGATTTCCCAAGATGAGATAGGCGTCCCACACATGGCTCGTGAGGCAGCAATATTTCTGTACCTCGTAGAGCTTGGCCGTCGAAATGATCGCCAACGGGTTCTCCTGCCCTTCGACCACCTTGGTCTGCAGCGCGGAGTACACCTCGTTGAAATTGATCGGCGTCGGACCTGCGCCGAGGGCCTGGAACAGGCTTGTCAGGATCGGCGCCGCGGGCACGCGCATCTTGAAGCCCTTGAGGTCATCCGGGGTCTTGATCTCGCGGGTGGAGGACGTGAGCTGGCGGAATCCGTTGTCCCAGGACTTGCTGACCTGAAGGACGCCGATCTTCTCGATCTCGCCTTTGACGAAATTACCGAGATCGCCGTCCATCGCCTTCCACACGGCATCGTAGGAGCTGAAGGCGAAGCCGGTGTTGACGATGCCGACGCCCGGAACGAGCGTGGCAAGCACCGAAGCGCCGATGTTCAGATAGTCGACCGCGCCGTTACGGATTTGACCGAGAAGATCGGTATCGGAGCCGAGCTGATTGGCCGGAAACAGATTGATTTCGACACGGCCGCCCGTCGCCTGCTTGATCCGGTCGATGGCTTCGCGCGCCCGCTTGTTGACGGGATGCGAGGGGTCCTGGCCAGTCGCGAATTTGAGGGTGAATTCGGCGGCATCGCCGCGCCGCGAGATGATGGAGACAAGGGGTATGGCGGCGCCCATGGCCAGCGCAGCACGACGCGTCAAGCCCCTCTTCGCTTCCTCGGTCATTTCTCTCTCCCTGTTTGTTTGATTGATTGTCTGTCGTGAAGGTTTTGTCCTTCATCTCCAGCTTTTGATGGAGGTGCATATCGCCTCCGTCGAAATGCCGTAACGATCGTGCAATGTCGGCAGCGCGCCTGCGGCGAGGAATTCGTCAGGCAAACCGATCTGGTGGAACGCAGGATGGACTCGCGCCCGCATCAGGGCCGCCGCCACCGCCTCGCCCAATCCACCGATCACGGTGTGGTTCTCGGCGACGACGACGATGCGACCCGGCTTGCGGCACGCCTCCACGATCGTTTCGGTGTCCAGCGGCTTGATGGTCGGCACGTGCAGCACGGCCACACCGATGCGGTCGGATTCGAGCTGCTTGGCGGCTTCCAGCGCCCGCATCGTCAGCAGGCCAGAGGAGATGATGAGAACATCGGCGCCGTCCCGCAATTGCTTGGCCTTGCCGAGCTCGAACTTGTAGCCGTACTCATCGAGCACGAGCGGCACCTGCCCGCGCAACAGCCGCATGTAGACCGGACCTTGATGCGCCGCGATCGCCGGCACCACCTGTTCGATCTCGTGGGCGTCGCAAGGATCAATGACGGTCATGTTCGGCATCGCGCGGAGCAGTGCCAGGTCCTCGGCGGCCTGGTGACTTGGCCCGTAACCGGAGGTCAGGCCTGGCAACGCGCAAGCAATCTTGACGTTACGATCCTCCTCCGCGATCGTCTGATGAATGAAATCATAGGCGCGGCGGGACGCGAACACGGCGTATGTCGTGACGAAGGGGGTAAATCCTTCCGCAGCCAGACCGGATGCAGCACCGAACAGGAGCTGCTCGGCCATGCCCATCTGGTAATAGCGATCCGGAAACTCCTTCGCGAACACGTGAAGGTCGGTGTACTTACCAAGGTCAGCAGTCATGCCGACGATGTCGGCCCGTTGGCGCGCAAGCTCGACCAGCACATGGCCGAACGGAGCCGGCTTGGTCGCCTGCCCTTCGCCGGCAATCGAGGCGATCATGGCCGAAGTGGTAAGCCGCGGCTTTTCCTTTGCGGCCGTCGGAGCCATCGTTGCGACCGGCTTCATGCTTGCCTCCCTGCGTCCAGAGCTTGCAGCGCCAGCTGCCATTCGTGCTGGTCCACTCGCATGAAGTGGTTGCGCTCGCGCGCTTCGAGGAAAGGAACGCCCTTGCCCATGAGAGTGTCGGCGATGATCATGCGTGGCCTTGCGCCACCATGCGACTTGGCTGCATCGAAGGCGGCAGTGACGGCGTTGAGATCGTTGCCGTCGACCCGTTGCACGAACCAGCCGAACGCACGGACCTTGTCGGCCAGTGGCTCGAAGCCCATCATCTGCCCCGAGGGACCATCGGCCTGCTGATTGTTGACGTCGACGATGGCGATGAGATTATCGAGCTTGTAATGTGCTGCCGACATCATGGCCTCCCACTTCGAGCCCTCGTCGAGCTCTCCGTCGGAGAACAGCGTGTAGACGCGACTGTCGGAACCCTTGCGCTTGAGACCGAGGCACATGCCGACGGCGATGCTGAGGCCCAGTCCCAGTGAACCGCCGGACATCTCCATGCCCGGCGTATAGCTGGCCATGCCCGACATCGGCAGCCGGCTGTCGTCAAAACCGTAAGTCTCGAGCTCGGCATCCGGAACAATCCCGGCCTCGATCAGCGCCGCATAGAGCGCAATGGCGTAGTGGCCATTCGAAAGCAGGAATCGGTCACGCCCCTCCCAAGCGGGATCTTCAGGGCGGTAGCGCATGGCGTGGAAGTAGGCGACGGCCAGCACGTCGGCGATATCGAGTGCCTGGGCAATATAGCCCTGCCCTTGAACCTCGCCCATCCGAAGAGCATTGCGTCGGATGCGGTAGGCACGTTCGGCAACGTCGGGCTCGTTGGTTCGCAATGCGGATTCAGCCATGACCGTCCCCTCGTTCAATGGATGAGCATGCCGCCATTGACGTCGATGACGGCGCCCGTCGTGTAGGCGGAGAGGTCCGAGGCCAGGAACAGATAGATGTTGGCGACGTCCTGCGGCACGCCGAGCCGGCCGAGCGGAATGCCGTCAATGATCTCCTTGCGCTTGTCGTCGGAGATCTTGCCCGCGTTGATGTCGGTCTGGATCAGACCGGGCGTCACGCAATTGACGCGGATGCCGTCGGGACCCAGTTCGCGGGCCATCGCCTTGGCGAGACCGAGCACACCGGCCTTCGCGGCCGAATAATGCGCGCCGCCGAGAATGCCACCGCCACGCTGAGCGGAAACCGACGACATGCAGGCGATCGCACCGGATTTGCGGCCGCGCATGTGCGGCATGACCGCTTGCGAGAGAAAGAGCACGCCGCGCAGATTGACGTCCTGGATGCGATCCCAGTCCTCGGACGAAATGTCCCAGACCTTGACGGGTTGGGTGATGCCGGCGTTGTTGATCAGAATGTCGATCTGGCCGAAGACCTTGAGCACGTCGGAGACAGCGCGCTCACAGTCGGCCTTGTTCGTCACGTCGCAGGCCAACCCGATGTGGTCCTTGCCAAGCTCGGCTGCGGCACTCGCCGCGCTCTTGGCATCGATATCGAGGATCGCGACGCGCGCGCCGTTCTTTGCGAATGTTTTTGCAGTTGCGAAGCCGATCCCGCGCATGCCGGCGGCTCCAGAAATGATCGCAGTTTTGCCTGCCAAAAGCATGTTCCCTCCGTGTGATCTTGTTTCGATTGCCGCTGACTATGTTTGGGAGGGAGGGGTTGGAAAATACATGGAATTTGCATCAATAGGTGAATTGTGTTCACCTATGGCATGTCCAAGCTTCCGCTCGGTGCATTGCGCGTATTCGAAGCGGCCGCCCGCACCGGATCATTCCGCGCGGCAGCAAGCGAATTGGGACTGACGCCGAGCGCGGTCAGCCACGCGATCCGCGCCTTCGAGGACCAGATCGGAACGACGCTGTTCGAGCGCGAAGGTCGCAATGTGCGGCTCAACGTGGCGGGCGATGAGCTGTTGCGTCGCGTCTCGAGCGGATTCGACGAGCTGCGACACGGCCTCGAGGTCGCGAGCGCACGTTCGTCAAACCTGTTGCGAATCCACTGCGCGCCGAGCATGGCGGCGCAATGGCTGATGCCGCGCCTGCGAAGCTTGATTGAAGGCCATCCCGAACTTGAGGTGCGGCTCGCCGCCGGCGTCGACTATCCGCACTTTCGCAACGACGAGTTCGACGTCGACATCTGCTATGGGCCACCGCGGCAGGAGGGCTTGTCCGTATTGCCTCTTGGCGAGGAGACCATACGTCCCATGTGCGCACCTTCTCTCGCCGGCGCGATCCGTGAGCCTGCAGACCTCTTGAAACTGGTGCTGATCGAGAGCGAGCAGAAGCGCGTTCGCTGGAACGCCTGGTTCGCCACAAACGGCCTGTCCGCACCGAGCCCCGGCGGATTTCGGTTCGACCGCAGCTTCATGGCGATCGCCGCCGCCACGGACGGCCTCGGCGTCACCCTGGAATCGACACGACTTGCCGAACGCGAGCTCGCCACTGGCCAGCTGGTAGCACCGCTCGCCGGGCGCGCTCGCGATGTCACCTATGTCGGCCACTATCTCGTGTGCCCGCCGCAGGCCAAGCACAGGCGGTCGGTCCGCACGTTTACCAAGTGGATTGCAAAGGAGTTGAATTTAACTCACGGGGCCCAAACGCGTTAGTTCGTCCCGTCCGAAACGGAAAGCCATCCAACGTCGCTGCGGATCCCCGACGCGGACTAGCCGGCCTTACGCACCGTCTGCAGGAATTCCGCAACGTCGTGCTTGAGTGCACGCGCCTGCTCTTGCAGCGCAGCGGCTGCGGCAAGCGCCGCTTCGGCGCCGGCATCGGTTTCGCCGGCGACATTGCGGACGTCACCGATCTGCCCGGTCACCGCCGTCGTCCCGTTCGCTGCCTGTTCGACGTTGCGGGCGATCTCGCCCGTCGCAGCACCCTGCTCCTCGACGGCGGCTGCGATCACGGTTGCGATCTCTGTCATCTCGGCGATGGTCCTGCCGATCTGTCCGATCGCAGCAACGGACTGGCCGGTCGAACTCTGGATCTCGGCGACGAGGCCCGCGATCTCCTCGGTAGCACGAGCGGTCTGCGTCGCCAGACTCTTCACCTCGTTCGCGACCACGGCAAAACCCTTGCCGGCATCGCCGGCGCGCGCCGATTCGATCGTGGCGTTCAGCGCGAGCAGATTGGTCTGGCTTGCAATCGCCTGAATGAGTTGCACCACCGTGCCGATCCGCTCCGCCGAGTCCGACAGCGCGCGCATCAGGGCTTCGGTGCGCGAAGCTTCCTCCTTGGCCTGATCGGACACGGAGACTGAGCGGGCCACCTGGCTCGAGATCTCCTTGATCGAGGCAGCGAGTTGATGCGTTGCCGCCGCCACGGTCTGAACGTTGGAGGAGGCCTGGGCAGAGGTTGCGGCGACCTGCTCGGCGAGCGACCTTCCGCGCTCAGCAACGCGCGCGAGATCTTGGGCGCTCTGTCCCATCTCCTCGGCACGGTTTGAGACACCGCCGATGACACCTTCCATGCCCCGATCGAAGCGGTCGGCGAGTTGCGCCATCATCGCCGCACGCTCGGTCTCGGCCGCGGACCGCTGTGCAGCGGCCTCCTGCTCCATGCGTCGGACAGTCTGTGCATTCTGCCGGAAGATTTCAACGGCGCCGGCCATATGGCCGATCTCGTCGCTCCTCTCACCGCCAGGAATTGCCTGATCGAGGTCGCCGGCCGCAAGGGACTGCATGCGCAGGGTCATCTGACCGATCGGCCGCGATACGCTGCGCCCGATCAGCCAGGCGAGCAACGCGCCCAGAACCAGCGCGGAGGCAGCGACCGCCATCAAGACGTTGCCCGTGTGCTCGACCGTTTCGGCGGTGAGCCGGCTCTGTTCGGCGCGCGCACTACCCAACGCCTGGCTGATGGTTCCGGTCTGCGCGTCGATCGCGCCGCTCGCCTTGACGAGATCGGCCTGGCCCTTGCGCAGCTCACCGACCGCGGCGGAAAGGTCCGTGAGCATAGAAGCCTGATCGGCGAGCACCTTCTTGAGTGCGATGAGCAGGCTCTTCAGGCGTGGCGCCTCGAGGCCCGCGATCTCCGCCTCGCTGTCAGCGATCGCAGCCTTCGCATAGCCGAGCGTCAACGCGACATCGTCGGCGTCGGACTGGGCCTGGGTGATGATGAAATGCAGCGCGGCAACGCGCACCGCATCGACCGTAGCCGCCAGACGCAGCGGCTGGAGAAGGTGCTCCGGCTGGTTACCAAGTGCGACATTGATCGCGCCGATGTCGAGGCTCGCTGAAGCCCCCAGCGCCTCGCTCTTGGCACTCGCGGTGCGGAGATGGTCGACCGCAGCGGCCACGGTTGCAAAGGATTTCCTGTAGCTGTCGAGTGCCTCAACCAGTACATTGCGGCCGGCCGTGATCGCCGGCAAACGGCCAAACTGCTGGTCGGCCTGGTCGAACGCCTGGCCGAATCCATCGATCGCCTTGGCAGCAGCGTCGCGATCACCAAGATTGCGCGTGCGAACGAACTTTTCGACCGCGCCATTGGCCGACAGCAGCGCGGCATGGACGCGCGCCATGGCACCGTCGCCGTCAGCGCTGGTGACGAGATGGCTGACCGTGCCACCAATCTCGGACAGCCGCAGCACGGCAAGGAGTGCCAGCACGGTGAGGAAGCCCAAAATCAGCGTGAAGCCACCGAAGATGCGCGGGCGGATGCCGATGCGCGACAGGAACACGGACAAGGTCATGATGTTTCCCCCGGGAGTTACGGCGTGGCCCGGATCTGGGCGAGCACGTCCTTGCCGAAGCGCTTCTCGAACTCGGGCTCCAAAGATTTCACGGCATCGATGAAGGGCTGGCGATCGACCTTCTCGATGATCTCCATGCCACCCTTGCGCAGTTGCTCGAGCTTCTTCGCCTCGTCCTCGGCGCCGGCCTGCCAGGTCGCCTCCGCACCGGCTTTGGCGGCGGCGATGAGGGCGGTCTGGTCGGAAGGCTTCAGCGCCTGGAACATGTCGCGATTGGCAACGAAGGCGATTGGCGCAAAGAAATGCCCGGTCAAGCTGACATATTTTTGCACTTCCTCGAGATGGGCCGTGGCGATCGTCATGACGGGATTCTCCTGCCCGTCGATTCGGCCATCCTTGAGCGCCGAATAGACCAGCGGAAACTCCATCGGCACGACCTCGGCGCCTAGCGCCTTGAAGGTCATCTGATAGACCTCGTTGGGCAGAACGCGAATCTTCAGCCCTTTGATGTCCGCGGGCGAGCGGATCGGCCGCTTCGAATTGGTGACGTTGCGAAAGCCCTGCTTGCCAATGGCAAGCAGCACCAACCCCTTGTCGGCGCAATGTTTCGCAAGCGCGGCGCCGACTGGGCCTTCCGCGACTGCCTTGGCCTGCGCAGCATCTCGAAACAGGAAGGGCACGTCGAACACGCCGAATTCGGGCACGACGGAGCTTACGACCGAGCCGGACAGCGTCGCGATGTCGATCTCGCCGTTGCGCATGGCGGCGATGATCGCCGTCTCGCTGCCCATCGTGTTGCCACCGCGCTCATCCAGAATGATGCGGCTCTGTACAATCTCGGCCAGCTTGCGTTGGAATCCGTCCGAGCCAATCTGCTGCGGCGATTGCGGGGCGCCATTGTACACCAGCGACACCATCTGGGATGCCGCTATCGCGGGCAGCGCAGAAGAAAGGGACAACGCCAGGGCAACGCTGACCAGACGAATCGATTGCGGCTTCATCAAGTGCCCTCCATAGGCGCCGCGACGATAGCCGGACTGGCTGTATGAAATGTTTACCTTGGCACAAAGCGACACCGTGCGCCGCTTGACTAAAAAGAAGGCACTCAGTCATCCCCACCCCGCGCTTGGCTTGCCGGCGCGTAAGTTACGGGTTGCACTCCAGAGCCGACCTTCGGATCGCGAGACTCTCCTCCCAGGGACATCGTCGTAACGGCCTAGTTCTGCGCCCGCAGGTCGGCAATATCCCGCGCCGTCAGCGACGAGCCCTTGGCTCCAAAGCGGGCGGTGACGTAGTTGACGACCGCGGCGATCTCATCGTCGGAGAACGCATGACCGAAAGACGGCATCGACAGCGCACTATTCGGTGTCAGGCGTCTCGTGCCGCTGATAACGATCTGCGCCGCGTTCATAGCGCTCGGATCGTTGACGGCGGCGCTTCCGGTCAGCGTCGCAAACTTCGAGACCGCGCTCTCGCCGCTCCAGCCGTGGCAACTCACACAGGCGCCCTCGAAGATCTTCTTGCCGAGCAGGCTCGCGGTCACGCCGTCCTTGTGAGAGACGGGGGCGGGCACCGACTTTGAGGAAACGTCAGATGACGTCGCGGGTGGAACGCTCCGCAGGAACGTGACCATCGCCTCGATATCGGCCTTCGTCATCTTGCTGAAGGAGTGATCGACAGCTTCGCCCATCGGTCCCGATGCGGTGCCGTGGCCTGACACATGTCCGAGCGAAAGATAGGAGGCGATGTCATCATCGGTCCAACTGCCGAGGCCGCTGGTCTTGTCGGAAGAGATATCCGAGGCATGCCAGCCTGCCACCGGAGCGCCTGCAAATTTCTTCCGGTTGTCGAGCGCAAAGCCGATGTTGCGCGGCGTGTGGCATTCGCCGCAATGCGCCAGCGCTTCGGCCAGGTAGGCTCCGCGATTCCATTTGAGGCTCTGCGAAGTATCAGGCCGGAAGCGCGCATCGGGATTGAACACCAACGACCAGAACGTCATGGCCCAGCGCTGGTTGAACGGAAACAGCAACGTGTTTGCCGGCGGCACGGCGCGCACCGGCGCCAGGCTGAAGAGGTAGGCCTTGATCGCGAGTGCATCGGCATCAGTGACAAACGTGTAGGAAGTGTAGGGCATCGCCGGATAAAGTCGCGCGCCATCGCGGCGAACGCCACGATGCATTGCGTCCAGGAACTCCTGGTCGGTGTACTTGCCGATACCCGTCTCCGGATCCGGCGTGATGTTGGTCGAGTACATGGTTCCGAACGGAAGCTTGAACGCAAAGCCACCCGCAAATTTCTTGCCGCCTGGCGCCGTATGGCAGACCACGCAGTCCGCCGCCTCCGTGAGATATTTGCCGCGCTCGAGGAGGCTGGCCTGCCTCATATCGGCAGGCACCCCCGTCGGATCGCCGTCCTTGTAGTCCGCCACGGCGACATTCTTGCCGCCGGTGAACGCCAACGGACCAGGCCCGCGTACGTACCAAACCGCGCCCAGCGCAACGACGGCGCCGGCGATGGCGGCCCCGATCACGGATCTCACAACCACCGCTCTTACAACCACGACTTCTTCTCCGCGATCAACTGCCGGTCGATCGGAAGCCGGCGCAATGCAATGCCCGTCGCCGCATAGATGGCGTTACGCAACGCAGGCGGGCCTCCGACCACGCTGGCCTCACCGATCCCGCCCGGCGCCTCCCCGCTTTTCACGAGGTGGACATCGATCTTCGGAGCCTGGTCGATGCGCAGCATGCGATAGTCATGGAAATTCGACTGCTGGACGCGGCCCTTCTCCAACGTGATTTCGCCATACAATGCAGCGGTCAGACCGAAGATCATGCCACCCTCGACCTGCGCGATGACGGTGTCGGGATTGATAGCGAGGCCGCAATCCACAGCGAGCGTCACCCGGCGAATGTAGACGTCACCGCCCGTGTCGACTTCCGCCTCGACGACGGTGGCAATCGAACTATTGAAGGTCGGTTGCACACTAACGCCGCGGCCGACGCGCGGCGGCAACGACTGGCCCCAGTTCGATTTCTCCGCTACGAGGTCCAGCACGTGTCGGATGCGAGGCGTCTTTCCGAGCATGTCGCGTCGAAACGCAATCGGATCCTTGTTCACCTTGCGCGCCAGCTCGTCCATGAAGCATTCGATTGCGAACACATTGTTGTTGGGACCAACACCGCGCCAAAATCCGGTCGGCACAGCCGGCGGCTCGACGCGGATATACTCCACCTGAAAATTCGGAATGTCGTAGGGTGTATCGACGGCACTGTCGACGGCATCGATATCGATGCCCTTCTTGAAGGCGGGCGGCAACCAACGCGCGATCACCGATGATCCAGCGACGCGGTACTTGAAGGCGATCACCTTGTCGCCAGACAGCCTCGCTGAGATACTATCGCGATAGACCGGGCGGTAGAGGTCGTGTTGAATGTCTTCCTCGCGCGTCCAGACGATCTTTACAGGTCCATCGACTTTGCTGGCGATGCGCACAGCCGCGTCGATCATGTCGACTTCGAGCCTGCGCCCGAAACCTCCGCCAAGCAGGTGCTGATGGATCGTGACCTTGTCTTCCGGGAGCCCGGCCGCTTTCGCGGCGACCGACTGCGCGCGCGCAATGATCTGCGTTCCCACCCAGACGTCACACGAATTCGGCGTAACGTAGACGGTGCAGTTCAGTGGCTCCATCGTCGCGTGCGCGAGGAACGGCATTTCGTAAGACGCATCGTACGTCTCTCCGAAATTGAGAACCTTGGCGACATCTCCGACGGATTTTGCGACGACGCCTGCACCTTCGCTCGCCGCGCGAAGATGATCCCAGATGTCCCTGGAGCTGAGGTTGGCGTTCTTGCCTTCGTTCCAGGTGATCTCAAGTGCTTCGAGCCCGCACTTCGCGGCCCACATATGATCGCCGACAACGGCGACCAGGTTGTCCAACGCGATGATCTGCCGCACACCGGAGATTTTCCTTGCGGCGTCGTCGTCAACCTTCGCGACCGTGCCGCCAAAGACCGGGCACTGGGCCAGCGTCGCAAATTTCAGGCCGGCCATCATTGTGTCGATGCCGTAGATCACTTTGCCGTTGACCTTGTCCGGCGTATCGAGCCGCTTCAATGGCTTACCGACCAGGACAAAGTCCTTGGGATCCTTCAGCGCAACGTCCCGCGGCGGTGACACCTTCCCGGCGGCCTCCACAAGCTCGCCATAGCGAAGCTTGCGGCCGCTTTCATTGTGAACCACCGCGCCTTGGATCGTGCTGCAGCTCTCAGGCGTGACCTGCCACTGCTCGGCGGCGGTCTGAATGAGGATCGCCCGCGTGGTGGCACCTGCCTTCCGCAACGGGGTCCAGAAAGCGCGCACCGAAGTCGATCCGCCGGTGGCCTGAACGCCCAGCAACGCATTGGCATAGAGCTTCTCGTCCGGCGGTGCGTGCTCGAGTGCAACCTGAGTCAGGTCTGCATCGAGTTCTTCGGCGAGGATGGTGGCAACGCCCGTGTAAATGCCTTGTCCCATTTCCACCTGCGGCATCACCAGCGTGACGAGACCGGCTCCGTCGATCCGGATGTAAGCGTTCGGCGCAAACGTCCTAGCGGCTGAATCCTTCACGGGCCCGGCGGCATCGACCGGAAGATGGAAGGCGAACACAAAGCCCGTTGCCAATGCGCCGCCGAGCACGCGACGACGCGAGATATCCGGCAATTCCGCGACGGTCATAATGTCACCTACGCCTTCTGAGCGGCCGCTGCCTGCTTGATGGCGGCCCTGATGCGCACATAGGTACCGCAGCGGCAGATGTTCCCCGCCATGGCTGCGTCGATATCGGAGTCGTCGGGATCCGGTGTCGACGCAAGCAGCGCTGCCGCCGACATGATCTGACCGGACTGGCAATAGCCACACTGCACGACCTCGAGATCGAGCCATGCCTTCTGCACTCTGGCCCCTACCGGGGTCGCTGCGATGCCTTCGATGGTGGTTATCGTGCGGCTTTGGAGATTGCCGACAGGGAGCACACAAGAGCGCACCGGCTTGCCATCGACATGCACGGTGCAGGCACCGCACTGCGCCATGCCGCAGCCGAATTTCGTACCGGTGAAACCGAGAATATCGCGCAACACCCATAGCAAGGGCATTTCGGGAGGCGCTTCGACGGACCTTTCCTGACCGTTGATATTCAGCGTCGTGGCCATATGAACTCCTGCTATCTGCTCGGGCAGCTCAGCGCGATCGGGACGCGCCGTTCGACTGTCGGACGGCGTTATGAGACGACGTCCAGAGGATGCGACGTGACAGCCGTTCGGGTCGCGAGCTCATTGATCCTGGATGCATAGTTCTGAAAGTGCGGCGTTGCCCGATGGGCCTCAACCGAATTGATATCCTTGTAGAGCTCGTCGATGATGAACGTAGTCTCGTCGTCCTGATCTTGCCAAAGATCCCATCGAAGGTTGCCCGGCTCGGACCGGCTGTGGCTCGCCAAGCCGCGCAACAGGGCGACCAGTTCACCGGTCTTGCCGGGTCGAGCCTTCAGCAGCGCCGTAGTTTTCATCTGAGTTGCCACTGATTTCTCCTTGTGGGTCGGCTCAATCATCGTGCGTCGTCCACCCGCCGTCCCGTCGATCAAGCGGAAGCGGCTGCGCCAGGCTGACGTTGAGCGATTGCCTTATCGAGCGCCTTGACCAGCGCCTCACCGACCGAATGATCAGAGCGCGGATTCTGGCCAGTGATGAGTTCACGATCGATGATCACGTGCGGCTCGAAATCGACCTTCGTCGTCACCACGTCGCCTCCCGCTGCACTGAGCGCCTGGGGCATGGTGAAGTACATCTTCCCGTGCAGGATTTCCTTTTCAACCCACGTCTCTTCCGAAGCGGAGAAGATCGTCATCCGATAGCCAGCATACGGCCAGCCCTCGGCCAACTCCTTCGCGTTCGATTCATTACCGGCCATCAAGGCCGCGCGAAATTCGCGCGCACGCGGCATCGCCGACACGAGCGCAATCGGACCATGGCAGAGCAAGGCCGTTGGCTTTGCACGATCGTGGAAGTGACGAAGCACCGCACCCATTTGCGGATCTTGCATCAGATCGACGACCGGTGCCTGGCCGCCCGGCACGAAGACGCCGGCGTAGCCGTCCAATCCCTTTTCGATCACAGCACCCAGGGACTGAATCTGGTTCATCGCGGGATCATTGGTCCAGAAGGCTCTGGCGCGGGTATAGGCGGCCGCGTCGCCGCCAAAGTGGGCGGCCGAATCCGAGGCCTTGTCCATATGGGGCTTGGTGCCGTCTGGCGTGGCGAGTTGAACGTCGTAGGCGGCTCCGATCAGCGCCATGATCGGAACGACGGTCTCGTTCAGATAATTTCCAGTTGGCCCCCATTTGCCACCCTGGACTTCGATCTGGGTCGCATTGGATCCAACGACAAGCACTTTTGCCTTGCTCATAGTATCAGCCTTCCGTTCGCTTCTGGATGGGTCGCATCAGTTCCACGTCGAGATATTGGATCTGCCGACAGCCAATGCCCTGTTGCGGATGAGCTCGGCCACGCAGGCACCATTGTCGCCGTCACAGATAATCGGAAGCGGACACAGACGCCCGTAAAGAGATGTAAAACGTCGGGCAGCGGGAGTGTCCCGCAAGCACTGAGCTTCAAGTTTCTCCCATTGCTTTCGCGGGTGCGATTTTCTTCAATTTACAAATCGCTATTCGTCAGCCGGAAATACGCGACATAAACTCGTGGAAGTGGCGCTCTTGCCGGCTGTAGATGGATGCACTCAACTCCGCGCGACATCGGCAACGCCAACTTCATCGTCACCGGAGGTTCAAATGAGAATCAGGGAAGCACTATTGGCAGGGCCGCTCGGGTTCGGCACAGCACCGCTCGGCAACATGTATCGGGATATTCCCGAGGATGAGGCGCTCGCGACAGTCGACGCAGCCTGGGACGCGGGCACGCGCTTTTTCGACACCGCTCCATTCTACGGAGCCGGACTCGCAGAGATCCGGCTCGGCAAGGCGCTCTCAAGGCGACCTCGCAGCGACTACGTTCTCAGTTCAAAGGTCGGCCGGCTGATCCTCGACGAAGTCGAAGATCCCAGCGGCAGGGACCACGGCGAGAAGGGCGAAATCTTCAAGCACGGCCGCCCCAACAAGATCGTTCCCGATTATTCGGCCGACGGCACCATTAAATCGATCGAGGACAGCCTCAAGCGCATGAAGGTCGACCATATCGATTTCGTGTGGGTGCACGATATCGCCCAGGATTTCTATGGCGATCGCTGGCTCGCGATGTTTGAAACCGCTCGAACGGGGGCTTTCCGAGCCCTGTCGAAACTACGCGACCAGCGCGTGATCAAAGGCTGGGGCCTCGGCGTTAACAAGGTCGAGCCTGTGGAGCTCCTGCTCGGGCTCGCCGAGGTGGACCCGGACGCCACCTTGCTCGCTGGCCGGTATACGTTGCTCGATCATGAGCTGGCGCTCCAGCGGCTGATGCCGGCTGCACAGCGCAAGAAAGTCGATATCGTGATCGGCGGCCCCTATAGCTCCGGCGTGCTCGCAGGCGGGCGTCACTTCGAATACGGGGCGGTGCCTCCGGCGATTGCCGCCAAGGTCGAGAAGATCTCAGCACTTTGCACGGAATACCGCATACCCATCAAGGCAGCGGCACTGCACTTCTCTCTGGCGCACCCGGCTTCAGCCGCTGTCATTCCCGGGGCGAGCAAGCCCGCGCGCATCCTCGAAGATCACGCGGCGCTCAAGACCAGAATTCCTGCCGAGTTTTGGCAGGCGCTGCGAAAGAAAGGGCTCGTGGCCGAAGAGGCGCCTCTGCCGATCGATAAATAGGCCGTCGATCCATGCCAGCGCTCCACACCAGATAAATTCTGCACCCGCGAGATTTTACGAGCCGTTACGCCGATTTCATTGAGCCTGGTGTCGTGTGGTTCTACTCTTGTGACGGGTTCAGAAATGCCTGACGACTTTAGCTTTCAGAAAGTCTGGCCAATCAGAGCACGTCTTTCCAAAGCCAAATGCCATACGGATGGCAGCGCGCCATGCGTAGGTCGGGGCGCAATCCGCCCAAGCCCCTCTCCCCAGGGCGCCCCGATCGTCCTTTTTCATCACATTCCATCGCGGCTCGCCGCATCAACGTCAGGAGACGACAATGATTCCAGCTCGCATACCAACACCCGATTCCGCATCAGCCTTGGCGCTGCCGAACACCACCACGGCCGCCGACGCGCTCAACACGATCCTGGCGGATATGCTCGCCATCTATTTCAAGACCAAGAATTTTCATTGGCACATGGCCGGGCCACATTTTCGCGACTACCATTTGTTGCTGGACGATCAGGCGACGGAAATCTTCTCGGTTGTCGACGACATCGCCGAGCGACTTCGCAAGACTGGCAATACAACCCTGCGATCGATCGGAGACATCGCTCGCCGGCAGACAATCAAGGATAATGATGCCGAATTCGTGCCGGCCGACGACATGCTCGCCGAACTCCGCGAGGACAATTTCGCGCTGGTTCGCGCGCTCCGGGAAGCGAAAGTGCTGGTTGATGAAGCCAAGGACAACGCCACTTCGGGGCTGCTCGACGGCTGGACCGATCAGGCGGAGCGGCGGGCCTGGTTCCTGTTCGAAGTCACACGGTCTGCCTGATGTCCGCGGCATCCAGCCGAAGCAATATACGCGAACGCCGCTTGTCTCATCCGGCGGCGTCCGCGTGTTGAGAAAACGGTTGCAACGAAGCGGTCACAAGTCAACGGCGATTGCGCCTCGCCCATCGCCGTTGACGTCACGGCGTTCCGCTACTCCGCCGCCTTGATGATCAGCTCGGAGACTTCCTTCGGGAACGCCAGCATCGCGACGTGGCTCGATGGCACCTCGATCGCCGTAGCCTTGGCCGCCTTCACCTGGTCCTTCTCCATTTGCGGCGGAATGATCGCATCCTTGGTCGCAACGACCATGAAGGTCGGCTTCTCTCGCCACGCGGCCTGGCTGATCGGAGCAGACAGGGTCCTGATGTGGAAAGGTCCCTGCGTCGCAGCTACGACCGCCTGCTCCTTGGGTGGAAGGTCTGCCGCGAAATATTTCTTGATACCTTCCTCGCTGATCGTGAGATAGCCGTCCGGGTCCTTGACGAAGGTTTTCAGGCTCTCCGGATCTGGATATTTCGAAGTGGCGCTTTTCACCGACTCGCCTTTATCCGGCGCGTAGGCCGCCACATACACGAGCGATTTGACCTTGTCGTCGTTCCCTGCTTCGGTGATGACGGCACCAGCCCATGAATGGCCAACGAGGACGACAGGACCTTCCGCGTTCCGGATCGCCCGCTTGGTCGCCGCGACGTCGTTGTCCAGCGAGTCGAGCGGATTCTGGACTGCAACGACCTTGAGTCCGGCCTTCTCGAGGTACGGAATGACTTTCTCCCAACTCGATCCGTCAGCGAATGCGCCATGGACAAGAACTGCGGTCTTTGCTTTCGGTTCGGCAGCCAAAACTGGCTGGGCGATCGCTACCATCGCGGTCAGGAGGCTCAAGCCCATAACGCTTTTGCACGATTTCATTGCTACGTTCCTTCGTTTGGTGGGGACTTCGGTATTGCCGTCTTCACAATCGACACGAGACACTCTGCGACACTCGCCCACGATCGAATCGCGACCGCATCGCCGCCGCGCAGATGTCAGAGCGCGAGTGGCTTTGGCACGAGTAGATCGGCCGTCGGGAGCATCACTTGGGATTCGCCTTGCTTTGAAACGACGGCCGCGACAGAGACCCTTGTCGTGATCTGCTCCGTCGAGCCGCAGTTCGTGCAGCCAGTAGAGGCGTCCGGCCGGAATAAAGCCAGTTTAAAGATGTAAAAGCGCTTTCCGCGCCAAGTAGCCGCGCGCGCGAGCTCTAACCTTTGCTTGCGCTGGGATGACCGTCCCTGGCATCGATGATCAGTTTTGGCACGATCAGGCCCAAGCTCAATGCCAGCGTGATTATCGCAGCGCTGGCGCCGTCGACCAGTATTGCCCCCACGAGATCCTGCGTCACTTGGGCTTGAGCGGTGATTTGCAGCAACCCGGCCGCCATTCTGAATAGATAGACTCCAGGAATCATCGACACCACGGCGGCGAATCCGATCGCCGCAAAGGGAAGGTTGGCGCGCCGGGCGACGGGCGTGAGCGTCACGCCGACGACGAGAGCCGCAACCAGAGCCCCGGTGGCAGCGCCAGCGCCGAGTTGCGTGATTGCGACCCATCGCGACGCGTGGGCGATCATGCCGACACATACCGGCCATGGCAGCATGCGAAGCGGCGCTGAGAAAAAGATGCAGTAGGCAGCGACGCAGACGCCAGCTGCGACGACATCTTCCCACAATGACACGATCCGGCCGGAAGGGTCCGTCGGCAATGACACACCGAGACAGGCGAGCCCGAGCACCAAGCCGAGCGAGATCGCGGCGACGACCAGCAGAGCATAGAGCAGGCGGGCAGCGCCGAGCGACAGCCGGCCGCGAACCAGATCGATCATGCCGTTGAGGAAATGTGGACCCGGCACCAGCACCATGCAGGGACAGACCGCGACGAGGCGCAGCGACGAGCTCAGCTGATAGCGCACCGCCAGCCCGCCGATGAGGCCGGCGAGCAGCGCGGCGCCAAACGGCTGCAGGAAGAGATTCTCACTGAACCGGGCAAGGCCCCGTCGCAACAAGGCGCCGGCGCTGCCGCCGAGGAAAATCAGGCAAGCGGCGATGACATGCTCGACGCCGAAGATAACCGCCAGCGCCACGCTGCCTATTCCGGCGGCGAGCATGAAGAGCCAGGTCGCGGACGGACGCAATCGGGCGATCGCGTCGATGGTCTTTGCAGCGTGCTCGGGGGCGAGACGGCCGGCCTCAACGTCTGCGATGGCCCGGATGGTCGAGGCCACACGATCCATTTCGATCCCGGTCGGGCTCGCCTCGGCCTGGTACAGGAACGTGCGTGGCCCCTCGTCGGCCAAGAGACTCAGCTCGCCCCACCGCGGTACCAGGTCGGCGCTCAATCCGAGCGCTCGCCCGAGCCGTGCAGTGGCGGCAATCGTCTGTTCTGTGGACTGACCACAAACGTACAGCACCTTTGCAAAGGCGAGCACCAGACGCGCGCGTCGCTCGCCGGTCAAAGGCGCGTGCTCGGGGCCATCTGCGATCAGCATCACTTCTGCCCGCGCAAGGCCAGCCTCAACTGGCCGAAACTGGTCATGCCCCGGCCCGCCTGACCGTCGTATAGGACGCGTCGTCGGGTGCAATGCCGGCGCGGGCCACGGCATAAGACGCAGCGCATTTCGCCAGCATGCCGACGCCGATTCCAGCGACTGTATCAAGCAGACGCAGTGGCGGTTGCGCCAGCGCATGCGCCGGGTCGATGGCGGCGACCACCAGCACGACTGTCGTCGTGATCCCGGTGGTCACAATATCCTCGTGCCGTCCCAGCACCAGCATCACGACCGTCCCCACGCCGATCACGAGACCGATGCCGGCAGCATTGACCGGAAGAAGGGCGATATAGACGAAGCACAGAACGAAGCTCACGAAAGTCGCGGTCAACCGCGATATCCCTGCCAAGAGGCTCCCTTCCCGAGTCTCCCGGAAAACAAACAGCGTTGCGACGGCAGCCCACATGCCTCCGAGGAGGGTATCGCTGCGATCGATGAAGCCGCCGAGCAACTCGGTCGTCAAGAGGTAGGAGGCGGCGCAGGCGACCGCCATGACGATCGCATAGATCAATTCCCAAGCCGTGAGCTTCTTCATGACCACCAGTCCCTCAGTTTCACGCAGCGCCAGCTTTTGCTGGAGCGGCCGCGACATAGGGCTTGACCATCTTGGCGGGATCGACGACGCGATCGAACTCTGCCTCGTCGACGAAGCCGAGCTTCAGTGCGGCCTGCTTCAGCGTAAGATCGTTGTCCATCGCGAAATGGGCGATCCTGGACGCTTTGTCGTAACCGATGACGGGCGACAGCGCGGTCACCAGCATCAGCGAACGCTCGACGAACTCGTTGATCCTCTTCAAGTTCGGCTTCGTGCCCTTAATCAGGAACTTGCGGAAGTTGGTGCAGCCATCGGTCATGATCGTGATCGAGTGCGTGATGTTGTGGATCATCAGCGGTTTGTAGACGTTCATCTCGAGGTAACCGCCGCCCCCGCCAAAGCCGACAGCGACGTCATTGCCCATCACCTGGACTGCGATCATCGCAAGCGCCTCGCATTGCGTCGGGTTGACCTTGCCGGGCATGATCGACGAGCCCGGCTCATTCTCGGGAATGCTGAGCTCGGCGAAACCGGCGCGAGGACCACATGACATCAGGCGGATGTCATTCGCGATCTTGTAGAGCGATACCGCAAGTGTCCGCAGCGTTCCGGAAAGCTGCACCAGCGCATCATGCGCGCCCTGAACCGTGAATTTGTTCGGGGCGGTGACGAAGGGCAGCCCGGTCAGCCCAGCGATCTCTGCTGCAGCCGCCTCGGCAAAGTCGGGGGCCGAGTTGATGCCGGTGCCGACGGCGGTGCCGCCGAGCGCGAGACGATAGACGCCCTTCAGCGCATCTTCGAACCGATCGAGATCATCCGACAGCATGCCGACATAGCCCGACCATTCCTGACCCAGCGTCAGCGGCGTCGCGTCTTGCATATGGGTGCGGCCGATCTTGACGATGTCGTCCCATTCCCCGGCCTTGGCCGCGATGGCATCCCGCAGCTCGCCCACCGCCGGAAGCAGCCGCTGCTTCACGTTCACCGCCGCTGCGATACACATGGCCGACGGGAACGTATCGTTCGAGGACTGCGCCATGTTGACGTGGTCGTTGGGATGCACCGGCGCATGGCTTCCGAGCGGCGTGCCGGCGAGCTGGCAGCAACGATTGGAAATCACCTCGTTGACGTTCATGTTGAACTGCGTGCCACTCCCGGTCATCCAGACGTGCAGCGGAAACATGTCGTGATGCTGGCCATTGAGGATTTCGTCGCAGGTCCGAACGATCAACTCGTAGCGCTGGCCGTCGAGCCGCTTGCTGGCGTGGTTGGCGACGGCGGCGGCCTTTTTGAGGGTCGCATAGGAGATGATCATCTCGCGCGGGATCAGATCGTGGCCGATGCTGAAATGCTCGAGCGAGCGTTGGGTCTGTGCGCCCCACAGCTTGTTGGAGGCAACGTTGACTTTGCCGAGGCTGTCGGTTTCGATGCGGAAGTCTGTCATGGCATCCTCTTTGGTATGGTATCGGCGGCGGCAACATTGCGCGGGGGCGATAGTCCCCGGGCGAACAGCAACTTTCTCAGCTCTCGATCTGCGCCATCACGGCGCGCGCTATGGGCGTCGTACCTTCGGTCAATTCCAGAATGCGACGTCGCAAAGCCGGCGTGTGAACCAATTCTGCGATCGTCGCCGCGACGTCATCACGGCGAATGTCGGTATGGAACTCCGCTGGCCCAAGACTGACGGTGCCAACACCTGTTTCGTTATTTAGAGAGGACGGACGCAAGATGACCCAATCGAGCTCCGTCCGGGACAGCTCCACATCAGCTCGCTTTTTCGCGGCGATATAATGTTCGAAGCTTTCGCCCCATCCGTCCTGGCGTCCGGCTTCGGGAAACACCGAGACGAGGATGAAGCGCTTGACGCCGGCATCTCGGGCTGCGGCGATTGATTTGGTTACGCCGTCGCCATCAATGGCGTCGATCATCGCATCACTGTCAGATTCGCCGGCGCCCGCTGTAAAGACGATGACATCACTTCCCGCGAAGTGGGTTGCGAGTTTCGTCTCATCGATCCAGACGAGATCGCCATGTGTGCCCGCGATACCGATCGCGCGGAGCCGTTCGCCTTGCTCAGCCCGGCGATAGAGACCATCGACCTCGTCGCCACGCTCCTTGAGCAGACGTGCAAGCCTGAACCCGGTCTCTCCGGAAATACCAACAATGAAGATCTTCACGTTCGTCCTCGCTAGGGCGGCACGCTTCTTCGTAAGGCCTTCGGCCGGACCGCGTCGGCTCCGGTGCTCCTACAGCTTCTCGACGAAGACCGTCTTGATGTTGCAGAACTCCAGAATGCCGAACTCAGACACTTCCCTGCCGTAACCACTGTTCTTGACCCCGCCGAACGGCAGTCTGGGGTCGGACCGAACGTTCTGGTTGACAAAAGCTGCCCCGGCATCCAACTCCTCGGCCGCGATGCGCTCGCCCCGCGCAGTATCAGCCGTAATCACCGCCGATCCCAAGCCGAACTCGCTCGCATTCACGATACGTATCGCGTCCTCCTCGTCTTTGGCGGATATGATCGCCGCAACTGGCCCAAACAGCTCCTCGTCATGCGCCGCCTGGCCCGGCAAAACGTTCGACAGGATCGTTGCCGGAAACCATGCACCGGCGCGTTTCGGTGCCTCGCCGCCCAGCAGAAGCCGAGCACCATTCTTGATGCTCTGACTGACCTGGCTTGCGATCTGATCCCGCGAATGCACGCTTTCCATCGGCCCAAGAAGCGTCCTGGGATCGTTGGGGTCTCCCATCTCGAACCGCTTCATCTCCTCGACCAGCGCGTTCTCGAACGCCTGCCTGACGCTCTCGACCACAACAAAGCGCTTGGCAGCGATGCAGCTCTGGCCGCCGTTCACCATGCGCCCACGCGCACAGATCCTGGCGGCGGCGACCGGATCCGCATCCTCGAGCACGATATAGCCGTCCGAGCCACCGAGCTCGTAAACGCCCTTCTTCATGACTGCGCCGGCAATCGCGGCGACCGACTTCCCGGCGGCAACGCTGCCGGTCAACGTGACCGCGGCGATGTGCGGGTCTTCGATCAGGGGCCGCAAATCCTTCGACGACAGAAGCACGGTTCGAAAGAGGTCGACGGGAAACCCCGCCAGTCTGAAGATTTCCTCCAGCGCCAACGCACATCCCGGCACGTTGGACGCATGCTTCAAGACGCCACCGTTGCCGGCCATCAGATGCGGCGCAGCGAACCGGATGACTTGCCAGAACGGAAAATTCCACGGCATGACCGCCAGGATGACGCCGAGGGGATTGAAAGTCGCAAATGCCTTGGGCGGCGCGCCGGGGCCCGAATAGCCGGCGCTCATATCGAGATGTCTTGGCTTGAGAAAACCTTCCGACGCCTCGGCAAAATAGTCACAACACGAGGCACATTTCTCGAGCTCGGCAAGGCCGTCGGTGACCGGCTTGCCCATCTCTACCGTCATGAGCCTGGCATACCGCGGACTATTGTCGCGAATGACCTTGGCAGCGTTCCTCATCAAAGGAGCGCGAGCCTTGAACCCTACCCGGCGCCACGCGACTTGCGCACGATGAACATTGGCGGCAATCGACAACGCGTCGTCGACGGTATGCCCCGGATAGGCTGTCCCCTTCTCACCCGTCGCTGGATTGACCGTCTGAAAGAGATTGGGTGTGGTCACTCCGAATGCTCTTGCTTCCGCCATCTCTCGCGCTCCTGCTCTTGAGTGAGCTTTCTCGACCTTCCAACATTGCCAGCGCCTTGTCGGCGAGCAAGTAAAGAGAGGTAAAAGTGACACCTTGCGGTGCAGTTCTCAGTGAAGGCCGCCAAGAGTTCCGCTGCTGGGCATCGAGATCAGCGTGATAGCGCCGCGGTCTCCAAAGCCGCAATCGAACGTGCCTCCAACGCTTTGCACCAGGGATTGCATGAGCTTGAGACCCTGTCCCGCCGGCCGTTTGCCGCGGTTACAACCATTGTCACGGACACAGCATGTCACCATTGGCCCGTCCTTCGACAACTCGATCCGGATAACGCCGCCGACCGGGCCAAATGCGTGACGGCACGAATTGGTAATGAGTTCGGAGACGGCAAGCCCAAGCTTCCAGCAGCTTTCGGCCGCTAGAAATTGCGGCTCGGACTCGACGAGCAGCAGCTTTATGTTGCGATCCCTGAGCCGCGCGGCACTCACCGCACCGCAGAGCCGCTGCAGGTACGCACAGACCTCGACCGGCTTCCGACCAGCGGGAAACGTCAGTGCCCGATGGACATCCGACAACTGCATCAGGAGCGTTGCCACGTCGGTCAAGGCTGCCCTGACTGCCGTGCTCTGCGATTTGTAGGCGCGCAACGAAATTGTATTGATGACGCCCGCGTATTCGTTCTTGATACGGTGGGACATCTCCTTCAGCAGGACATGGTCTTCGACATCCGAAACCGCAGTATCCTTGCTCAGTTCAGCAAACTCGAACACGTCTCTCATTTTGTTCGCTCCTGGCCTAATCACTCCATCTGTCAACCTTTCTCTGCGAGATGGATCCTAGCCATTCGGCGTCGCCTGCATTGATCAGCACCGCCGAGACTTTCCCGTTTGTGCTGTAAAATCGAAGTCAAATCCGGCGAGAGCCTCCTTCCTCTTTTTACAACCTTTAACTTTCGCTTGGCGCGGCCGTCGCACATGGTTCCAACGCCAATTTCCTACTGGGTGAACCATGGATGGCTCTTGTACTCTGTCCGACGGCGCACAGGCGATGCCGGCGCATGTTGCCTGCAAAATGAACGGCGATACGCCCGTCGAGTTCTGTTGTCGTGCCTCGACACATACGATGATAGAACTGCTTCGGAACGCAGATGCTGTCGTCGTCTCCGATCAGGCTCGCGCAAGGCAGCTCATCGATTGCGTGATGGACATTTTGCGCGCCACGCTCGACGAGCGCGCGGATGCTCCGTCCACCGGAGCGGGTCGGCTGGCCCCCTGGCAAGAGCGCCGTCTGAAAGCGCACATCGAAGCCAATCTGAGCATCTCGCTGACGACGGTCGAACTTGCAGGCGTGGTCAATCTCAGCCCGAGCTACTTTTCCCGGGCGTTCAAGAAGAGCTTCGGCCAGCCGCCTCACTCCTACTTGACGATGAGGCGAACCATACGCGCGCAAGAGCTGATGCTCACGACCAACGAGCCGCTGAGTCAAATTGCGGTTGCCTGCGGCCTGGTCGATCAGTCCGCCCTGTGCCGCCTGTTTCGGCGCACGGTGGGGCGCAATCCACACGCGTGGCGGCGGGCATTCAAGGGAGCCGCGTCCGACGGCGTTCTCCAATCGCCGCTGCTTCACTCCCGGCCAAAGGATAGCTAGTTCGCGAGGATCTCGGGCGGGTCGAACGACCGACCAGTGAGGGTCAATGCCAGTCGACTCAAAAGACATGTTGATGCGCGAGGCCACAGCCGGGCCGCTTCGCGATCATCGGGCGATTTCGGCGCTACGGTCCTACCTGCGATTCCTGCTGCCCTCCCTCGTTCTATTGGTCGTTGTTGCGTTTATCATCGTCGCGGCGAACCGCTGGAATACCTGGACGGGCCAGGCCGCCATACAATCGACTGACGACGCCTATGTGAGTGCGGATGTCACCCGGCTAAGCACCCGCATTTCCGGTCAGGTCTCATCCGTCGCTGTGGACGATTTCCAGTCGGTCAAGGCGGGCGACTTGCTCATTCAGATTGATCCCGCCGACTACCAGGCTCAGGTTGATCTGGCGAATGCCACCCTGGCGGCCGCGCGGGCGGCTATCGACATTCTGGGCGATCAGATTGAGCGCCAATATGCGGTCATCGCGCAGGCTGAAGCGACGCTTCGATCGACGGAAGCCATTGAGGTCGAAACCCGAGAGGAGCAGGAACGACAGCAGGCTCTGTCACAGACTGACGCAGGCACGCAACAGCGCCTCGAGCAGGCGACGGCCGCCTACCGCAAGGCTCAGGCCGACACGCGCGCCAGTCGCGCGGCTGTCGCCGAGCAACATCACCAGCTCGAAGTGCTACAGGGGACGAAAAAGCAGCGTGCCGCGGACGTCGACGGAGCCAGAGCGACCTTGGCTGCCGCGAGCCTGAAATTGGGTTACACACGCATTCTTGCGCCGTTTGATGGCGTGGTCAGCGAGCGTCAAGTTCAGCCCGGAGATTATGTCACTGTTGGACGGAACTTCATCAATATCGTGCCGCTCCCGAACGTCTACGTGATCGCGAACTACAAGGAAACGCAGCTTACACGCATCCGCCCTGGCCAGCCCGTCGATATCGCAGTTGACAGCTTTCCGGACCGGCCGCTGCGCGGACATGTCGAACGGATCTCGCCGGCGTCCGGCTCTCAGTTCGCGCTGCTCCCGCCGGACAACGCGACCGGCAATTTCACCAAGGTCGTCCAGCGAATCCCCGTGCGGATCGCCTTCGACAAGGAGCAGCCGCTGCTCTCTCAGCTGTTGCCGGGCATGTCCGTCGTCACCCGTATTCATGTCGGTGGCGGCGGATGATCAGTAGCGACGATGATCGGCGCGGGCCTGTTTCGTTCGGGGGTATCACTCCGCAACCGCTGTTCGCGGTTGCCGCCGTCGTTCTTGGCTCCATCTTCACCAATTACGACACGCGATTGATCGGCTACGGGCTCCCTGATCTGCGCGGCGCGTTCTCGCTCGGCTTCGACGAGGGAGCCTGGCTCTACACGGCTTCTGTCGGATCGCAAATATTCGTCGCTCCGGCGGTGGTCTGGCTCGTCACGACCTTTGGATTGCGACGCATCCTGGCAGTCCCCAGCCTGCTGTTTGCCGTCGTCTGCTATGCCATCCCGTTTGCCAGGAATTACGAAGCACTGATGGTGTTGAGCATCATCTACGGGATGCTGCTGGGGACCTTTGTGCCGGCGACGTTCATGATCATCTTCCGGCACTTGCCGCAGAAGTGGTGGCTCTGGGCGATCGCCCTCTACTCCGTGCGCGTCGGCCTGACGCAGGATGTCGGCCAGGCAGCCGCCGGGCTCTTTGCCGCCGACCTCGGCTGGCAATGGTTTTACTGGCAGGGCGTGGTGATTGCGCCCGTGATGGCGTTGCTGGTCTATTTGGGCACGCCTCCATGCCAGACCAACCGCGACCTTTTGCGTAAGGCCGACTGGGCCGGCATGTTGTTGTTCGGCGCTTCACTATCGATGTTCTATGCAGGGCTTGATCAGGGCAACCGGCTTGATTGGCTCGGGTCCGGAATCGTGGTCGGTCTGCTTGCCGGCGGCAGCGCCCTCTTCATTGCCTTCCTCGTCAACGAAATCTACGCCAGAGACCCCTGGGCCAACATCAACGTGCTGTTCAAGCGCAACATCGGACTAGGCCTCGCAACTGCCCTCTTCTACACCCTGACCAGCCTGTCCAATTCTGTTCTCGTGCCCGGCTTTCTCGGTACCGTCACGTTGCTGCGTCCCGAGCAGTATGGATACCTGGCGCTTGTTTATGGCGCCTTGCCGATATTGATACTAACGCCGCTTTCGATCGCCATCCTTCGACACTTCGATGCCCGTTGGGTTGCCGCCTTCGGACTATCGACTTTCGCGGCCGCCGGCCTTCTTGGCATGCAATTGACCCACGACTGGGCGCCAGCGGACTTTCGTGTGATCGTCCTCCTGCTATCGGTCGGCCAGGTCTTCACCTTGACGCCGACTATTCTTACTCTGGTCGCAAACTCGGATTCGTCGCGCGCAACGGCATTCTCGGCATACATCCAGGTCATCCGCGTGGTCGGTGCGGAGGTTGGCGTGGCCCTGATGACCACATGGCTGCGTGTCCGCGAGCAGATTCATTCGAATTATCTCGGGCTTCATGTTGCAGACGGCAATTCCGAGGTGGAACATCAGTTGGTCGCACTCGCCAATCATCTCTCGGGCCGCGGCGCGGACGCAGCATCAGCACGAGCGATCCATGTTTTTTCGGGAACGGTCGCGCGCGAAGCCAATGTCTTGGCATTCATCGACGGCTTCTCCCTGTGCTTTTGGCTGGCGATCGCCGGCCTGTTCTGCCTGTGTTGGATCACACGGGCGCCACCAGGGCCGTTTACGCCCGCTCCGTTTGGCTTTGTCAAAGCGCTGCTGCGCCGATGTGGCGTAACTCTGGCGACGCACGTCTGAGAGCAACAAGCTCTATTGCCGCGATCAGCGCAACATGCGGCTCGACGCAGACAAATAGAGGCACGCTTTCACAATATTTGTCGGACCCGATGCTGCACACTGACGGAGTGCGGACAACCCCTTCCAACTCCTGGGAGTTGCCACGTGTCCGCGGATGGAGTGTGCCGATGGATCCCGTGATACTTTCACGCCTGCAGTTCGCGTTCACGATTGGCTACCACATCCTGTGGCCCGCATTTTCGATCGGGATCGCGTGGTTCATCGTCACCTTGAACGCCTTGTGGCTCCGGACCGGAAAGCCCGCATACCATCAGCTCGCGACCTTCTGGACGAAGGTCTTTGCTCTCGCGTTCGGGATGGGCGTCGTGACCGGAGTGGTCATCTCGTACGAAATTGGATTGAACTGGTCCCGTTATGCGCGGGTCACGGCTGATGTCATCAGCCCCCTCTTGACGCTAGAAGTCTTGACGGCCTTTTTCCTGGAAGCTGGCTTTATCGGGATCATGCTGTTTGGCGAGAAACGCGTCGGCAAATGGCTCCATTTCGGGGCGTCCGTGATCGTGGCGACGGGCACGGTCATCTCGGCATTCTGGATCATCGCGGCGAACTCCTGGATGCAAACGCCGGTGGATTTCACGATGACTGGCGATGGCCGGTTCGTCACCACGGATTTCTGGGGCGTGGTTTTCAATCCTTCGATGCCGTACCGGCTTGCACATATGCTCCTGGCCAGTTTCATCACCGGGATCTTCGTCGTTGTCGGCGTGTCCGGGTTCTGGCTCTTGCGCGGCCGGGAGAAGGAACAGGCGCCCGCCCGCGCGGCGTTCTCGCTCTGCTTATGGCTGGCGGCGATTTTGGTACCGCTGCAAATTTTTGTTGGCGACCAACACGGGCTCAATACCCGCAGATTCCAACCGATGAAACTCGCGGCCATCGAAGCGCGATGGGAGACGGCGAGAGCGGTGCCGCTGACGGCCATTGCCTGGCCCGACGAGAAGGCCGAGCGCAACGATTACGCCGTCGAAATCCCCTGGCTTGGAAGTCTCATTCTCACGCATTCGCTCAACGGCGAAGTCAAGGGCCTGAAAGAAGTTCCCGCGAGCGAGCGTCCGCCCGTCATTCCCGTCTTCTTTGCCTTCCGGATCATGGTCGGCTGCGGAATGGCACTGCTCGGCCTTGCGCTGTTGTCTCTCTATCTTCGCTGGCGTCGGAGGCTGTTCGACACGCGTTGGTATCTCTACCTGTGTCTGGCCGGCACACCGCTTGGATTCATCGCGACGCTCGCGGGCTGGACGGTGACGGAGGTGGGACGGCAACCCTACGTCGTCTACGGGCAATTGCGAACCGCCGATGCCGTCTCCCCGATTGCCGGCGGAGCTGTTTTCGGATCGCTCGCAGTCGCGCTGGTTCTCTATAACCTCCTGCTGCTCGGATTCTTCTACTATGGCGGCCGACTTGTTTGGCGCGGTTTCGAGATCGAGACGCCGACGATTCCCGTTGGCCGCCCACTGGGCGCCATCCACGCAGCAATCGCAGCAAGGGAAGCAATCAGATGAGCATCTTGAGCAATCTCGATCTGCCGGTGGTGTTCGCCGTATCCGCGGCCTTCGTCATAGCGCTCTATGTCATCCTGGATGGTTTCGACCTCGGAGTCGGGATCCTCCTGCCGTTCGCATCGCGCCCGGACGATCGCGATATCATGATCCGAACGTTGGCGCCCAACTGGGATGGCAACGAGACCTGGCTCGTGCTTGGCGCGATGGTGCTATGGACCGCCTTTCCCGGAGCCTTCGCTATTCTCATCCCGGCGTATTACCTGCCCCTCGCCTTGATGCTGTTTGGGCTCGTTTTGCGAGGCGTTTCGTTCGGATTCCGATCCCAGGGCGGTCCGCTGAGGATTCTATGGACGACGGCCTTCACTGGCGGATCTGCGGTCGCAGCCTTTTGCCAGGGCGCAATCCTGGGATCATTCGTCGGCGGGACAATTCGAGTCGCCGATGGCCACTTTGCCGGCGGTCCGTTTGACTGGATCACGCCGTTTTCCATCGCAACCGGCGTCGGACTCGCAGCGGGTTATGGACTGCTCGGCGCATGCTGGCTGATCTGGAAGACCGAGGGAGCGACGCAAATCTCCAGCCGCAGGCTCGCCCTCGTAACGCTTTTTCTCACGGGCGCCGCAATCGCATTGATCAGCCTCTGGACTCCGTTGAGCGTCCCTGCGATCGCCAATCGCTGGTTCACGCTTCCCCACTTGTTGTCGCTCTCGCCGCTTCCCCTCCTCGCCGCAGCCGCCTGGGTTGGCGCCCTGCGGTCATTGTCCGGACCGCGTGACTGGGTGCCATTTCTCTGTGCGATTCTGCTGTTCCTCGCCTCGTTGGGCGGGCTCGGCGCCAGTGTCTGGCCGTACGCCATTCCAGGGGTCATGAACATTTGGGAAGCGGCATCCGAGCAGCGAACCCAGGTGATCTCGTTCTTCGCAATCGCTGGAATCGTCCCGATCATCCTGGCTTACGTTGGTTTCAGCTATTGGACGTTTCGGGGAAAGGTTGGCGCTTCATAAACGAAGAAAGACGACAGCGGGCCCGTCCGCAGCGACGGGGGCCGACATTCCTTACTCGAGACAACGGCACCGCGGAGGAAGATCGCAATGACGCATAGGCCTGCCATCTTTGAACCCATTCGGGTCGGCTCGCTCGAATTGTCGAACCGGATCGTTATCGCGCCGATGTGCCAATATTCGGCAGAGAATGGCTGCATGAACGACTGGCACCTGATCCACTTGGGACACCTTTCGCTATCCGGAGCGGCTCTGCTCACGATCGAGGCCACAGCGGTGCTCCCGGAAGGTCGCATCACATGGGCTGATGTCGGCCTCTATGACGATAAAACAGAAATTGCCATGAGCTCTACGGTTGATCGCATTCGACGCTGGTCGGGCATTCCCATCGGCATTCAATTAAACCACGCAGGCCGCAAAGCGTCCACCGCCGTGCCCTGGGTCGGAGGAGCCCAGATCGCACCAAGCGCGCCAAACGGCTGGCAGACGGATGCACCTTCAGCGATACCCTATGCCGAAGGCCAGATCTCGCCGCGGATGCTCGATCGCGATGGACTCCGAGACATACGCGATGCTTTCGTGGCGTCGGCGAAACGCGCCCGGCGGATCGGTGTCGATCTGATTCAGCTTCACTGCGCCCACGGCTATCTTTTGCATCAATTCCTGTCACCGCTCTCCAATCAGCGAGACGATCGGTATGGCGGATCATTGGAAAACCGCATGCGGTTTCCGCTTGAAGTATTCGAGGCCATGCGCCAGGCAATTCCGGACAGGCCTGTCACTGCACGGATATCCGGCACCGACTGGGTCGATGGAGGTTGGGACATCGAACAAACCTGCGTCTTTGCTGCGAGGCTTGAAGCTGCCGGCTGCGACGCAGTCCATATTTCCAGCGGTGGTCTTCATCCTGCTCAGCAAATTCCCGTCGGACCGAGCTATCAGGTGCCATTAGCTCGAGCTGTCAAAACGGCCGTTCGAATTCCCGTCGTTGCCGTCGGACTGATCACCGGCTTTGACCAGGCCGAGGCGATCGTAGCCACCCGGGAAGCCGATCTGGTCGCGCTGGCACGGACGATCCTTTATGATCCTCGATGGCCTTGGCATGCTGCGGCCGAACTGGGCGCGCAGGTTCAGGCACCAAATCAGTACCTTCGGTCGCAGCCTCGACGATTCAAAGATCTCTTGACAGCGAGTAGCCCCAAGAGGTCCGGGCCGTCTTCCGTTGTTGACCGTAGTTTACAAGGTTCTACATCGTAGTTGGCGCGCTGCTGGTTAAGCGGCGCCTCGGGATCCATGTGCGCCACTTGGCGCTCCCAATTCTGTGAACGAGCTCGGCGTCTGGCTCAACTTTGGCGTAGGATACGGCCGGATGGCTCCCCGCGAACCGTCGCGAGTCTTCTCAAGCACAAGCCGCCAATTCGCGGCATGGAGGCGCCTAATGCCGCGTTCCTGTTCTCACCAGGGCCTCGTTAGGACCGTTACACCGAGTGCGCGCGGCTGCGAGGAATGCTTGAAGACCGGGAGTTGGTGGGTACACCTGCGACTCTGCCGTTCATGTGGGTACGTCGGTTGTTGCGATCAATCGCCAGGCAAGCATGCCACCAGGCATTTTCAAACAAGCGGACACCCGATCATCGAGGGCTACGATCCGCCAGATGGTTGGGGCTGGTGCTATGTCGACGATGTCTTCATCGAGCTTGACCACCCCACGCAACAGCTCGGTCCGATACCACGGTTCGTAGAAGATTGAGCTCGCGCTACCGCACGTCTTACTGCCCGCCGACCGAATGCTGCACCGAACATGCCATGCTCACCGCGTAAGCTCTCGTGGTCTCAAACAAGCGAAACATCGGCGCTTCACTTGCCATTTCGACCGCCAGAAATGACTTGTCCAGAAGACTGTAGAATGCTTCCGATGGCCGCTTGCACGCGCCGTCCAAGCAGCTCGCGATGGCGCGCTCGGCCGTGAACGAGCCGCGGAGAGCGGCGAGGTGCACCAGCATACGCTGCTCTTCGTCTGAGAGAAGGCTATAGCTCCAATCGAAAGCGGCAGCCAGCGTGCGGTGCCTGGGCAATGCGGTCCGGCGGCCTCGTGTGAGGATCGTAAAGCAATCGTCGAGGCGCACGGCAATCTCGCGGAGCCCAAGCTCCGCCACTCGAGCGGCCGCAAACTCCAGCGCGAGCGGTATTCCGTCGAGCCTCCGGCATATCTCCGCAATCGTTGGCAGGTCTCGCCGTCGAGGTTCGAAGCGAGTTGACGACTGAACACGATCGACGAACAGGGTAACCGCCGAGAATTTCGCGAGATCTTTCTCCTCGATCTGATGTCCCTCTTCAGGAAACGTGAGTGATGGCAGCCGATGAGTCCATTCACCCTTTGCCCGCAAGGATTCTCGGCTGGTCACGAGCAATTTCAGATTGCAGCAACGACCTAACATGATCTCAGCAAGCGTCGCGACACACTCCACGATATGCTCGCAAGTATCGAGTATCAGGAGAGCTTCATGGACTCTAAGATGCTCGCACAACGCCTCGATCGCATTGTGGACCGGCGCAAGATGCAAGGCCTCGGAAATGACCCGAGCCGCTCCCGCGCCGTCTGCGACATGCGAAAGATCGACGAACCTGATCAAGCCCCGGAACTTTTTCGCATAACGTTCCGCGCTTGCGATCGCGACGGTCGTCTTTCCGATACCGCCGGGGCCGGTGACGGTTACAAGGCGATGTTTGTCCAGACCGTCCCCGATGATTTGGATTGCATCATCTCGACCTACGGTGGGGTTTGGCAGGATTGGCAATGCGGGATTTACCTGAAGCCTAGAGCCGCCCGGATCGATCCAATTCGGACTGTAGCGCACAGATAGAACGAAGCAATATCCTCGATTCGGCACCGTATCGATGGCCTGGTTCGCCCCTTCGCATTGCGACAGGACCTTTCTGAGGATGGCGACCTGCACGCGAACATTTGCTTCCTCGACTGTCACATTCGACCACACCTGACGCATCAGCTCTTCGAAGCTCACGACATTCCCAGCCCGAGATACCAGCAAGGACAGTAGATCGAGTGCCCGTCCGCCAATCGCGACGCGCTCGGCCCCGCGCAATAACGTCCGCCGCTTAGGAAACAATCGAAAGTCCGCGAATTCGTAGCACTCCTCCGACATCGACTCAGTCACGATTGAGACGCCGCGATCAACCGCCGAAGAATTGATGCGGATCACCGACCCGGTTGCTGCGTACGCCGAAATCGTGCACCTTTCCCGGCGGTCGCCGTCCGCACTCGGTCGGATTGCGGCGGGCACCTTGATACGCGTGTTCATTGAGGTTTCTCCTTGCCTTTTGCGAGCAGAGCGTCGGAACACGTGGTCGTAGCAACGAGTATGATAGCCATCTTGTCGCAGGCCAACCTCGCAAGAGTCTCTGCGACCCACACCTTGGTATGTACTTTTGTCGGTGACGCCGTACCTTTGTTTAGTGCGATCGAATGCAGCTTGTGGTATTGAAGTCAATCCGCTGCCGAGTGGCACGTGCATGACCCAAGCGCCTGAAGGCACGCCTACCGTACACGTCATCGATGACGACGATTCCGTGCGCTTGATGCTCGACAGCCTGCTGCGGTCGGTCAGACTGAACGTCCGCAGTTACGGATCTACGCAGGAATTTCTGAAGGCGAGCCGCTTGGATGGCCCCGGCTGCATCGTCCTCGACATTCGCCTTCCAGGAATCAACGGATTGGACTTTCAAGAGCAGCTCCAGGACATAGGGGTAAGGCTACCTGTGGTGCTGATGACAGGACACGGGGACATTCCAATGAGTGTGCGAGGAATGAAAGCCGGCGCGGTCGACTTCCTTCCTAAGCCATTTCGAGATCAAGACATGATCGATGCGGTCACCACGGCAATCAACCGGGATCGAGCGCGGCGCGCCAACGATGACTGGACTGTCGCGACGGCCGATCGGTTCGCCACGCTTTCCTCGCGCGAGCGCGAAGTGATGATGTTGGTAACCTCTGGCAAATTGAACAAGCAAGTCGCAGGAGAACTCGGCCTAAGTGAGATAACAGTTAAAATGCACCGCGGCGCCGTGATGCGTAAGATGGAAGCCCATTCGATTGCTGATCTGGTTCGTATGGCAGATGCACTCAGGAGCAAATCGCGCTGAGAGAACGTTGAAAGCTTCACCCACGCAGGCAACGAAAGATGATTTCCATTATTGATGATGACGTCGCCGTGCGGGAGATGCTGGTCTCGCTAACGAGATCACTTGGATACGACGCCCTTGGCTTTGCCTCCGCTGAGGATTTTCTTGCAGCCTCCGACTTTGAACAATTTACTTGTGCCATTACAGATATTCATATGCCAGGAATGAGCGGCTTCGAGCTTCAGCAAGAACTTCAACAGCGTAATGGCTCATTGCCGGTCATCATGATAACGGCCCGCACCGAACCTGATCTCGAAAGAAGAGCGATTTCCAGTGGTGCGATAGGTTTACTCCGCAAGCCCTTGGATGTCGAAATGCTGGTTGGCTGCATCAAGAAGGCATTGCGGATTTGACGTCCTCGCCCCCTCCTCTTCGATGTTCACATTGCGAGGCCGCCATCGTGGAGCTGCGGAATGGTGAAGTGAAAGGCCGCGCCTTGCGGAAGGTTTGCCTCCGCCCAAATCCGTCCTCCGTGTCCTTCGATGATCGAGCGGCAGATCGATAGTCCCATTCCCATTCCGCTCGACTTGGTCGTGTAGAATGGATCGAAGAGTCGTTCGAGCTGCTCCGGGCCGATGCCCCTCCCCGAATCTCGCACGGATACGAGTACGCAGCTTGAACCGTTCAACGACGAGCTGATCAGCAGTTCGCGCCGAACTTGCCTGACCTCATCCAGGGCATGTACGGCATTGACGATCAAGTTCAGCATCACTTGCTGCACTTGGGTGCGATCGGCCTCAACAAGAGGCAAGCCTTCGGCAAGCTGCGTCCGCACGGAGATGTGGCTCTTTGTTGCCTCACCACGCGTGAGCTCGACCACCTCGGCGATTGCTCCGTTAATCTCCATGCGCTCCTTCCGCAGCGGCGCCTTTTTGACAAGCTCACGGGTTCGGTCGACGACATTGCCCACCCGACGCCCATCCTTGGCGATCCTTTCAAGGAGCTGATGAACTTCCTCCAAGTTCGGTGGCTGACGGGCGAGCCAGCGCAGCGCCGCTTCGGCGTTGCCGATCGTTGCAGTGATCGGCTGATTGACCTCATGGGCGATCGACGCCGTAAGCTGGCCCATAGTCGCGATACGACTCGCGTGAGCCAGCTCCATCTGCGTTTCGCGGTAGCGCCGCTCGCTTTCACGTGCTTCGGCTTCCGCCCGTTTACGTTCACTCAGGTCTAGAACAAAAGCCACGCCTCGATTCCCGGCTTCTTCGAAGCTTGTGGACCCGACCAGCACCGGCACGCGACTGCCGTCCTTCCGCAAATACTCTTTCTCGTACGGTTGCGCGATGCCCGTCGTCTTCACCTCTTCGACCACCTGTGCGTTGCGGTTGCGCCATTCGGGCGCCGTCAGCTCCGTCCAGCGCATGCGACCGGATGCGAGATCCTCACGGTCGTATCCCACGATACTGAGAAAGGCATCATTGGCTTCGAGGATATGGCCGTCGAGATCCCAGATGATGATGCCAATAATGTTGGCGTCGACCAGGCGACGAATCCGTGCTTCGCGCTCCCTAAGGTCGCTATAAAGATGCGTGTTCTCCAGCGATATCGCGAGTTGAGATGCCAGCAACCCAAGCATTTCAGTTCGATCAGGCGTGAACGCGTCCGCAGTCAATGTGTTTTCGAGATAGAGTACCCCGGCCAGAGCCGTTTGTCGCACGAGCGGAAGGCAAAAGATCGAGCGAGGTCGTCGACGCTGGAGATACTCGTCACCTGCGAATGGGTTCGGCCGCGTGGCGTCATCGACGATGACCGTTTCGCGCGTGCGAACGACATAGCGAATAAGGGAATTGGGAATATCGTTGCCGGAGAGCGGCGCTCGGCAGAGGACAATTTCGCCGCCGCTGACCTCAGCCATTGCTTCGACACGATAGTCATTCTTCTGGGGCAAGATCAGCAAGCCTCGATCCGCTCCCGCGTTCTCCAGCGAGACGTTCATCAGCCGCTCTATCAGCTTCGGCAGTTCAATTTCACTGGACACAGCCTGAGAGGCCTTTACGAGTGTGGCAACGTCCAGTTTCTGAATGACGGCCGCCATCGTGTCGGTTTGCCGATACCCTTCACCGGCGGCAAGGCCAGGGTGTCGCGATTCCAGTTGCCTCACCTTGCCGTCTGCCCCCCAAAGTGCATAACACGCACGTGCGTTGCGCAAATGCGCGTAACCGTTGGTTTCAAGTTCGACAGCAAGATAAAACTGGCCGGCGAGCTCGCTGGCCATAGCTTCATTTTGGATCAGACCATTTTCGCGCGCCGAGCGAATCGCCACTTCGTAGAGACGCATCGCGTCCATATTTCGCCCGTCGATGCGCGCGATCTCTGCCGAAACCAGCGAGTATCGATTGTAATAATTTTCTGGACAATTGTCGGCCCACAGCTCGAGCTTCTGCAGTTTCTCGTCAAGCAATCTACGATATTGCTCCCGCTGCAGCGCCGAAGCAGTCGGGTACAGTCCCGTTAGTGTAAGCGCGTGACAGAAATGATAGGTCGCCTCAATGGGCATCGCCATCGCGGCGCCGAGCACAGGCTCTGCTTCCGCGGCGGCCTTTAGTGCGTCCTCGTACTCACCATAGATGACGGCGAGGATCTGCTTCATGATATGATAGAAGACGATGCCGCAGCCAAAGGCCGCCTTGACGATGGTGGCAAAGCAGGCTGCTTCGTCGAATGTGCCGTCCTCGAAGCTCAGGGGAGCTTTCGTCCGCCCCTGGAGGCTTCCGATAAATTGCTGCTCCAGCCGGATCGTTTCAAAAACGGCATCGTTGTGGCTCTGCTTTGCAAACGTTGCGTACCTGCTCGCTGATGTCAGCACATCTTCAAGACCGTCTCCCTTTTCGATCAGCTGCCACACGGTCTCGAAAGCGAGGAAACCGGCATAGACGAGGTCCCCCACTTCGAGACAAGCCTCAAAGGCCTGTTCGAGAATTGGCAGTCCTGTGGCGAAATGTCTTCGCCAGAAATTGACGTGATCGCCATGCAGATGAAGCAGCGTGCCCCGCAGTCGCAAGTTCTTGAATCGTTCGTTCAGCCGTAGCGACATTTCCGAGAATTGATAAGCCGAGCCGATATCGCCCTTTAGAGACACCAGCCAGAGGGCAAAAACACCGTAAACATAGCTCGACTGCTCCGTGTTCCCGTCTCTGATGGAACGATTGACCCCTTCAAGAGCCACCAACGGAAACAGCGGCGGCCGAGCGATATAGGCGCATGGTGTTGCATCAACGAGGAGCTCGATGATTGTCCGGCTGACGGGGTCCACCGCAACGGCCGCATCGAGAAGCGCGCCAACTGGGCGCCCGGCCAGATTGACGGGAAGGTTGCGGAATTGCTCTTCAACAGCTGCCTTGATGTCCTGATCGCCATCAGGAAACGTCACGCCAAACGAGCCCAGCGCATTTAGCGCGACAGCAAGTCCCTGGTCATATTTGCCCGCCACTTGATATAGCTTGATACGCAGGCTGTGAACTTTCGCTCGATCCAGGTTTGACAACGCCCTGCCTAGAATCATGTCGAAGAGCGCGTCCGCCGCCTCGAAGTAGCCTGCCAGATATTCGCATTCCGAAAGCAGCAGATAGAGTTCGAATGTTTTCTCGTAGCGACGAGTCCAGGCATTCTCAGATGAAAGCTTCGTTGCTTGCATAAGATAGTTGCGAGCGGAGGCATAGGCGGTCGAACTCTTTGCGCGCTTTCCTGCCAACACGTTCAACGCGGCGACCTGCTCGCGCTCGTCATAGGCCTCGATGAGGGCCGCACCGCGATTGAGATGATTCACTATGTCGAAGATTGTATCTTCAAGCTCGCCGGGCGCAGTCCTGGCCGCGAGCACTCGGCCAATGCGAAGATGGGCTGCTGCGCGCTCGGACTCTGGAATGAGCGCATAGGAGGCTTCGTGTACGCGGTCATGGATGAATTTGTAGGCGCCGTCCACTTTGAAGATGAGGCCCGCCAGAACCGCCTCCCGGAGTGTCGCGTGAATTTTCTCTTCGAATTCCCCGTGGACCACCATCATTGTCGCAATTTCGGCGACGTTACCGAGGCAGGCAAGCTGCCCCAACGCGTTTCGCGTCGTATCCGACAAGCGACGGAGCTTGACTGCCATGAGGTCGAGGACGTTGTCTGAGAAGCCCTTTGCGCTAATGCGTGACACATCCCAGACCCACCGCTCCCTGGTGTGGTCAAATTGAAGAAGCCCCTCCTCTCCGAGAACTATGAGGAATTGGATTGCAAAGAACGGATTGCCTTCCGTCTTTTTGTGGATGAGCCGCGCAAGCGGCTGCGCGCCCACTTCGCCGCAATGCAACGACTCCGCGATCATCTGCTCGATCGCGTCCTGCTTGAGCGGTTCGAGCGCCGTCTCCTGCACCCTTCCGCCGGCGGCGCGGATCGCCCCCAGGATTCGTTTGAACGGATGGGAGGGGCCGACTTCGTTGTGACGATAAGCCCCTACCAGCAACAGATGACGAACCTCGGGGTGTGTGGCGAGATGTTCCAGCATCTCCAGCGTTGCCGTATCCAGCCACTGCAAATCGTCTAGGAACAGCGCCAGGGGATGCTCTGGTCGAGCGAATACGCCGACGAAGCGGCGGAATACCCGCTGAAACCGATTATGATCTTCCTGCGGCGGGAGTTCGGGAACGGGAGGCTGCTCTCCCATGATCAGGGCTAGTTCCGGGATCAGTTTGATCATGAGCTGGCCATTGAAGCCGAGCGCATCGAGCAGGAGCGATCGCCAGAGGGATATCTCCTCGTCATTCTTGCTCAGGAGCTGTCGCACAAGCGACTGGAACGCTTGAGCCAGAGTTGCGTAAGGGATATCGCGCTTGTACTGATCGAACTTGCCACTGGCGAAAAAGCCGCGCGGCGGCACGAGAGCCTTGTGCAGTTCGTTCACGACTGAGGATTTGCCGATACCCGCGTAGCCGGAGATCAACGCGACTTCCGTCGTCCCCCCGGTAACGACCCGATCAAAGGCAGCGAAAAGATTATCGACCTCCGCTTCGCGGCCATACAGCTTTTCCGGAATCATCAACCGGTCCGACGCGTCATGGGCGCCCAGCGGAAACGAGTCGATCCGGCCATGAGCGTGCCATCCGGAGAGACAACGATGCAAATCGGACTCGACGCCTGCTGCAGTCTGGTAACGGCTCTCCGCATCCTTAGAGAGGAGCTTCAATACGATTGCCGCGACGGGGGGCGGGATCGCGTCTACTCGCTCGTTGGGCGGCAGCGGATACCGGGCGATGTGACAATGAACCCATTCCATCGGGTCGATGGCCGAGAATGGAAGCGATCCCGTGAGCATCTGGTAGAAGGTCACACCGAGAGAGTAGAGATCACTGCGGGCATCGATGGATCGATTCATTCGTCCAGTCTGTTCGGGTGACATGTATGGCAGGGTTCCGGCAATCACCTCCGGCGGACCAGGACTTTGATGCTCACGCGGCAAGCGGGTTGCAATGCCGAAACCGGTGAGCTTGACTTCTCCGGTCGTGCGATTCACGAGAATGTTGGTCGGCTTTAGGTCCTTGTGGATGAGGCCGCGCCGGTGGACGTTGCCTACTGCTCCAGCGATACCTATCGCGAGGTGCAGGAAGCTTTCGACCTCCATTGGCGCGCCAATCAAGTTTTCGAGCGGCTCCCCTCCTGGGTCCTCGAGAAGCAATACGGTCCGACCGCCTTCATGAAGGAGGTCTAACGGACGCACCGCCCACGCGCGATCCAGTTCGTCCTTCCATGCATATTCGTGAGCAAGGCGTTCGATGATGGCAGGATGGGGATGCTCCGAGGAGGCCTGCACTGCTAGTAAGGCGACGAGGCTGCCGTCGGAGCCCTTATGCCATCCTCGGCAGAAGACGCGCTCACCGTCCCTCCACGCAACGTGGAAGCTGCTATCTGCGATTCCGGCGAAGCGAACTGCATCCATGTTAGCGCCGGTTCACATCGGTTCAGTCGCGCGTGACCCGGCAAGGAGCCCGCGCCGCCGCGGTCCTAAGCAAGATACTACCGCCGATAAGCCGGCGCACTACCGAATACTGCGGACCCATGCGCAAATCTTGCTGTTGCGGGGACCGGGAACCGTGAGCCCTCAACGCTCGCCCCCTGGTTGACGTAGTGCGCGATATTGACCTGGCGTTAGCCCCGTCGCATTCCGAAAGGCCCTGATGAAATTGCCTTGCGATCGGAAGCCGGTTTCCACTGCAATGTCCACGAGGGAGGAATGATTCGATGCCAGTCGCTTTTGCGCCTCTTGTATTCGGCGGTAGGTTACATAGCGATGGGGCGAAAGGCCGGTCGCCTCTCGAAACAATCGCAAAAAATGAAAGTCGCTGAGACGCGCCTCAGCCGCCAGATCACGGAGCGATATATTCTCCGCGAAACGCACTTCGATGAAATCGAGGACTCGTTTGAGCCGCTTGGCATCGATATTCGGGGCCTTTGCGGGCGGACTCCAGCGGTCGACCGAATAGTTACCAAGCAGATGAGCGGCGAGCGCCGCTTGCATCCCATCCAGGAAAAGGCGGTCTATCTGTTCGACAGCCCGACCCGCGACACTGTGGATGTTCATGGCAATCTGGTGAAGCTTCGCGTCTCTAAGGCCGCCCGAATAAACCAGCTCCGCCTTAGACGGATCTATATCGTAGTCCGCAAGGGCACTTTGTCGGATCAGGGTTGGCGGCAGAAAAATGTGCAGACACTCGATTGGAGATGTGATGCCGCTAACGTTTTCGTTGATCCCCTCTGGGCAAATACAGGCGATACCTGGTTGAATAAAATTCCGTCGGGTCAGACCGTTCCCTTCCTGAATAGCGAATGCGCGGCCGGAAAGTACAAACGCAAGCTCGTTACTGATGCAGACTCCGGGCTCTTGAAAGCCAGCCTCGAGAAATCGGTGCTCTACACGCAGGTTCGAAAACTCGGCCACCCCCGCCAACCGCGAGGTAGTGTCTTGATACTTTCGATCGCCATGCGTCTTTAGGATCACGGCACGCTCCGTGGATCGGCATCAGGATACCCAATTCTGAAATTTCTGGAAATACCCGGCGGTGAGCTTCGTCGCTCGACAAGTCCGCGGGCAGCGTCGCAGGCCCATCCGCTGTACGGATGCCCAAATAATATGCAGCTGTCAGCTATCCTTCGGACCGAAGCTTGCTCAAAACGGAGTAGTCACTCAGGCGCCGCCGTGCGCTGAAAATTCCATCGCCCGACCCGGCACGACAACCTCCTAATCACCCTCGCGAGAACGAACGACTTTCCCGAGGCCGCCTTTGCTTCGTCCTGCCGGTCCAGCATCCGCCTGGAATAGGATTGGAGCAGGTCGCAACGCCAGGCCAATCTCCGTGTGTTGCTCAATCCCATCGGTCTCTTTCTTGACGACGATTTACCGGCTTTTACACGCTCGCTGACGCAAGGCCGGCTAGGCTATGGGCAGCTCCCAGAGCCCGCGCGGATGTTTCGGCACTCTGGAACGTGAATGAACGGTCGCCCAGCCGGGCGAGATTGGATTGACGACGAGATGTCGCTTCCGCGTCCGAGCTGCTTGGTGTCGTACACATGCGGCTTCGCCACGGAGACCGCGTACTCATGCGCCACTCGCAGCCCGGGAGAGAGCCGGTAGATGCAGGTCCTAGCAAACGTCGACCACGCTGGGAGCGGAGCGCAACAACCGCTCCTCAATCCGCTTGAGCTGCAACTGAGAGAAGCCCTCGATCGCGAGGCGGCAACGGCCGAGATACTAAGGGTCATCGCGAGTTCGCCTGGCGGCTTTGGCCCTATCTTCGCAGCGATAGCCGAAAGGTCTAACAAGCTCGTGAACGGGCTGTCGACAGCGGTTCTTCACTTGATCGACGACACATTGCATCTTGCCGCGTTCACCCGACGGGGTGAGGTCGCGGATGCGACGTTGGTCAATGTGTTTCCCCTAAAGCTCTCGGACGTCGATTGGTACGAGAGAACAATCCGGGAGGTACGGCCTGTTCAGATCGAAGATTGCGAGCTGGGGTTCGCCGACCACCCCGGCCTGCTGGATCTCTCGCGCAAGCGCGGTTTCCGGAGCGTCGCCCTGATCCCGCTCTTTCGTCATTCCGCGAGCATCGGCATCATCAGCGTGACCCGTGCACAGACCGGTGCATTCAAGGAAGAACACATTCGTTTGTTGCGAACGTTTGCCGATCAAGCGGTTATTGCGATCGAGAACGCTCGGCTTTTTAACGAAGTGCAGGCCAAGACCATCGAACTTGCGCAATCACTTGAGGATTTGCGCGTGGCCCAAGATCGCCTCGTGCAGACCGAAAAGCTTGCTTCTCTTGGCCAACTCACCGCAGGGATCGCCCACGAAATCAAGAACCCACTCAATTTCGTCAACAACTTCTCGGCCCTATCGGTCGAGCTGACCGACGAGCTCAACGACGTGTTGAGGCAGGCAACTCTCTCCGGGAAAATTCGTGCCAAAGTCGATGAATTGACCAGCCTTCTTCGAGAGAACCTCGAGAAGGTCGTTCAGCACGGCAAGCGAGCCGATTCTATCATCAAGAACATGCTGCTGCACTCACGTGAGCACTCAGGCGAGCGCCGATCGGCCGACATCAATGCCTTGGTCTGGGAGAGTGTCGACCTTGCATATCACGGCGCGCGCGCGGCGAAATCAGCCTTTAACATTATCCTCAAGCGCGAATTGGACCCAGATGCCGGGACGATCGATCTATACCCGCACGAGATCACGCGCGTCCTGCTCAATCTGATCTCGAACGGGTTCTACGCAGCGACCAAGCGCAAGGAGACGGCCGGCGAGGGATTTGAGCCGACGCTGTGCGCGAGTACCAGGAGCGTGCGCGACGGAGTGGAAATCGGAATCCGTGACAATGGCGCGGGGATCCCCGAGGAGGTGAAGGAGAAGATCTTCAATCCCTTCTTCACGACCAAACCGGCCGGTGAAGGAACAGGGCTTGGGCTTTCGATCTGTCACGACATTGTCGTGAAACAGCACGGTGGCCGCATCGATGTCGCAACCGAGCCGGGCGTGTTTACCGAGTTCACCATCACGCTGCCCCATATTGCGGCCGCCCAAATCCCCAAGGGACGCAAAAATTGACCGTCTATATTCTGGTCGTAGATGACGAGCCCGACATCGAAGTCCTGTTCCGCCAGCGCTTCCGGCGCGATCTGCGCTCCGGACGCTTTCGGATGGAGTTCGCCACGTCCGCGCCGGCGGCGCTAAGGTGTGCCGTGGAGATTCTGGACGCTTCGCTGATTCTGGTCCTTTCGGACATCAACATGCCCGGAATGAGCGGGCTGGAGCTATTGCCGGTCATGCGCGCTACGCGCCCCGACGTGCCTGTCATCATGATTACGGCCTATGGCGATCTGGAAACGTGTAGGAAAGCGGTCGAACACGGCGCCGAGGGATTGCTGACGAAGCCGATCGACTTCGCGCTCCTGCGACAGGAAATCGATACGAGACTCGAGCGATGACAGCGACCATCCTGGCGGTAGACGATGAGCCGGATCTCCACGAGTTGGTGCTGCGCAAAATTCCGCAATCGTTCCGCGAAGGCACCCTCAGATTCATCTCTGCCCTCGATCGGCTCTAGCACGCTACTGTCTGCCCAGGCTCCGTCTTTCGTGATCGCGCAGCATTGCATTGTTTGCAGCTAAGAACTGCAGACGGGCAACCCGCATTTCGAGCTGGAGAGGAGGGCGGCCGACGCTAAGACCAAAGTATCCCTGACGGGTACAAAACGCGCGGATGCCGAAGTTTTACGGAGGCTTGACGGAAAACCTCAAACCCGACGAGTTGCCTGATCATCACTTGGCGTCAAGTCCAGCAAGCAGGGCTCGCGCCTCGCGCGCATCAGCAATCTGGAGGCTGTCTCCGAGCGCCTCGCATACATGCGCGATGACTTGCCTCGCCTCGGCCTTTCTGTCTTGTCCCTGCCAGAGACGGACGAGGCTCACTGAATTTCGCAACTCCCAGAAGAGCGCGCCCTGCTGTCTTGCCAGGTGGAGGGCGTCGGAGAAGTATTTTTCCGCTGACGAGACGGATCGGTATGGCGACCCCTTCAGCAGCAGTTCGCCTTTGATGCGCAATAATTCCGGGACGTACCACTCTTCATGTCTGGCTCTGCAGCGCTCCAACGCTCCATCGACCGCTGCAAGTCCACTGTCGATTTCGTTCGCTTCGCCGTGACAGGCCGCGAGTTCGCCCAGCGGAAGTAGGAAGCGCGGCAAGAACCTGGCGTCGCCCGCGCGACCGATTTCACTACGCAAGAGCGCCAGTCCGGCGTCGACGTCACCCCGTTTGGCCATGACCATCCCCCTGAAACAGCCCGCCCAAATCCGCCATAGTCGTATCGCGTGGCGTTCGGCGTGCTCGAACAGTACGTCGCCGTAGTGCTCCGCCGCGTCGAGATCGCCGGCCCAAAAAGCGATCGGGCACGCGGCCTGTCCCAGCACGCTGCAAAAGGTCAAAGCGTGACCGTTCGCGCGCCCCTCCTCGATATTGCGCTCGACAAGCTGTAGCGCCTGACCCGCCAGCCCCTGCAGCCACAGGATGCGAGCACGGAAATAGTGCGTGGAGATGCGAAGATCGAGGGGGAAAATCCTGGGCCTTCCTACCAGACAATCGAGAGATGCATCCACTCGATCGATGTGGCGGCGTGCATCATTCTGGTTCCCGAGAAAGTGGAGCGATACGGCGAGAAGGCGATCGGCCAGCATCGAGTCGGTCTGATCGGCCGAGTCCTCTGCTACCCTGGTGAAGCGCTGAGCGAATTCGAGTGCCCTGAGGAATTCGCCATTGTTGAACTGATCGATACACAAGCCCCAAAGCGCACGCAGGCGATAGTCCTTGTCCTCAAGCCGTTCCGCCAATTCGAGAGTGGCCGCGAGTGCCGGGCCAGCCTCTCGCGCACGTCCCTGGCTGTAGGTCAGCGACCAGCCTAGCGCCGCAGAGAGCTGCATGCGCAAGCGCGTTGAACCCGAAACGCCGTCATCGATCTGCGCGAGCGCCAGTTCGGTGCGCTCACGACATTCGCCAAACAGCGAAAGGTGGACCCAAAGCGGTACTGCAGCCGCGGTCAATGCAGCGCCGATCGGCAAATCGCCGTCCGCAGAGAACGCCCAATCGAGGCCTGCACGGACATTGCCGAGATATCGGCCGTAGCGCTTCCGCCAATCGGCTTGCGGCAAGGAGTTACTCTCGGCCTCGGCTTGAAGGAGGGCAGCTCGGAAGTATTCCGCATGACGGCGTGCGGCTTCCCGGTACTCGCCCGCAGCCCGCAGTTTCTCGAGAGCATAGGCGCGCGTCGTGTCCAGGAGACGATAGTGATCGTCCCCGGCTTGAAAGTCGGCGGCGACGAGCGACTTGACGACCAGCCCTGCCAGCATATCGGCGGCCGCCGCGTCGATATCTGCCGTCACTGCGGTCGCAGCCTCAAGGGCAAAATTTCCATTGAAGACCGCGAGGTGACGCAGCACTCGGGCCTCGGTGTCCGACAGCAGCTCATAACTCCAGTCGAGGGTCGCAAGCAAGGTCTGATGCCGCGGCAACGCCGTTCGAAAGCCGCTGGTCAGGAGATTGAAACGATCGTGCAGGCGCGCCGCGACTTGTTGCAATCCAAGTGTTGCAACGCGGGCCGCCGCGAATTCGATGGCCAGTGGGATGCCATCGAGCTGACGCGCAATCGACGCGATCAGTTGAAGGTTTTCTGCGCTCGGCGAGAAGTCGGCATTCAGCGCCTTCGTTTTCGCTATCAGGAGCTGTACTGCGCTGCATCCCAGGACATCGCGATCTCCACCACCTTCCTGTCCAGGAATATCGAGTGGGGGAACGCGATAGACGTACTCACCATCAATGCGCAACACCTCGCGGCTTGTTGCCAGTATCGTCGTATTTGGACAGGAACGCACGAGCGCCTCCGCCAGCCTCGCAGCCCCTTCGATGAGATGCTCGCAATTATCCAGCACCAGCAGAAGTTTCCTTGCACCAATTTCGCGCGTGATCGATTCGATGGAAACCTCGTCGCCACGTTGCTTGAGGCCGAGAACCGTCGCGACCACGAACGGAACCAGCGCAGGGTCCGACAGCGGGGCCAATTCGACGAGCAGACCATCACCTCCGAAAGCCGCGAGCAGATTCCGTGCAACGGCTTGCGCGAGGACAGTCTTTCCAATGCCCCCCGGCCCCGTCATGGTGACCATTCGATAGGTCGAAAGCAGCTCTGATAATTGGATTTCGGCAGCCTCTCTGCCGATCAATGCGTTGGGCGGTGCCGTGAGATTTGTGACATGGCTTTGAATTGGTTCGGCAGCCGGCATGGCGGCTGCGGCGACAGCCTCCTGACCGATGACCCAGTCTCCCAACAGTCGGTAGCCGCGCCCCGCGATGGTTTTCAGTAGCCCCCGGTCCGGCCCCAACGCTTTGCGTATGGCGGAGATTTGAGCTTGCAGGGTGTTTTCCTCAACCGCTGCGCCCGGCCATACACGGTTCATCAGATCGTATTTGCCGATCGGTTCGCCCGCCGACCGGACCAGCGTCTCGAGAATTTCAAAGGCCCGGCTTCCAAGGTCCGTCGGAACGCCGTTCAGCCGCATCTCGCGACGAGCAAGATCGACTTCCCAAGCGCCGAACCTATAGACAGGCTGTTGGTCCTGGCCTCGCATCGGTGTTCCTTTTGGGCATTTTAGGTCCATTTCGGACGGTTTTGCGGAAGAATCTGGGGCGCTCGGGCAACGCCTTTCAGGATTTTTCAGAACTGGTTCAAGGAGGGGTGCGGCTCGCTGGGATAGGGTCAGTCATCACAAATTCTTTGGGCCACAGAGCCATGACCGCAAACGGATTGATTACAATCGAAAGTCGCAACGGACCGGAGGAAACGATGAACCGGTTCGAGGCCGAGGTCCGGGCCAGGGGAATGACCGTCTTTGCCCACATTGATCACTCCGCGGGTGCGACCGCCGTGGGGCTGCTGCTGCGGCCCACGGAACTCCTGATCTTCGGCCATGCAAAGACCGGCACACCGCTGATGCAGTCGAACCAGACGATCGGCATTGATCTGCCGCTGAAGACCCTGGTCTGGCAGGACGCATCGGGCACCACGTGGTTGTCTTACAATGATCCAGCGTCTCTTGCGCACGTCCATGGCGTGGACGGTGCAAATGATACGGCCGTCAGCGCCATGGCTGCCGCATTGCAGGCGATCGCAAGCAAGGCCACGACCGCAACCTGACATCCAATGGCAGTTCAAGGACAAAACTTCGGAGCACGCCGATGACTATCACACGACCAATAGTCCAACGCGACATCCCATTCGAGGAAAGGGTAAGCGCGGAAGACGAAACACCCTTGCAGACGCCGGCGGATTTCGCGTCTCCCTTTGACGCACAACTCCACGAGATCATCGACGCGATCGCGGCGATGGTCATGGGTGCACAGGCTGGGTCACGATGGTTGCGCGTTCAACCGCCGGACCTGGAAGAAGTACGCGACATCCTCGGCAGTATCGCCACGGACGGCAAGCGAGCCTGCGAACTCGTCGTTCGGCTTCGAGCGGTTCTGAACGCCCGCACCCAGGCAGCGCAAGCAATCAGCGAGAACCGTTCCTTGGAACCTCACAGCTCTTTCTGAGTGGCTCGCATCCGGCCGAATGGCCGGTTGGCGCCAATTGTGTCGAAAAAACTCAAAATCCGAGCGGTGTGCCCGCCCTTCGAGGACTAGAATTCGCGATGCCAGTCATCAAAGTGCGGTTCAAATCCGCCGAGAGGCCCGCCGGTTGCGGTAGCGGGAGATGATGAGGCCCCAGGCCTCCAAGCCCGCCGCGCTGGCGCCTGCTCTAATTGCGCGCCTCTACCCAGACGCTCCGAACCTCAATCCACGCAAACGCCCTCATTGAACGTGGTGTCTTAGTGCACCATTGACGCGCCCGGTGAGCTTTAGGTATCCGGCCCCGGCGGTACGCGAGGAGATCTTCGGCTTCTTCGAGTAGTGCGGCCTCCCTCAGTTGACTTCATCGGCAATTTGCTGTCCTTCGACGGCAACGCCGGCATGCGCCGAACTGCTCACCATTGCCACCAATGCGATGCAAAGAGCGGCGCCAATGAGCAGCATCCAACCTCGGATTTCGGCCCAACGAGCGCGACCAGAGGTTAGGTCGCACTCCGAGGATCTGGCCCTCGAGACGGGCATGATTTCCGTAACCTCAGCCTGACTATCGAGTGGGGTTAGCCGCGTCGCGGCGGCATACACGCAGCAGCGAGAGCTGGTGCTGCCCGGCCGGCGGTACTTCTCGAGAATCGAATTTCAGCCAGGACTGATGCTTGGCGCGCCATTTCGGTCCGGGACCGCGCATGTAGTGCAACTCGGGCCGGTAACTGTCGCGCACGTCCAGAATCAAGTTGCGAACGACGCCGGCGAAGTCGAAAGCTGATTCAACCGTCCTGCGAGCCAAACCTGACAGTGTTGGTACATCCATGATTCTCATCGCTGTGGCTCCTCGATTTGCCGCTCGATGGAACGGGCGATTAACACCCCGAGTGTAGGCACGAGAGGAGAAGCAAGCCATTGCGCAGAGGTCGATCACGTACAGTACAATGGCTATGAAGAGCACACCTAAGTTTAGGTCTGCCTACCCGAGACTTGGTCGGCCTTCAAACAACCGCTTTTAATGCGACTCCGCACTATCAACCATAGTGGCCCAAGCTGGCGCTGAAGCGGCTCTTCCCGATGAGGAGTCATTCCGCCGCGAGCGCGCGGTGTCGCAGCGGCAAGCCAAGGCGTTCCCATACATCGACCAGCGCTTCAGCGAGCGCATCGATCAGTGCGTCATCATGGTAGGGCGTCGGCGTGATGCGCAGCCGTTCGGTGCCACGCGGAACGGTCGGATAGTTGATCGGTTGGGCATAGATGCCGTGCTCGGCGAGCAGGAGATCGCTCGCTTCCTTGCATTTCTCCGGATCACTCACCATGACGGGCACGATGTGTGTCTCACTGGGCATGACCGGCAGACCTGCTGCGTTGAGCACAGCCTTGACCCGCGCGGCGCGGTCCTGATGGCGGTCGCGCTCCCATTGCGACGCCTTGAGGTGCCGGATCGCCGCGGTAGCTGCGGCGCAGACCGCCGGCGGCAGTGCGGTGGTGAAGATGAAGCCCGGTGCGTAGGAGCGCACGGCATCGATGATGTCGGCGCTCGCCGCGATGTAACCGCCAAGGCCGCCGAAGGCCTTCGCCAGAGTTCCCTCGACCACGTCGATGCGGTGCAAGGCCCCTTCCCTCGCGGCGATGCCAGCGCCGCGCTGACCGTACATGCCAGCCGAATGAACCTCGTCGATATAGGTCATGGCGCCGTAACGCTCCGCGAGATCGCAGATGCGGCTCACCGGCGCGACGTCGCCGTCCATCGAGTAGAGCGCCTCGAACACGATCAGCTTCGGCCGCTCAGGTATCTCCGCCGCCAGCAATTCTTCGAGATGACTGACGTCGTTGTGGCGCCAGATCTTCTTATCTACGCCGGCACGCCGCACGCCCTCGATCATCGAATTGTGGTTCCAGGCGTCCGACAGGATCACACAGTCTGGGAGCAGCTTGGCAATGGTCGCAATGCCGGTCTCGTTGGACACGTATCCCGAGGTGAAGACCAGCGCCGCTTCTTTGCCGTGCAGGTCGGCGAGCTCCCGCTCAAGCTCGACCAGCGGATGGTGGGTACCGGAAATGTTTCGGGTGCCGCCCGCGCCAGCACCCATGCGGGTCGCCGTTTCGACCATGGCGCCGATCACTTTCGGATGCTGGCCCATGCCGAGGTAGTCGTTCGAGCACCAGATCACGACCGGCCGCGGGCCGCGGGGGGAATGCCATGTCGCGTGCGGGAAGCGACCGGCGATGCGCTCGAGATCGGCAAAAACGCGGTAGCGCCGCTCGGCGTGCAAGCGAGCCAGTGCGGCGGAAAAGAAATGATCATAAGTCATAAGGCAAGATCTCCGTCCTGTTCGTGCTCGACGGCGCCGTCGCCTATCAGGCCTTGCGAAGGGGGGCGGCCGGTCCTCGGGAGGGAAAGGACCGGCCGTGGGGAGCCGCGGCGAAGGGACGGGGCGCCGAGGCCAAGCACTTGCGAAGCTGTCTGCCTCCGCGAGGCAAATTGGTATCCGACAAAGGACGTCGGGGCGAGTGAAGCAATGTAAATCTCAGCAAATCGTAGCGAATGCGCAGGCCGGTGCATCGATCACATGAGAAGTGATCCGCCTTTCACCCTAGATTCCCCTGCCATCCTGTTTGCCGATCACACACCGCCATCCGGCAAGGCGCTCGGCCGGATGCTCCTTCATCCAGTCGGCAAGCTGCGGTGCACCCATCAGGCACGACTGCACTGAAACGGTAGCGAAGTCTGAGGTGGTGACGGTTTGCTCGTGACAATTTGTCGGAGAGGACAGACTGCAGAGCACGGCAATGATCCTGATCACGGCAGTAGATCCCCACCACTAACCGAGTGAACCGCCGGCCCTTGGTCGCCCTGCTCGTTGATGGGTGCAGCCGACGGGAAGACGCTTTCATATATCGCACGAGCTTCTCGAATGAGGCGGATACGCTCGCGCTCTGATCTTGAAACAAATCGAACAACCTCACCCATGGTAAGCTCCTATTGAATTACACTCATCATTCCTATTGTTCAGTTAGGGTTCTCGACTCCGCCTTTGAAGCCCGCCGCTGGTAACGAAGAGATAAAAAGCGCGTGACGTCCAGGTCGGCCGCGATTGCTCAAGAGCAGCCTAAGAGAAGGCAACCTCGCTGATGTCGATCGATACCATCAGCATATCCAGGATCGGACGCCGGTCTGGGCCGCGCGTGTACGCGCGACGCTTACTTGGAAGGCGTATGCCATTGGCCTCGGTGTATTCCAGCATCAGTTGCGCGGCGGAGAAGCCACCGGCAATATTGACGCTGTAGTCGTGGCGTCGGAGCTCGAATTTATCGTCGTAGAAGAAATCCTGAACCTGGCAATGCGTCTCGATCGATCCGGGAAAATAGACACGCAGCACCCGCCATGTCTCCTTCCCCTCCCGCCAGGGCGCAGTTTCCTCGACGCGGAAGCCGTCCATTGCAAAGGCGAAGGGCGTCGCGAGATAGGTCCACAGGGCCTCGCCGTTGAAATAGGCGCGATGCAAGGGGTCCCAGGGCGTGTGCATCTGGTGCCCGGCAAACGAATCCCTGGGCATGCGCCGCTCGGCAACCACCGTGCCGTCGAGCTTCTCGATGGCGATGCGGTCGGGAGTGAACATGGTGCGCTGATCCGCGGCACCATAGGGCGTGACGGACGATCGCTCCTCGTGAAGCCACACGGTCATGCGGCGCGGATTTGCGTCCTGCAAAGCGCCCTTCAAAGCAAAGAAGCCGCCACCACTGACAATAGTGGCCTCAATCTTGCTGTAGCTACGCCAGCGCTCCAGACCGCCGTGAGCATCAAGTACTTTCGTCAGTAGCTCGTTCATGGCTTCCCTTTCCAATCTTCCGTGGCTGATCCGATCGGCGCTAAAGCGCGATGGGATCGGGTCGAATCACCGTCGCGCTTTGGCTCTCCGGTTACGCACTAGCCGTCAGCTTTGTGGCTTGCTCGCGGGAGACCGCTTGTGCGCTGTCAAGACCAGGATTTGATTGGGCGAGGCAGGCATGCCCCCCAGCGTCAGCGCGGGGACCGAGGGAGCCTCCTGAACATGTGCTGCGCCCATCACGGAAACCTGGTGCGCGGTGATCGGAAAGCCCGTCGTTTCATAGGTCGGAAGCTCGGCAGCGGCAGCCACATCGACTCCGTTCGCGATGACGAGGGCAATGGCGGCAAACAACATTGAACGTTTCATGATTGCATCTCCTTTGGTTCTACTTCCATGGGTCTACGGTAGTGATTGAGTTACGCCACCGGCGCTACGGCAGCCTTCGACGCGGCATTCGCTCCGACGCTGTATCGGGGAGCCGGGACAGCGCTTGAGAGCTTGCCGGCCATCGCGCGGCGCGCCGCCTCGTATCTGTCCCAGTCGGCCTTGTCGGCGAGCGAGGGAATGGTGACGACCTCGCCCTGGTCGAGACCCGCCAGAGCGGCATCGACCATGTCATCGGCGGACATCACGATCGCAGCCGGAAGGTGGTGCAGCGGCACGCCGGCGACGTCCCAGAAATCCGTCGCGGTTGCGCCGGGCAAAACGGCCTGGACGCGCACGCCTTTTTCCGCGAGTTCGTGGTGCAGCGAGAGCGAGAAAGCCAGCACGTAGGCTTTGCTGCCACCGTAAACGCCATTGAGCGTTTCGGGTGAGATCGCGACGATCGACGAGATGTTGATGATCGTGCCCTTGCCTCGTGTGACGAAGCCTGGGGCCGCCGCATAGGTCAATCGGGTTAGCGCACCGACATTGAGGCCGATCATGTCGTCCATCTTCTCGATGTCGGCGTTGAGTAGCGGTGCGGTGGCTCCGACACCGGCATTGTTGACCAGGAGCGTGATGTCCGCATTCGCGCGCAGGATCGCCTCGACCTTGGCAAGATCCGTCTTGTCGTTGAGGTCGGCTGCGACGGTGTCGACGGAGCGGCCGGTCGAGCTTCTCAAACGCTGCGCGAGGCCGCTGAGACGGGTCTTGTCGCGGGCGACCAGGATCAGGTCGTAACCACGTTTGGCTAGACGGTCGGCGTAGATAGCGCCGATGCCTGCCGATGCGCCGGTGATGAGGGCGGTGCCTTTGTTGGTGGTGCTCATGGCTGTTCTCCGTTATGCCGTCCACACCTAAGGCCTTCCGAAATCTGGCGCCATCTGGCAAAATCGAGAGCTATCCTTCCAAAATATGGAAGAGGAGCCGATGGATCGTCTGGACGCGATGTCGACCTTCCTGGCCGTGGTCGAAACCGGCAGCCTGTCGGCTGCGGCGCGGCACTTGAAAACGCCATTGCCAACGGTCAGCCGCAAGGTCTCCGAGCTCGAGTCCCATCTGCGGACGAAGCTGTTCAACCGGTCGAGCCGCAAACTGGTCTTGACCGATGCGGGCAGCTCCTATTTTGCTGCGTGTAAGCGCATTCTGGCCGATGTGACCGAGGCCGAGCGCGCCGCCTCCGGCGAATATTCTGCTCCGACCGGAGAGCTGATCTTGACAGCTCCGGTCGGCCTTGGTCGCGCTTACCTGATCCCGATCCTGGCGGATTTCCTCAAGGTCTACCCCGATATCAAGGCCAGTTTGCTCCTCGCTGATCGCGTGCAAAGTCTGTTTCAAGAGCAGATCGACATCGGGCTCCGCATCGGCGCTCTCCCCGACAGCAGCCTGATGGCGGTACGCCTCGGTACGATGCGTCGCATGGTTTGTGCCAGTCCCGCCTATCTCGCAGCCCACGGAACGCCGCGCACGCCGGACGATCTCGCCGGGCATGACTGCATCACCTATGCAGGCTTCATGTCCCCTGATGTCTGGACGTTCTTCAAGGACAAAGTGCCGGTCGCGGTGCCCGTGCATGCGCGGCTCGTGGTGGGCAGCGCCGAGGCCGCCTGCGACGCCGCGTGCGCCGGCATCGGAATTACCTCCGCCTTCACCTATCACTTCCAGACCGCGCTTGAACGTGGAGCCCTCACGAGCTTGCTCGACGACTTTCAGCCGGCACCGCTGCCGGTCAATCTCGTGTACGCGGCCAACCGGTTTCTGCCGATCAAGGTCCGTGCTTTCCTCGACTTTGCGGCGCCGAGACTGAAGAAAGTCTTCGCGGAGCTCCAGCCGCCTGTTTAGCCGAGGCACGATGATTTGGCCTAAAGGATCGCCCGAAGCATGACGACCTTCAATGGGGCTTGCCCGGGCCAGCTACAATCCGTTGCGCTCTGCGGAGGCGAGCCGGCCGACATTTCCCCTAAGCTCCCCTGCCGTTCGTTCTTCCCATCACGTAGCGCCATGCCGCGAGACGCTCGGTCGGATGCTCATTCATCCACTCGGGCGAGCTGGGGCGCGCCCATCAGACAGGACTGCACGGAGACGTCGGCGGAGTCCGAAGTGGTGACGGTCAGCTCGTGACAACTTACCGGAGAAGATAGACTGCAGAGCACAGCGATGATCTTGATCACGATAAAACCCCATCGGATGTTCAAAGGCAGCCTTCGTTTGGTTCAGCCGAGTCAGGACGCCAAAGCACTACCTTCCACCGCGCGATCGGAGCGATCGGCGTAGATGTAGAGCGGACGCGCCGTGCCTTCCACGACTTCGCGGGAGATCACGACCTCTTCCACACCTTCCAGGCCCGGCAGATCGAACATGGTCTCGAGCAGGATCGCCTCGAG
>NZ_JBANBJ010000038.1:0-81751 GCF_059803515.1 Bradyrhizobium sp. UFLA05-125 | reverse complement strand
AGACACCAAAGGGATTTGCCGAGGCCCAGACCCAAACCATTCGATCACCGAATTAGTGAACTTGCACAGCAATGACGGAGTTTGCTGGTCCGTGTTGCGCGCCAATCGCCCGTCATTCCGGCGAGGTCCGCAAGACCGACCCCATCATGACGTTCAGCTTGCTCATAGGAGCAATTGCACCACGCTTCAGTGACGCGGCGACAGGCCTGCGATGACGAAATCGATCATCTGATCGATCGTGGGGCCCGGCTTGGTGGCACACTGGGCGATCATCTGAGGGTGGAAGAAGCGCATCATCGCGGTGCAGGCGCAAAGCGAGGCCAGCTGGAGGTCTGGCGCCTCGAATTCGCCGGAGGCGGCACCTTGTGCGATCATCTGGCCGATGATCGCGGCGATGCACTCCATATGGGCGACGCAGACGTCCCAGTCCTCCTGCATCGCGATCTCGACCATCTCATGCAGCTTGGAATCACCGACATAACGCTCGGTGTTCATGCGATGGATGGTCGTCAGAAGCTGACGGAAGCGGTCCCGCACCGGGCCGGGCTGAGCCACGATCCGATGCGCCTCCAGCTCGACCTCGCCCATCAGCGAGCGCGCCACGGCCTGATGAATCGCCTTCTTCGATTCGAAAAAGCGATAGACGTTGGCCGGGCTCATCCGCAGCTCTTTGGCAATGTCGCCGACAGTGGTCTTCTGGTAGCCGATCTGGCGGAACAGCCGCTCGGCCACCTCGAGGATACGCTCCCGGGTGTCGCCTTCGATATGTTCCGAAACCAGTGTCATCTGTCGAGACTCGTCAAAACTCACTCTTCATTTATTCAGCAGCTTCAGCAAGCGGAAATGCTGGCTCGGCATCGCTGCCATGCTGCGGTGCAGCTTCCGGCTGCTCGGCAGTTCCAGCCTCGTCGAGGCTCTTGCGGAACCAGAGGGCATAGAGGCCCGGCAGGTACAGGAGCGTCAGGAAGGTCGCAACGAACAATCCGCCCATGATGGTGATCGCCATCGGGCCCCAGAACGCCGAGCGCGACAGCGGGATCATGGCAAGGATCGCGGCGAGCGCGGTCAGCACCACCGGGCGTGCACGCCGGACGGTCGCCTCCACGATCGCCTCGCGCCGGGTCAGGCCATGGGAGACGTCGGTCTCGATCTGGTCGACCAGGATGACCGTGTTGCGCATGATCATACCGGCGAGCGCGATCAGGCCGAGCAGCGCCACGAAGCCGAAAGGCTGGTTGGCGACGTTGAGCCCGAGCGACGCACCGACGATGCCGAGGGGCGCGGTGAGGAACACCAGGATCAGGCGCGAGAAGCTCTGAAGCTGGATCATCAACAGCGTCAGCATCACCATGACCATCACCGGGAAGAGGATGAAGATCGAGGCATTGCCCTTGGCGGATTCCTCGAACGCGCCACCCGGCTCAATGCGGTAGGCCGGCTCGAGGTAGTCCTTGATCTGTTGCAGTTTCGGCGTGATCTGGCTGGTCACGTCGGGCGCCTGGACGCCGTCGACGACGTCGGAGCGCACGGTGATCGCCATGTCGCGGTTGCGCCGCCACAGGATCGGCTCCTCGTGGGAATACTCGATCTTGGCGATCTGCTGGAGCGGAACCGCAACGCCATTGCGCGAGGTGATGGTGAGATCGCCGACATGGGCGAGATCAAGCCGCTCGGAAGGGATTGCACGGGCGACCACGCCGACCTTCTCGATGCCGTCACGCACGGTCGTCACCTGTGCGCCGGAGATCAGCATCGCGAGCGACTGCGAGACCTCCTGCGGGGTGAGGCCCATCGCGCGCGCACGGTCCTGGTCGACGACGAGCTTGAGATAGGGCGACTGCTCGTTCCAGTCGAGCTGGACGTCCTTGACGTTCTTGTTCTGCCGCATGACGTCGCGGACCTGGTAGGCGATCTCGCGCACCTTCTGCGGATCGGGTCCGATCACGCGGAACTGCACGGGGAAGCCGACCGGCGGACCGAAATTGAAGCGGTCGACGCGGACGCGGGCTTCGTTGAGCGCACCATCGGCCACCGCATTCTCGATCTTGGCCTTGACGCGCTCGCGCGCCTCGACGCCCTTGGCGACGATAACGATCTCGGCAAAGGCCTCGTTCGGCAGTTGCGGATTGAGGCCGAGCCAGAAGCGCGGCGAGCCCTGCCCGACATAAGCCGTGTAGGTCGAGATGTCCTGATCATCCTTCAGCAGCTTCTCGGCGTCCTTCACCGCCTTTTCGGTAACGTTGAAGGCGGTGCCTTCCGGCAGGCGGAGCTGGAGGAACAGCTCGGGCCGCTCGGACAGCGGGAAGAACTGCTGCTGGACGTGGCCGAAGCCGACGATCGAGGCGACGAAGACGCCGACGGTCGCCACCACCACCGTGATGCGATGGTTGACGCACCACTGCACGATGGCGCGAAGGCCGCGATACATCCGCGTCTCATAGACCGCGTGCGGATCGTGGCTGTGATGCACCTTCATGTTGGGCAACAGCTTGACGCCGATATAGGGCGTGAAGATCACCGCGACGAACCATGATGCGACCAGTGCGATCGCCACGATCCAGAAGATGCTGCCGGCATATTCGCCGACCGCCGAATTGGCAAAGCCGATGGGGAGGAAGCCTGCGGCCGTGACCAGCGTTCCCGTGAGCATCGGAAACGCAGTCGATTCCCAGGCAAAGGACGCGGCGCGGATGCGGTCCCAGCCCTGTTCCATCTTCACCACCATCATCTCGACCGCGATGATGGCGTCGTCGACCAAAAGGCCGAGCGCGATGATCAGCGCGCCGAGCGAGATGCGGTGCAGGTCGAGCGACATCGAATTCATCACGATGAAGACGATGCCGAGCACCAGCGGCACCGACAGCGCGACCACGATGCCGGTGCGCCAGCCGAGCGCGACGAAAGAGACGAACAAGACGATCGCGAGCGCCTCGACGAAGGAATGCACGAACTCGCCGACCGCGTGCTCGACCACGTTGGGCTGGTCGGCGATCAGCTCGACGTCGATGCCCTGCGGCACCGCCTTCATGAACTCGCTGGTCGCCTTCTCGACGTCCTTGCCGAGCTCGAGGATGTTGGCGCCCTTGGCGGTGACGACGCCGATACCGATCGCGGGCTTGCCTTCCTGGCGCACGACGAAGCTGGGTGGATCGACATAGCCATGCGTGACGGTCGCGATGTCGCCGAGGCGGAACACGCGGCCGTTGCTCTCGACCGGCGTTTCGGCAACAGCCTTGGCACCATCGAGCGCACCGGTGACGCGCAGCGGCACGCGCTGTGACGACGTTTCGACCGTGCCGGCTGGGGTCACGTTGTTCTGCTTGGCAAGCGAATCGAACAGTGCCTGCGGCGTGATGCCAAGGGTTGCGAGCTTGGCGTGCGAGAACTCGACATAGATGCGCTCGTCCTGCGTGCCGTAGACGTCGACCTTGGTCACGCCGGGAACTTTAAGGAGGCGCTGACGGAAACCCTCAGCGGTCTTCTTCAGCTGCGCATAATCGGCGCCGTCGCCGGTCATCATGTAGAGAATGGAATCGACGTCGGAGAACTCATCGTTGACGACGGGTCCGAGAATGCCCGACGGCAACTGGCCCTGAACGTCGACGAGCTTCTTGCGCAAGAGATAGAAAAGATACGGCACGTCCTTCGGCGGCGTGTTGTCGCGGAAGGTCACCTGCATCGCGGTGAAAGCTGGCTTCGAGTAGGTCTGCACCTTCTCGAAATAGGGCAGCTCCTGAAGCTTCTTCTCGATGGGATCGGCGACCTGGGTCTGCATCTCCTGCGCGGTCGCGCCCGGCCACATGACCGAGACGTTGACTACCTTCACCGTGAAGAACGGATCCTCGGCGCGCCCGAGCTTCTGATAGGAGAAGAAGCCGGCGACGCCGAGCACGATCATCAGGAACAGGACCAGCGTCGGATGGCTGACGGCCCAGGCCGAAAGGTTGAAGCGCTTCATCGCACTCTCCAGAGGTGACCTATTTCCAACCACCTGTTGAAACCCGCCATTGCGAGGTAGCGAAGCGATCCAGGGGGCTGGGCAGGTTCTGGATCACTTCGCCGCTTCTTCCGTCGCATTCGCGCGACGGCCGAAACTCACCTCGCAATGACGGAACTCTCTATTGTTTGAGCATGCCCCTTAAAACCGGGGTCATGCTCGTTCCGTCGTCAGAAAGAAAGCGAGGACACGATCCGGACTTTCTGGTTCGGATCTAGCTTTTGCACGCCGAGCGCGACGATCTTCGCGCCCTCTTCCACGCCACTGGCGATGACGACGTCGTTGCTCTCGTAGGATTTGACCACGACGGGCTTCAGCGTCACCGCGCCGTTGTCGTCGACGACGTAGAAGGACGGCTTGCCGCCTTCGTTGAACAGCGCCGACAGCGGCAGCCGCGCAACGCGCTCGGTCGCGGCATCCGACAGCGTCAGTGTCGCCGTCATGCCGAGCGCGACCTTGTCGTCAGCTTCCGGCAGCGAGAATTTAGCAAGGTAGGTCCGCGTGGCGGGATCGGCAGCAGGCGCGATCTCGCGCAGCTTGGCGACGTACTTCTTGTTCGGCTCCGACCAAAGAGTGACGCTGGCGACGCCCGACTTGGCGCGCCCGACCAGCGTCTCGGGGATCGCGACGACCGCTTCCTTCTCGGCAAAGCGGGCGACACGGATCGAAGCCTGGCCCGCGGCGACCACCTGGCCGGGCTCGATCAGCGTTGCGGTGACGACGCCGCGGGCGTCGGCATTGAGCGTCGCGTAGGAAAGGGAATTTTTGGTCAGTTCGACCGAGCGCTCGGCGCGATTCAATCGCGCGCGGGCCTCGTCGGCGGCGGCGCGGCTTGAATCCATCTGCGCGTCGGTGGTCCAGCCCTTGGCCTTCAGATCCTTGGCGCGCTGCTCGGCGGCGGCGGCCTGAGCGAGCACACCGGTCGCAGCGGTCTGCTCGGCCACGGCTTGCTCCGCCTGGAGCTTCAGATCAACTTCATCCAGTGTCGCGAGTGGCTGGCCCTCTTCGACCGTCTGCCCGACCTCGACCAGGCGCTTGGCGACCTTCCCGGCGACGCGGAAACCGAGGTCGCTCTCGATCCGGGGCCTGACGGTGCCGACGAAGCTGCGCTCCGGCGTGTCGGCCTCGTAATGGGCGTTGGCGACCAGCACCGGCCGCGGCGGCTCGGCTTTTTGCGCCACGGTGTCATTGCATCCGGCCAGTGCCACGGCCATGAGTGCCAGCGAAGCACCTGCCAAGAGCCTGGAATAGCTCGACAAAATCGACCGGACGAACATTGGACACTCCTGCGGCTGTGTTCCGGAGAAATGTCGACTAATCACTGATAAAAGTCAATAATCGTCAGTCATCAGGAAAGCGTGATCGTTAAGGGATGGTAAGGAGGTAAAATCGGTCAAAGGGTTAGCTTTGGTGTGAAGTCTGGTCGCGTAAGCGGCGCGCGAGAAGCTACGTCACGTCGGGAGTCATTCCGGGGCGCGCGAGCGCGAACCCCGGAATGACTTGATAAGCGGCCCCTCACCGCCCCCCTTCGGCAAACTCGTGCTCGCTCTCGTGGCCGCCGACAAACACCAGGATGCCGGCGATCAGAGGCAGGATCGCCAGGACCAGGAGGCCGGTCGAGGTCTGGCCCGTCGCTTCCTTGACCCAGCCGATCAGATAGGGCCCGGCGAAGCCGGCGAGGTTACCAATCGAGTTGATCAGAGCGATCGCGCCGGCGGCCGCCATGCCGGAGAGCCAGGCGGTCGGCAGGGTCCAGAACACGCCGAAGCAGCAGAATTCGCCGATCGCGGCCACCGTCAGCGCCACCATCGTCAGGGTGGGATCGGTGAGATAGGAGGAGACGCCGAGTGCGACGGCGGTGAGCAGCAGCGGCGCGCCGACATGCATCACGCGCTCGCGCGTGGCGTCGGAATGCCGCGCCCACAGGATCATCGCGATAGTGCCGAACAAATACGGGATCGCGGTGACGAAGCCGGTCTGCGCATTGGTGAGGCCAAAGGCCTTCACGATCTGCGGCAGCCAGAACTGCATGCCGTAGAGCGCACCAACGAAGCCGAAGTAGATCAGGCTGAGTGCAATCACCTTCGGTGAGGACAAGGCTTCGCCGAGCGAGAGGTGTTTCACAGCCTGCTTGGCCGCCACTTCCGAATCAAGCCTGGCCTTGAGCCACGCCTTCTGCTCGGCCGACAGCCAGTCCGCCTTCTCCGGTTTGTCCGTGAGATAGAACCAGGTGACGATGCCGAGCAGCACCGACGGCACGCCCTCGATGATGAAGAGCCACTGCCAGCCCTGCAAGCCCAGCACACCGTCAAGCCCGAGCAGCAGGCCCGAGATCGGCGCGCCGATCACGGTCGACACCGGCACCGCGATGGCAAAGGCCGCGAGGAAGCGCGCGCGATATTCGGCTGGGTACCAATAGGTGAGATAGAGGATGATGCCGGGGAAGAAGCCAGCTTCGGCGACACCGAGCAGGAAGCGCAGGACGTAGAAGCTGGTGACGCCGTTGACCGTCGCCATCAGCGCCGAAATGATGCCCCAGGTCACCATGATGCGGGCGATCCAGCGGCTCGCGCCGAACCTCTCCAGCGCCAGGTTGCTCGGCACCTCGAAGATGAAATAGCCGATGAAGAAGATGCCGGCGCCCCAGGAGAAGATCAGCGGCGTGAACTTCAATTCCGCATTCATGGTCAGCGCGGCGAAGCCGAGATTCACGCGATCGAGGTAGGAAAAGAAGTAAGCCAGCACCAGGAATGGAATCAGGCGCCAGGAGATGGCGCGGATGGTCGAGGTCTCAATCGCGCTCTTGTTAGGGTTCTTGGCGGTGTTTGCGGAACCGGTAATGGTGGTGGTCTGGCTCATGGCGTCCCCCCTAGTTTGTTTCTTTTCTCAGCCTGAGGGCGGTTTTGAGCATCGCGGCGAAAGAGTCAATGGAGCGAGCAATGCATGGTACGCAATCGACCAACCCTGTTGCGCCGTTGCGGGTGCCGCTGACCCGCGCCGCCCTCGCCCTCATCGTGATCGCATGCGGCCTCTCCCTGCGCTGGTACGGTTTTCCGCTTGGGCTGCCGGCCTTCATCGTGAAATATGGCGGCTCGCTGCTCTGGGCGACCATGGTGTTTTTCCTGGTCGCAGCCGTGCTGCCGCGCTTGACGCGGACGCGAGTTGCGGTCATTGCGGCAGCGATTGCGATCGTCGTCGAACTGTCCCGGCTGGTGCATACGCCCTGGCTCGATGCGTTCCGCCTCACGACCGCCGGCGCGCTGCTCCTGGGGCGTATCTTTTCGCTGTGGAATATCGTCGCCTACGCGATCGGTATTGTGTTTGGCGCCTGGATCGACCGCCTCGTTGCGCTGCGTAGGATGGGTTAGCCAAAGGCGTGACCCACCGCGGTTCGTCCACGCGGAAGCTGAAGTGGTGGGTTAGCTTCACTAACCCACCCTACCCGACTACGAACCCGCATCCTGCTCCACCAACTGAAAGCGCGCGAAACGATCGAGCTCGTCCTCGATCCTGTGCTTGAGCTCCTTGCGGCCGGCTGTCTTCTTGCCGTTGCCGACCCAGGTCCATTTCTGCATCAGGAGTTTCCTGCTCTGCCGGTCGGCCTTCAAATCGAGCGCCGCGACGATCTCGTCGCCGACGAGCACGGGTAGCGCGAAATAGCCGAGCTTGCGCTTGGCCTTCGGCACATAGGCTTCAAAGAGGTGATTGTAGCCGAAGATGAGGTTGGTGCGCTTGCGCTGGATGATCAGGGGATCGAACGGCGAGAGGATGTGCACGAGATCCGGCGGCGCGCCCTTGCCGGGCTCCAGCGCTGACGGCGCTGCCCAATGCTCCTGCTTGCCCGCACCTTCCAAGGCGAGCGGCACGAGATCGCCGCGTCGGACCCGTGATGCGATCAGGCGCGCCACCGCCCTCTTGCTGGGCGCGTCGAGATGGCAGATCGAATCGAGGCTCACGAGCCCTTGCGACCGCAGCGCGCGGTCGAGCAGGTAGTTCATACTGTCCTTCGCGGAGGCCGGCTTCGGGAGCTTGTCCCAACCGAAATGACGCGTCATCAGCTCATAGGTCTTGAGCATGCCCTGGCGTTCGCTGATCGTGACGACGCCGGTGTAGAAGGCGAGTTGCAGCGCCCGCTTCGAGGGCTTGCGGCTCTGCCACAGATGCTCCTTCTCGGTGAGGACGTCGTCCTCGATGTCGCGGATCGTCAGCGGGCCGGCTCGCACCAGCCGCATCACCTTGCGCATGTCGGCCGGTGTCACCGACGCATACCATTTGTGTCCGTCGCGCCGGTGCTCGCGCATTGCTGGCAGGAAGAAGCGGAAGTCGCTCGTCGGCACATAAGACAGCGCATGCGTCCAGTATTCGAACACGCTCCTGTCGACGCTCTGGGCGTGGCGCAGATCGGCCCGGCGATAGGATGGGATACGGCTGTAGAGAATGTGGTGATGGCAGCGCTCGATGACGTTGATGGTGTCAATCTGCACATAGCCCAGATGGGCGATGGCATCGGCGACCGCTTGTGCGCCCACGCCGAAAGGCTCGCGGGTGTCGAGCCGCTGCGCGTGCAGCCAGATCTGCCGCGCCTGTGACGTCTGAAGCGGGAGTGGTTTGGGTGTGCGGGGCATTGCGAGCGCAATGTAGCGGGATTCGCAAGGAGGCAAAGAAACAACGGCAAAGAAAAAGCCGCACTGCCACCTGCTGACAGCGCGGCCGGACCCGGCACGAACGCCGGTGCGCCCGGCTCAAGGGCCGCGCTTCGATCCCTTGGCGCGGTCGCCGACGCTGCCGGTCGCGATATCAGGCTCGCAGGCGGCCATGCCGCGGTCGGTCGCCTGGCAGCGATACACGCTGCCGGTCAGGCGGTCGACCAGCCACATATTGTCCTCGGTCACGCCTTCCAAGCCGACATAGCGATTGGTGAGACCTGTGACCAGTGTCGATAGCAGGATCGCGACGGCGATCATCGCCGCGCCAATGTAGATGGGCATTGAACTCTGCGAAGTCGTCCGATCCGGCGGGCCGCCACGATAGAACTGATACTCACTCGGCCTTGGCACTGTTCGGAACCGGCTCCCTTCGCGTGGCCAGCGTTTGTTCTGGGGTGAGGGAGTTTGCTAAGCGCCCATCTGGCCGATTTCTTGTTCGCAGCCGGGCCGCGCGACGACCGCTTTGCGACCATCGTCGAGCAAGGTTGCCAAAACGAAGAAGCGGCCCGGATCGGGCCGCCTTTGCTTCGCCTGTTTGCCTGTCAGCGGCGGCCGAACAATCCGCCCATCATGCCGCCGAAGAGGCCGCCGGGGCCGCCCATCGGGCCTCCCCCGCCGCCGCCGCCACCACTACTATAATAGCGTCGACCACCGCCACCGGAGGAGCGCCGGCGCGCCGGCTCCTCGTCCGCCGACTCGGAGGAGGCAGAGCGGGTCGAGATAATCTCCGACTGCAGGGCCTTGTGCTGCAACTTGTTGAGGTAGCCGGTGGCGGGATAGCCACGCGCCGCCTGCCAGCGCTTGATCACAGAGCGGGTCTCTTCGTCGAACTTCCCGGTCGCCTTGACGTCAAAACCGAGCCCGGTGAGGCGGCGCTGCACGTCGCGGCGCTGATTTTTGTCGAGACCGATCTGGTCTTCGGTGACTTGGCTGGCTTCCTCGGTAAAGGTGGCGGGATCGACCCCGGCCGTCAGGTTGCGCGTGGTGTTCGAAGGACCGTCCTGCAACGCCGCAATGCGAGCCAGGGCAATCGCTTTGAACGTGCCGTTCGGATAGTTGGTGAGATAGGCGTTGAGCTCTTCCACCTTGTTGGAATCCTTGATCGAGCGCCAGAACTCGAGCTCGACGTCGGAGCCCTGCTTGGTCGAAGCAGATGCCGATGCGCTCGGGCCATCGCCCTCCGCGACAGCCGGCACACCCACCGGATTGAGATAGACGTTGCCGGTGAGGTTGGTGTGCCCCCAGGGCAATTGCCCCTTGTTGGTCTCGTCGCTGACCTGGGCACGGACCTTGGTCATCGCCTGCTGGATCTCGAGGCCGGGCTGGGCAATGTTGGCCACGAGCGCGCGGGTAAACGGACTGTTGGTGCCGGCTTCGCCATCGAGAGCGGTCTGGCCAGGGCCGGTGGCAAACGCGATCAGCGTACCCTCGCCCGATTTCATCTCGGCAAGGCCGGTCTGCACGTTGACCGAGCGCGTCGCCTTGGCCGAACGAATCTTTGCCGCAAACGGGTTGTCACGGCAGGCATCCAGGAACACGAGCTTCACCTTGGCATCCGACATGGTCTGCTCGAGCGTGACGTCGACATTGATCGCCGCGCCCAGCTTGACGTCCATCTCGGATTTCAGGTCGGCGTCGATCGGTAACAGGTAATTGACGCCGTTCACTGCGATACCGTGGCCGGCATAGAAGAACACGGCCACGTCGGCGCCTTCACTCTTCTTGCCGAACTCCAGGAGCTTTGCCGTCATGGCGTCGCGGGTGAGGTTGGAGCCCTCGACGACATCGAAGCCGACATTGCGCAGCACCCTGGCCATCGCCTTGGAATCGATCGCCGGGTTGGGGAGTTGCGGGACGTTCTTGTAGGCGGCGTTGCCGACCACGAAGGCGACGCGCTTGTCGGCGAAGGCTGCGTTGCCGCTGACGAGAAATGCTGCGATTGAAATTGCTGCGAACAAGAAGCGCATGATCATTCTCCCCTGATCCAAACTTCCTCGCTGCCCTCGGATCGACTTGAGCCGATCCGATAACAGCAATCTGATCCAGTCCACGGCCAACCACTGTGATCTGGATCACTCGGGGATTTCTGCTGCTCGAACCGAGCTGGACGACGCTGCGACGTCTACTTTTCGGGCTGCTGACACAGCGGCAATAACGGCGGGTGACGAGCAATGGCAGAAAGGACGAGCAATAGCAGAAAGAATGGACCCGCCGGCGCGAGGAGTCCAGCGAGCCCGATGCCTGGCGCCGCAAACGATCCAAAATAGTCAACGGCCGATCAGCCGCGCTTTTTCGAAGCTCGAAAGAGACAGGCGTGCTTCCCGACCAACGAAGAGTCCCTCTCTAGTCGGTGTAGGTCGCCGCCACCAACCAACATGCGATTGGATGCTGGCCGGCTCCGGCGCTAGAATGAGGATCGAGATCAGTCCATTTCTGAATGTGATACGCATCACATCAGGGTGTTTGAACCGGACCTAGGCTCGCAGCATCAAATCGCTATCAGGCGTCACAGCGAGGATTTCAGACAATGACCCATTTCAACAAGCTTTTCGGATTAAAGGCGATTACCCTTTCGGCCGCGCTGTCGCTGACGGCAGGCCTGGCACTCGCCGGCGACAACAACATCACCGCCAACGAGATCCTGAATGCGCTGAAGTCGAAGCCCCTGACCCGCGGCCTGTCCACCGGTCCGCAGACCGAGACCGCGGATCGGGCCAAGGAGGCGAGCTTCCTGAATACCGTGCGCAACCGTCAGACCCGTTCACTCTCGATGGACGAGCGCGATCAGATCGCTGAGCTCGCGGCCAGCAAGCCGAAGATCGATCTGGAGATCCAGTTCGACTACAACTCGGCCAACATCGCCAAGACTTCGGTGGCCTCGGTGCAGGCGCTCGGCAAGGCACTTTCCGATCCGGCGTTGAAGGGCTCGACCTTCGTGGTCGCCGGCCACACCGACGCGATCGGCAGCGATCCCTTCAACCAGGATCTGTCCGAGCGGCGCGCCGACACCATCAAGAAGTATCTGGTGCAGAACTACGGCCTCAACGGCAGCGATCTGGTCACCGTCGGCTATGGCAAGACCAAGCTGAAGGACACCGCGAACGGCGCCGACCCGATCAACCGTCGCGTCCAGGTCGTGAACATGGAAACCAAGACGACCGCCTCGAAGTGATGGCGGCATCCAGTTCGAAAACCCGCCCGCCGCGCCCGCGGCTGGCGGGTTTCATATCCAGTTCTGGAAAAGCATCAGCCGGTTGAAGGTCTGCATCGAGGTGCCGACGAACGCCGCGGAGATCGGCAGCATGACGGCGAAGCCGATGGCTGCGATCGCGACATAGGCCCACAGCACCCAAGGCGGAATCTTGCCGCGTCGCAGCACGTAGACCAGTGCGAGCGAGGACGCGGTTGCGGCCGGCAAATAGTAGTAGATGAAGCCGAGCGTGCGCGGCAGCAGTGCCCAGGCGAGATACGGGCCGAAATAGAATGCCGAGATGAGGAACGCATCCCAGCGGCGCGTGACGATGAAGTCGCGCAAAACGACCGCCAGCGCGAGCAGTGCCGGCCACAGCACCAAGGGATTGCCGAGGAAGACGACCGCGGAAATCCGGTCGTCGCCGACCTTGTCGAACAGAAACCACACCGGGCGTACGAGAAACGGCCAGGACGGCCACGAGCTCATATAGGTATGGCCGGCAATCGCGGTCGTGGTGTTGTCGGCGAAGATGCGCCGCTGGGCCTCGATCAGATCGGATGGCGATAGTCCATACAGCGGCAAGAAGGCCACAAGATAGAACACCACCGGCAACGTGACGAAGCAAAGTGCAAAGTGCTGCGCCCTGAAATCGGGCCAGAGGTCGGGGCGATACCAGTCGGTCGGCTTCGCGTCGGCAAACAGCGTGTGCCAGCTCTGCATCAAACGGATCGCCGCGACGATGACGATGCAGGCCGCGAGCGGAAACAGGCCGCTCCATTTGCAGGCGGCGGCAAGACCGAACAATCCGCCGGCCAGCGCAAACAGCCGGTGCGGCCGCTCTCTCCGAAAGCCATGCATGAAGGCCGCCGACGCCAGCAGGCCGAAGGCAAGCGCAAAGATGTCGAGCATCGCGATGCGCGACTGCACGAACAGCATCTGGTTGAAGAAGGCGATCAGCGCCGCCGCGATCGCGGGGCCTTCGGCCGAGAACAGCGCCAGGCCGCAAAGATAGACTGCGACGACCGCGAGTGCGCCGAACAGCGTTGCCGGATAGCGCCAGCCCAGTGAATTGCCGCCGAAGATCGCGATCGACAACGTTATCAGCTCCTTTGCCAGCGGCGGATGCATCGGATTGAGCACGGGTTTCGGCATGACCGGCTCGAGCATCTGCCGCGCAGCGGGCACGTAGTGCACCTCGTCGAACACGAACTTGTCCGGCGTGGAGACGCCGATCAGAAGCGCAAGATGCGCAACCAGGAAAATAACGACAGCGATCACTGCGCTACGCGACATAGGCGACGCAACAGTCACTTCGCGCTGTCGTTGTGGGGATGTTTTGCGTGGCAAATCTGCTTCACCGCGAAGAAAAATATCTTTGCTCAGCGCATTGAACGCATTCTGTCGCAGCTGTCACTAACCGTGACGCTCGTGCTGCGCTACTTGTGATAATTATACCACATCGCAAGCGAGCGCGATCCGGTACGATACAGGACACATCGATCGGCCATGATATGAATTTGCGAATTCGTATACTTCTTCCGGCATTGTTCTCGGCTCTCCCTTACGCGGCGTCCGCCGCAGACGCGCCGATACACGTCGCCGCACAAGCTCAGACGCGCGTCGGCGAAGCCGTGGTGATCCAGAACGAAGTGGTTCGCGTCGCGGCGACAGCGACACAGATCAACGTCGGCGACGGCATGCTGCGCGACGAGACCGTGCGCACCGGCGCCGACAGCGCGGCGCGCTTCGTCATGGCCGACAGCACCAATCTGTCGTTGGGGCCGAGCGCCACGCTCAAGCTCGACCGCACGGTCTTCAACGACGAGCACAGCTATCGCGACGTCGCGATCCGCATGACCACCGGCGCATTCCGTTTCGTCACCGGACATTCTGAAAAGGCCGCCTACAAGATCACGACGCCGCTCGCGACCATCGGCGTGCGCGGCACCACGCTGGACATCCTCTCGCAACGCGGCCGCTCCGTGGTCGTCTTGCAGGAGGGCGCGGCCAGCGTCTGCACGCTGGGCTTCCAGTGTGTTCAACTCACCCAGCCCGGCGACACCGCGATCATCACCTCGACGGGCGGCCGCTCCACGATCACCAAGACCAACTCGCCGCCCTGGACCTTTGCGGCGACCTGCACGGCTGCTGCCGGCCTGTGCTCGGTCAACCAATACGCCGACGCTGCGCCGACCATCACGCCCGCCGTCCATGACGACGGCATGCTGTGCGGACGGTGACGATGGCGAAGCTCACGATCCGCAATGCCATCTTTTCGGCTGCACTGACTGCGGCCACGTCGTTTGCACTCCTCACAACGCAGTTGCAACCGGCTGCGGCAGCGCAAACCTGCAACTCCGATAACGTCTGCTCGCCGACATCGACACCGACCCCGACGCCCACATCGACACCCACGTCGACGCCGACACCCACGCCCTCCCCCAGTCCATCGCCATCGCCGTCGCCAGTACCGACGACGAACAGTCCGGGCACTGGGCCGACCGGAGCCGACTCCAGCGCCGGCTCGATCGGCGACCTCGCCAATCAGCGCTTCAACCAGATGATCACCAACCGGGTGCTCGGCTCGGTGCTGCTCGGCGTCAACGAGCAGGTCAATTGCAGCGACTGCATCAGCGCGTTCGGCTCGGCCGGGTCGTTCTCCGCCGGCGTCCACGGCCGCAAGGAGCTCACCAGCAACCTGTCGCTGCTCGCAGGCCTCGCCTACACGCAATACAATGAGGGCGGCTACCACGTCACCAGCGCGCCGATCGGCGCCTTTGCGCTGCGCTACGATTTCACCGACTGGGGCTCGTCACGCCCGTTCTTCGACATCGGCACGGTGCTCACGCCCTGGGAGAAGGTGCGCTACACCCGCAACTATCAGACGAGCCTCGGCGCAGTCACCGTGACTGGCTCGACCGACAGCTCGAACTATGCCGTCTACGGCCGGGCCGGCTGGATCACCCGGGTGTCGCCGCGCGACGAGGTCGCGGCCTCCGTCGAGTTCTGGCAGTTGTGGCAGCGGGTGTCCGGCTACAGCGATCAGACCGTCGCGCTCAATCCGTTCGATGCGACGATCGCTGGCGGTACCGACCGCACCAGTCTCGTCAAGCTCGGCGGGCAGTGGACACATCTGTTCGGCAGCACGGTGGAGGCCAACGTCAACGGCGGCTGGGTGCAGTCGTTCGGCGCCCATTCCGGCATCGTCGCCACCGTCACCGGCAACGGCACGGTGGTGCCGACCATGGGCAATCAAGGCTGGTTCGAATATGGCGGCCGCCTCGGCTTCCGCTTTGCGCAAGGGTGGATCGTCGACCTCTTCGCCAACGGCACGCTCGGTCCGCAGCCCGTCGGCAACACCATCCACGGCGGCTTGGGCTTGCGGATCAATTATTGAGATGCTTGACGTTGTCGGCGTAGTCGCGCGCTACCAACTCCGTTGTCATGCCCCGGCTCGACCGGGGCATCCAGTATTCCAGAGATAGCGAGTTTCATCACGACCGCCGCGGCATACTGGATCGCCCGATCAAGTCGGGCGATGACAGGCAGGATGTGGCGCGAACGCGCCGTCACGCCGCCGACTTGCCCTCATAGGCCTGGCGCAGCGCTTCGACATCGAGCTTGACCATTTTCATCATGGCCTGCATGGCGCGCTTTGCGGCGGCCCTGTCCGAACTCGAGAGAAACTGGAACATCGCTTTCGGCACCACCTGCCAAGCCACGCCCCAGCGATCCCTGAGCCAGCCGCACTGCTCTTCCCTGCCGCCATGAGCGAGGAAGGCCTCCCAGATGCTGTCGACTTGCGCCTGATCCTCACAATCGATCTGCAGCGAAAGGGCGTGGGTGTACTCCATCTTCATTCCGCCGTTCAACGCAACGAGGCGCTGTCCGCCTAATGTGAACTCGACGACGAGCACTGAGCCTTCCTTGCCGGACGGATTGTCGGAGGCGTTGCGCTGGACCTTCAGGACCTTCGAATCCGGCATCAGGGAAACGTAGAAATTTGCGGCTTCCTCGGCGTCGCCGTTGAACCACAGGCAGGGTGTAACCTTGGACATGGACAAAAACTCCTCTTTCGGGGCGAGTCCCGATCCGAGGACGATGGCGCGGCCGGCAATCCGACAGGCCGCGTGCATTTTTGTCAGGTCGCGATCGGCGTCGGCATCGTCAAAAACGCCCGCGTGGCGTGCCAGAACAGCGCCCGATTGATCGCCAGCACCACCGAATGCGCGGTTCCCGGCAGGATGACGAACTGCCGGTCGCCGTTCGGCAGCTTGTTGTAGAAGGCCTCGAGATCGGCGACGGTCGCGATGCCGTCGAACTCTCCGCGCAGCAGGAGCACCGGCGCGAGCACCTTCTCCGGGTCAACCACCGGCAGGTTGGCCGTCATGTCGAGGTAGGTGCCGGTCGGGATCTGATCGCCGAACTGAAGCTCGACCTCGGCGAGCGCGTCCATGACGGCGGGATCGCTGGTCCCTGGTTTGTCGCGGGTCGCGATCGAGCGGATCATTTCGCGGTCGCGCTTCCGCATGTTGTGGGTACGGTAATAGTCGACCTGCTCGGCGCGCTTGGCCAGCGTCGGCGAGCCCTCGCCCTTGTAAGTGAAGGCGGCGAACACCAGCCGGTCGATGTGTTCCGGCGCGACCATGGCGTAAGCGCCGGCACGCAACGCACCCGAGGACTCCCCCACGAAATGGAATTTCCTCTGCCCGGTTTCGCGCGTGATCACCTCGACCGCGGCCTTCAGATCCTCAACGCCACTTGCGATGTCGGAATTGCCGGAGGTGCGCCCCGACTTGCCGTAGTTCTCGTGATCCAGCGTCCAGCAGTCGAAGCCGTAGCGGGCGAACTCGTTCATGGTCGAGTATTCGCCCTTGCCTGGCACGCTGAGATCGAACACCCGCGAGGTGACGGAGGAGCCGTGCACGAACACCACGACCGGCCGCGCCGCCTCGCCCGCCTTCGGCGCGCCGAGCCGCTTGCGGTACATCCAAAGGGGCACGTCGCCTTTTTTCGCCCTGTATTCGCTGGACCAGATGTCGGCGAGTTGATCGGCGGCGCGGGCCTGCGGCAGTGCGCCAGCCAGCGTTGCCCCGAGCACACCGGCTCCTTTGATCAGACTCCGCCGCGGCAGTGAATGATCGGGCTTCACCATGGTGACCTCTCTCGCCTTGTCTGATGCAGGCTCCGGCGAAGCCTAGCAGACATGGACGAAAGCGTCAGCCGCGTTCTCCGTCATTGCGAACGCGAGGTGTTGGAGCGATGCTTCCTTCTCCTCTGTCATTCCCCGCGAAGGCGGGGAATCCAGTACGCCGCGGCTTCTCCGTATCCTCGCGCGGTCTCTGGAATACTGAATCGCCCGCCCCAGTGCGCAATTGCGCACAAGGCGGGCGACGACATCGAGAATGTGGGACGAACCTGCCGAAAGCTCGCTATTGCGAGCGCGGCGCCTAACTCAGACCGGTCACTTCGTCTCGTTCGGATCGCGGTGGACGGGGTCGATCCACAACACGGTTTCCGGCTTCTCGACCGGCTCGATGTCGAGATTGATCGCGACCGCCTCACCGTCGCTGCGCACCAGCACGCATTCCAGAACCTCGTCGGGGCTCGCGTTGATCTCCTGGTGCGGCACGTAAGGCGGCACGTAGATGAAATCGCCGGGGCCGGCCTCTGCCGTGAACTGGAGATGATCGCCCCAGCGCATGCGGGCCTTGCCCTTCACCACATAGATGATGCTCTCGAGATGGCCATGATGATGCGCGCCGGTCTTCGCGTCCGGCTTGATGCTGACCGTGCCCGCCCACAATTTCTGCGCGCCGACGCGCGCGAAATTGATCGCGGCCTTGCGGTCCATGCCGGGCGTCGAGGGAACATTGGGATCGAGCTGGTTGCCGGGGATCACCCGCACGCCGTCATGTTTCCAGCGATCGTCATGATCGTGATGATGGGAGTGCGTGTGGTCATGGCCGCTCATGTGGCTGCTTTCTATTGGTTCCGTGCGCCGCAAGCTAGCCAAAGCCGCGGCATCAAGCCATACCAAAATCGGAACGCTCTTAGGCGCCCCACGTTGTCCTTTCAATCAAGATAGGGAGATTTTCATGGGTAGCACGAGCGACAAGATCAAAGGCACCACCAATGAGGCGATCGGCAAGGCCAAGCAGGGCATTGGCGAAGCCACGGGTTCCGATCGCATGAAGGGCGAAGGCACCGTGCAGGAGATCAAGGGCAAGGGCCAGCAGGCCATGGGCGACGCCAAGGACGCCGCGAAGGAAGCGATCGATCGCGCCGCGGCGAACGCCAAGCGCACAACTGAGTGAGACGCGCGGGATCAAAACGAAAAAGACCGGCCGCAAGGCCGGTCTTTTTGTTTTGCGCTGGTACTGCCGTCACTTCACCCCGATTGTTTTGCGCTGGTACTGCCGTCACTTCACCCCGAGCAATTCCACGTCGAACATCAGGGTCGCATTCGGCGGGATCACGCCGCCGGCGCCGCGCGCGCCGTAGCCGAGCTGCGGCGGGATGATCAGCGTTCGCTTGCCGCCGACCTTCATGGTGGCAACGCCCTCGTCCCAGCCGGCGATCACGCGGCCCTTGCCGATCGGAAACTCGAACGGCTCGTTGCGGTCGACGGACGAGTCGAATTTCTTGCCCTTCTTGCCGTTCTCATAGAGCCAGCCGGTGTAGTGCATCACGCAGATCTGGCCGGACTTTGGGGAGGCGCCAGTGCCGACGACGCTGTCGATGATCTCGAGGCCTGAAGCTGTGGTCATGGTTTTTCCTGCGGTCTGGGCCGATGCCGGGGTGGAGACGAATGCCGACGCTACGCCGATTAAGGTAATCGCGAGCGCCGACATGAGGGTGAGGAGTGCACGCTGGGCACGCTGCATAAGACACCTTCCGTTTGGAGCGGGAGGTGTCTAGCGCAACACACCGGGCGTGACCAGCCCTTATCAGGCCTCGATGTTTTCAAGCCGCACCGGCAGCTTGCGGATGCGCTGGCCGGTCGCGTGATAGAGCGCATTGCAGATCGCAGCATTGGTGCCGACATTGGCGAGCTCGCCGAGCCCCTTCACACCGGCAGGATTGATGCGGTCATCCTCTTCGGACAGCAAGATGACCTCGACATCAGGCACATCCGCGTTCACCGGCACGAGATAGTCGGCGAAATTGTCGTTGACGTAACGCGCGGTGCGCTCGTCGATCTCGGTGGCCTCCAGCAGCGCCGAGGACATGCCCCAGATCAGTCCGCCCATGAGCTGGCTGCGCGCCGTGCGCGGATTCATGATGCGGCCGGCGGCAAAGGCGCCGACCAGGCGCGGCGTGCGGATCTCATGGGTGAAGCGATTGATCCTGACCTCGACGAATTCCGCACCGAAAGCGTAGGCGATTCCGTCCTTCAGGCTGGGCCCGCCGACCAACCGAACGTGGCCGCTATGCATGGCCTCGAAGGCATCCGGCGGCGCGCCGTCCGGCTTCCACTCGCCATACTCCTCGATCACGCTGACGCCAAGCGCATCGAACGCCTTTTCGCGGTCGAGCGGCTGACCGCTAGCCGCAGCTTGCGTCGCCTGCGTCTGCCCCATGCCGACGGTCTCCTTGGCCCTGTCGGTGAGGCCTTCGTTCGGCATCAGCGCGCGGAACAGGCGCTGGCGCACCTTGTCGCACACCATCATCACCGCCGAGCACGTGCTGGCGGTCGAGTTCGAGCCCCCCGCGACCGGAGCCGGCGGCAAATCGCTGTCGCCGATATAGACGGCAACCTTCTCCAGGGGCACGCCGAGCCGTTCGGCCGCAGCCTGTGCGATCACCGTGTAGGCGCCGGTGCCGATCTCATGACCGGCGAGCTCGACGCGGGTGCGGCCGTCGCGCTGCAGGCGCACGCGCGCCGCCGATGGTCCCATCTGGGTCGGATAGCAGGTGGCAGCGCAGCCATAGCCGACAAGCCAATCACCATCCGCCATCGATTTCGGCCTGGCCGAGCGCTGCGACCATCCGAAGGCCTTTGCAGCCTCGTCGAAACAGGCCATAAGCGATCGCGACGTGTAGGGCTTGCCCCCGATCGGCTCGGTCGTGGTGTCGTTGATGCGACGCAGCTCGATCGGGTCCATGTCGAGCTTGACTGCGAGTTCGTCCATCGCGCTCTCCAGCGCGAACATATAAGGCACCTCCGGCGGCGAGCGCATGAATCCAGGCGTGTTGCGGTCGGCGCGCACGATCGAGACGAGGCTATCGACATTAGGGCAGGCATAGAGCCGCGTCGTCGTCTTGGTGCCGCCGACGCAATAGGCGTCGGGACGCGAGGAGACCTCGGCTCCCTCATGACGCAGCGCGACGAGCTTGCCGTCCCGGCTCGCGCCGAGCTGGACTTGATGGCGCGTCTCCGCTCGGTAAGTTGCAATGGTAAAGCCCTGGTCGCGCGTCGGCACCAGCTTGACCGGGCGGTTCAGCCGGCGCGCGATACTGGCGATGATCGCGGTGCGCGGCGTCATCGATCCGCGCGAGCCAAAACCGCCGCCGACGTAAGGATTGACCACGCGGACCTTGTCGGCATCGATGCCGAGCTGTTCGGCAACGCCGTTCTTCAGGCCGTAGACATATTGGCTCGGTTCATAGACGAGCAGATTGTCGCCCATCCAGACGCAGCTCGTCGTGAACAGCTCCATCGGATTGTGATGCTGTGTCGGCGTCTCGTAGGACGCGGTGAGCTTGACCTCGGCCTCGTCGAACGCCGTCGCGAAGTTGCCGACCTTCGGGTCTTCCTTGAACATCGCGTTCTGGCCCTTCGCGGCGGCCGCCGTTGTGCCCTGCGAATCGAACGTCGCCGCCGGCATCAGCGCGGTGTAGTTGACCTTGACGCGATTGGCGGCCTCGCGCGCCGCTTCGTAGCTCTCGGCAACGACCACCGCGACGATCTGGCCGTCATGGGCGATGTCGGCCGATTTCATCGGCTGGATCGTGGTCCCTGCATGGCCGCCGTTGGAGAACAGCTTCGGCTCATTCAGCTTCGGCATATTCTGATGCGTGAATATCTCGACCACGCCGCGCACCCGCTTGGCATCATCGAGCTCAAAGCTGTCGATGCGACCCTTGGCGATCGCGCTGGTCACCAGGAAGGCATAGGCCGGGTTGGCGAGCGGCATGTCGGAGCCGTAGGCCGCCTTCCCCGTCACCTTCGCAACGGCATCGTAACGCGGCACCGGCTGGCCCATATTGGCCTTCAGCTCGGGAGCAGCAGTGGTCATGGTCAGATCTCCATCGTTACGGCCTGCTGGAGCGCGCGAGCCATCACACGCCTGCCGAGCGCGATCTTGAACGCGTTGTACCGCCGGCCCCTGGCGTCGGTGAAGGCCGCCTCCGCGGCACGCCGCGCGAGGCCATCGTCGAACCGCTGACCTTTCATCAGCGCTTCCGCCTCGCGGGCACGCCACGGCACTGTGGCGGCGCCGCCGAGCGCGATGCGCGCGTCACGAATCACGCCGTCCTGCACGTCGAGCGCGATCGCAGCCGACGACAGCGCGAACTCGTAGGACTGGCGGTCGCGCGCCTTCAGGTACACTGAGCGCGGCCAGCGCCCGGGAACCGCGAAAGCCGATATCAGCTCGCCCGCCTGCAACCTCGTCTCGATCTCCGGTGAATTGCCGGGCGGCTTGTGCAATTGCGCAAACGGCAGGCTGCGCGTCCCGGATTTTCCGGTGATTTCGACCGTCGCATCAAGTGCGATGAGAGCCTGAGCGAAATCCCCGGGGTAGGTCGCGATACATTGGTCGGAGGTACCCAGCACGGCATGCATCCGGTTGAAGCCATCCATCGCCGCACAGCCGGAGCCCGGATTGCGCTTGTTGCAATTCTCGTAGGAAATGTCGCGGAAATAGCTACAGCGCGTGCGCTGCATGACGTTGCCGCCAAGCGTCGCCATGTTGCGCAATTGCGGGCTGGCGGCCAGCTTCAGCGAACTGGCGATGACGGGATAGTTGCGCTGGACCCCAGGGTTCGCGGCGACATCGGACATCTTTGCAAGCGCGCCTAGCCGCAGATTGTCACCTCCGAGGTCGATCGCCGACCAGCTCCGCGCCAGCGCATTGATGTCGACGACCGTGGCAGGCCGCATCACGTCAAGCTTCATCAGGTCGATCAGCGTCGTACCGCCGGCGAGCGGCTGCGCGGATGCCTGCGGCAGCGGGTTGTTCTCGGAAGCAGATGAGGCGAGCAGCGAGACGGCGGCGGCGGCGTCGCCGGCCTTGGAATAGAAAAAGGATCGCATGCGCTAGCCTTTCATGATGTCGGGCGCAGCCTGCTTCACGGCCGCAACGATGTTGGGATAGGCGGCACAGCGGCAGATGTTGCCGCTCATATATTCGCGGATGTCCTCGTCGCTGCCGGCGTGCCCTTCCTTCACACAGGCAACCGCGGACATGATCTGCCCGGGCGTGCAGTAGCCGCACTGGAAGGCATCGTTATCGACAAAAGCCTGCTGCATCGGATGCAGCCGATCGCCGCTTGCGAGGCCTTCGATGGTGGTGATGTTCTGGCCTTCGACGGCGAGGGCCAATGTCAGGCATGACACTACGCGCCGGTCGCCGATCAGCACCGTGCAGGCGCCGCACTGGCCGTGGTCGCAACCCTTCTTGCTGCCGGTGAGGCCGAGATGCTCGCGCAGCGCGTCGAGTACGGTGGTACGTGCGTCGATGCGAAGATGCTTGTCCTCGCCATTCACGCGCAATGTCACATCGACCGGCAGCGTCGGGTCCGGCGCGGCAGCAGCTCCCGATCCTTGCGTTGCCGCGCGCGCGGTCAGCGGAACGAGCGTGCTCGCCGCCGTGCCCGCCATGAAGGTGCGACGATCGAAACCGGAACCTGAATTGTCGGACATGTCGGCCTCCGCCGCTTTCTAAAGAAAGCAGCGCACGCCTGCGCTGCTCATCGCCCCTTAACCGGGGGCGATGAGCTCCGTTCCTTCGTCAACTTTTCCTGATCGCGTGAGGAACCTCGCCTCGCGCATCGAGACTCAATAGCCGAGCGCGCAGCCGTCCTTGCGCGGATCGGAGCCGCCGGTCAGCGTACCCTTGTCCCAGTCGATCCAGATTGCCTGGCCGCCGCCGAGCGGGCCGACGACGCTGGTGGTCTTGTGACCGAGCTTCTGCAGGCCCTCGACGACAGCGGCGGGCACGCTGTCCTCGAGCTGATAGACGCCCTCGTAATGCAGGCCGCGCGGCATATCGATCGCCTCCTGCACGTCGCAGCCATAGTCGAGGATGTTGGTCAGCACATGCGTCTGGCCGACCGGCTGATACTGCCCGCCCATCACGCCGAACGGCATGATCGCGCGGCCCGCCCTGGTGAGCAGCGCTGGAATGATCGTATGCAGCGGGCGCTTGCCGCCGGCGATGCAATTGGGGTGATCCGGCTGGATGCGGAAGCCGCCCGCGCGATTTTGCAGCAGCACGCCGGTCTTGTTCGACACGATCGCCGAACCGAAGGAGTGCGCGATCGAATTGATGAAGGAGCAGACGTTGCGATCCTTGTCGACCACGGTGATGTAAATGGTCGAGGGGTTCATCGGCGGCGCGACGTTGGGCAGGTCGAGCAGCCCGTCCATGCGGATTTTTGCGATGTACTCGTCGGCGAATTCCTTCGCGAGGATTTTTGCGACGTCGATCTTCATGTGGGCGGGATCGGCGACATGCATCTCGCGGATCATGTAGGCGATGCGCGCGGCTTCCGCCTCGAGATGGAATCGCTCGACGCTGAGCGGCGCGAACTTCTTGAGGTCGAACCGGGACAGGATGTTCAGCATCACCAGCATGGTGATGCCGGGCCCGTTCGGCGGGCACTGCCAGACGTCGTAGTCCTTGTAGGTCGTGCCAATCGGCGTGGTCACCTCGGTTGTATGATCAGCGAAATCGTCGAGCGTGTGCAGACCGCCGATTCCGCGCAGCGTCTCGACCATGTCCTCGGCGATTCCGCCCTTGTAGAAGGCGTCGCGGCCGTCCTTGGCGATCGCGCGCAACGTCTTGCCGAGCTCAGGTTGACGGATGACGTCGCCGGTCACCGCCGGCTTGCCGTGCGGCAGCAGATAGCGCTCGGTGTTGGTGCCGTTCTTCAGCTTCTCGAACTGGTTCTTCCAGTCGAAGGCGATGCGGGGGGCGACGACGTAGCCCTCCTCGGCCGCCCTGATCGCCGGCTGCGCCAAACGGTCGAAACCGAACTTGCCGTGGTCGCGCAGCACGGTCGCAAAGGCGTCGACCGCGCCGGGGATCGAGACCGCATGCGCCGAGGTCAGCGGCACGGAGTTGATCTTGCGTTCCAGATACCACTCGACATTGGCGGCCTTGGGCGCCCGGCCCGAGCCGTTATAGGCCGTAATCTTGCCCTCGCCGCGCGGTTGGATCAGTGCAAAACAGTCGCCGCCGATACCGGTCGATTGCGGCTCGATCACCCCGAGCAGCAAACTGCCCGCGACCGCCGCGTCCGCCGCCGTGCCGCCCTCGCGCAGTACCTCGACCGCCGCGAGCGCGGCCAGCGGATGCGAGGTCGCCACCATCGCGTTCTGGGCGTGGACCGTGGACCTGCCGGGGAAATGGAAGCTTCTCATAGCCTGTTCTGCTCTCTTGCCGCGGGGCGCGCCTACGCAGCGCCCTCTCGAAAATCCGGGTCTACATGACACATTCGGACCCCGCCGGGCAATGCTGGCATACCACGGAAATGGCTGCCATCCGCTGCACGAATGGGGCGCATTGCTGCGGGTTTTCTGGGCGGCCTCGGCCTGCTAAACGAGCCGCCATGACCCCTGAGAACACGGCTTGCAAGGTTGCTGCTTTCTATCAGTTCGCATCGCTCGCAGATTATCGCGGGCTGCGCGAGCCGCTGCACGCGTTCTGCGCCGGCCTCGGCATCAAGGGCAGCGTGCTGCTGGCGCAGGAAGGCATCAACGGCACGGTCGCCGGCTCTGCGGAGGCGATCGATGCCTTCGCGCATGAGCTCGCACATGGCGACATGTTCGGCGGACGGCTCGACAATCTCGAACTGAAATTCTCGACCAGCGAGGCGATGCCGTTCGGCCGGCTCAAGGTGCGGCTAAAGAAGGAGATCGTCACGCTCGGTGACGCCGCCGCCGACCCGACGCAGCAGGTCGGCACCTATGTCGATGCCTCCAAGTGGAATGCGCTGATCGCCGAGCCCGATACGCTGGTGCTCGACACCCGCAACGCCTTCGAGGTGGCGATGGGCACATTCGAAGGTGCCATCGATCCCGGCATCAGGAGTTTTGGCGAGTTCAAGGACTTTGCCGCGCAGCAGCTCGATCCGGCAAAGCATCGCAGGATCGCGATGTTCTGCACCGGCGGCATCCGCTGCGAGAAGGCAAGCGCGCATCTGCTCGCGCGCGGCTTTGCCGAGGTCTATCACCTCAAGGGCGGCATTCTCAGATATCTCGAGGATGTGCCGGAGGAGCAAAGCCGCTGGCGCGGCGAATGCTTCGTTTTCGACGAGCGCGTCGCGCTCGGCCACGGCTTGCGCGAGCGGCAGAAGGACGCCTCCGCCGATGAATGAGATCAAGACCCTCAGCGAACGCATCGACACGCTCGAAGCACGGCTCGCCTACCAGGACGACACCATCGAGCAGCTCAACCAGACCATCACGGCGCAGTGGAAACAGATCGATGCGCTGACGCGGCAGATCGCAGCGCTGAACGAGCGTCTCCTGGAGGCCGAAGCCAATGCGCCCGGCCCCGCCAACGAGCGTCCGCCGCATTACTGAGGCGTGGGCCTCAAACTACTGCCCTGAAGCCAGCGGCAGCAGATTGGAGACCTCGACCGACATCACCAGCCGGTCGCGCCCGTCCTGCTTGGCGCCATAGAGTGCACGATCGGCCGCCTCGACGAGCGTTCCCGGCCCACCGGTTCGCTCCAGCCACGGTCGGCAGGTCGCACCACCGACCGAGGCGGTGACGCAGCCGGCGGATCCATTGGAGATATGAACGAGGCCCGCGGCCCGGATCGCCTGACGGATCCGCTCGCCGATCCGGGCGCAGCCGGCCGCATCGATGTTCGGCAGCAGCACGGCAAACTCTTCGCCGCCATAGCGCGCGGCGAGATCGCTGACGCGCCGAGCCTCCGCTGCGATGATCTTCGCCACGGTGCGCAGGCACGCATCGCCGGCCGGATGACCGTATTCGTCGTTGTAGGCCTTGAAGTGGTCGACATCGATCATCAACAGGCCAACGCTGGAGCGGTCGCGATAGGCCCTCGCCCACTCCTCGTTCAGCCGGTCGTCGAAGCAGCGCCGGTTGGCTAGCCCGGTGAGACCATCCTCGATCGCGAGCGTCTCGAGCCTGCTTTCCAGGTTCTTCTGCTCGGTGATGTCGCGCGAGATCGCAACCACGCCATCGATCGCACCGGTGACCTTGCGCGTGACGCGCATGGTCGATTCGAGCCAGATTTCGGACTTTTCGCGGTGCACGTTTCGATAGGTGACCCGCGCCTCCTCCGTCTCGCCGCGCTTCATCGCATCGACGATGGCCTGAACCTGTGGCAGGTCCTCCTGATTGATCCCGGCGAGCGCGGGCGTGCCGATCAATTGGTTGGCGCGCCAGCCGGTCACGCGGGCAGACGAGGGCGAGACATAGCGGAGCCGCTCGTCGAGCCCGATCCGGGTCACCATGTCGCTGGAGCCTTCGGCCAACAGGCGGAAATGCGCTTCCTTCTCCACCAACGCCGCCGCCATGCGCTGGCCGCGTTGCAACTGCCGGACCAGCACCGCACCGATGATCGCAATCAACATCACCAGCGCCAGGACGTACAGCATGCGCGAAATGGCTGCCGCCCGCCAGGGCGCCAGCAATTCATCGCGATCGACGGTCGCGATCAGGAGAAGCGGAAAGCGGCCGCTGCGCTTGTAGAAGCTGACACGATCGACGCCATCCAGCAGCGACCTGAACTGATAGGCCCCGCTCGGCTGCAGCTTCGATTCGCGAAACAGCAGCCCATCGGCCACGCTGCGTCCGACGAACTTTTCATTGCTGGGATCGCGCGCGATGATGATGCCATCGCCATGCACCAGCGTGATGGAGCTGTTCCGACCGATCAGGAACTGCTGGTAGAAATGCGAGAGATAGTTGGCACTGATCGTCGCAAGCACGACGCCGCCAAAGCTGCCATCGAGCTTGTTGAAGCGGCGCGACAGCGTGACCACCCACTCGCCGTCGACCAGGCTTCTGATCGGGCGGCCAACATACGCCTCGCGCTTCGGCGAGAACCGGTGATGCCTGAAGAACTCGTCGTCGCTGAGCGTTGAAGTGACGGCGCCGGCGGATGTCAGCCAGTTGCCCTTGTCGTCGATGATGGCGAGGCTGTGTATGCGCTCGATCGCCTTCTTGCGGATTTCGAGGAGGTTGCGGAGCTTGGCGATGGTGGAGGGATCAGTGCCGTCCATTTCCAGGCGACTGACGACGCCCACGACACCGGAGTCGAGCAGATCGAGGCTGTCCTCGGCGTGCTGGGTCAGCGATCGCGCGAGATTCGCCATTTCCGTCTCGGTGCCGCGCAACAACGCGTCCCGCGAGCTCCATTCACGCCAGCCGCTGATGCCGAGGATGGCCGTGCAAGTGAGCACGACGAACGCGGCCGCCCGCAACGGCAGGCGGCTCAAGCCGGCTCTATAGCTCACAACGTTCATGCGACAGGACTCTCCGATGCCCGGAAAATCCGCCGCTTCCGTTATCGAAACCTGAAAAGCGCAGCGCAATTCGCCTCAAACTGCGCCGATTTACGTAGTCCTACGGTGCTCGCGATCGTCTGATCGCTAACGGCAGGTTAGCGCGTCGAGGGGGAAATCGGCCCGCGCGGGACGTTAGCTGAAGATCGCCTTAACCTTGTTCCACAGCGACTGGCTGTCCGCCTCCGCATCGGCCTTCGATGGCGTCGGCTGGGTGGCGCTGACGGGATCGGATGCCGGGAACGTATCGATCAGCCCGGCATCGAGCTTGGCATGGGTTTCGCGATCAGCGGCGAGCGCCTCGCGTGGATTCTCAGCGTGCTTGTCGTGCGGCGCGGGGTTGAATTTCTCAGCCATGGGCTCCTCCATTGGCCCGTCAACGTCGCCGCCTGCAGCGAGGTTCCGTCGTTCCGCTTGGCCCGGCGGGAGCGGCGGTGTATCAGGAACCGCAACATGTCCCAGGGATCATTCGTGCAGTCCTCGCCCGCAAAACCTTTCATCGACGTGCTCTCTGGCCAGCGGCAGACCGTTCCGCCGATCTGGATGATGCGGCAGGCCGGCCGCTATTTGCCCGAATATCGCGAGGTGCGCGCCAAGGCCGGCGGCTTCCTCGATCTCTGCTTCACGCCGGAGCTCGCTGCCGAGGTGACGCTGCAGCCGATCCGCCGCTTCGGCTTCGATGCGGCCATCATCTTCTCCGACATCCTGGTGATCCCCTACGCGCTCGGCCGCTCCGTGCGCTTCGAAGTCGGCGAGGGTCCGCGGCTTGAGCCGCTGGATGATCCCGGCAAGGTCCGCACGCTGTCGCCGCGCGCCGACTTCAGCAAGCTCGAGCCGGTATTCGAGGCGCTGCGCATCGTGCGCCGCGCGCTCGATTCGAAGACCGCGCTGATCGGCTTCTGCGGCGCGCCGTGGACGGTCGCGACCTATATGGTTGCGGGCCAGGGCACGCCGGACCAGGCGCCGGCGCGCATGATGGCCTATCGGCATCCCCAGGCATTCGCGAAGATCATCGACACGCTGGTCGAAAACTCCATCGACTATCTGCTCGGGCAACTCGCCGCCGGCGCGGATGCGCTCCAGATCTTCGACACCTGGGCGGGTGTACTGCCGCCGGCCGAATTTGCGCGCTGGTCGGTCGAGCCGACGCGCCGCATCGTCGAGGGCGTACGCGCCAGGGTTCCGGATGCGAAGATCATCGGCTTTCCCCGCGGCGCCGGCGCGCAATTGCCCGGTTATGTGGAGGCGACCGGCGTCAATGCGGTCAGCATCGACTGGACGGCGGAGCCCGCCTTCATCCGCGAGCGCGTGCAGTCGCGCGTCGCCGTGCAGGGCAATCTCGATCCGCTGGTGCTGATCACCGGCGGCGATGCGTTGGATCGCGCCGTCGACGAGGTGCTGGCGAATTTCGCGACGGGACGGCTGATCTTCAATCTCGGCCACGGCATCCAGCCGGAGACGCCGATCGCCCATGTCGAGCAGATGCTGAAGCGCGTGCGCGGCTGACCGATCGTTGCCCTCTGCTGCGGCCGGGGTCGTGCGCTCCTGCCAAAAACTCGAAAACAACCCCATGCAAAGTAGAACAGCGTCGCGCGCCGATCGATTCGGTCCATCCGAAATCAATTGACACGTCGGGCAAAACAGGGGTACGATCCTATCATCGCACCGATAAGTCGCTCGGCGGCCAGTCTACCGCGGCCGGCTGCGCTCGATGATCTCGGCCGCACCCTTCGCCAGCAATTCAAGCCCGACCGCGCGGCCGAGCTCGCGCGGGCGAATTGCGGGCCCCGACCGCGAAGCTTCGATGATGGTGTTGCCGGAGAGATCGAGCACCGATGCGGTCAGCGACATCTGATCGCCAGAGATCGCCGAGAACCCCGCCACCGGCGAATTGCAGTGACCGTTGAGGACCCACAGCACCTCGCGTTCGGCATCGGCGCAGGCATGCGCAGCGGGATCGTCGATCGATGCGAGGATGCGCCGCGTCTGCCAGTCCTGCGCTGCACATTCCACCGCAACGATACCCTGCCCTGCCGCAGGCAACATCTCCGCCGCGGAGAATTCGTAGGCAATGCGGCTCGCAAGGCCGACGCGCTCGAGCCCCGAGCGCGCCATGATCAGCGCATCGGCGGGACCGACCGCACCGCCGTCGGGCAGCCGCTGCAGTTCGCGGTTGTCGAGCTTGCGCACGCGCGTGTCGGCGGCACCGCGAAAGTGAATCACCTCGGCCTCCGGAAACAGCCGATGCGCATAGGCCGCGCGCCGCACCGCGTTGGTGCCGATCTTGAAACCCTTGCCGCCCGACTGCCTGAACGCATCGAGCGAAACGCCCTCGCGCAGCACCAGCGCATCGCTCGGCGGATCACGCGACAGCGTGGCGCCGATCACGAGGCCCGGCGTGTCCTCGTTGCCCGGCATGTCCTTGAGCGAATGCATTGCCGCCTGCAACTCGCCTGACAGCACCGCGGCGCGGATCTGTGCGACGAAGGCACCGCCCTTGCCGCCATGCGGCAGCAGCTTACTGGTCTGGTCAAGATCGCCCGTGGTGTCGAACTTGACGATCTCGACGTCGATGTCGGGCACGGCAGCAGCCAGGCGGCGCGCGATCTCTTCCGTCTGTGCCAGCGCCATCGCGCTCTTGCGCGTACCGATCCGCAATCGAATAGCCAAGCCCAATGCTCCCTCTAGAGGCGCGGATCACCGCGCATCCTCCAATATCATGTCGGAGGCCTTTTCGGCGATCATGATGATCGGCGCGTTGGTATTGCCTGACACGAGATCAGGCATGATCGATCCGTCGACCACGCGCAAGCCCTCGATGCCCCTCACCTTGAGCCGCTGGTCGACCACGGCGAGCGCGTCATTGCCCATGCGGCAGGTCGACGTCGGATGATAGATGGTGCTGCCGCGCTGGCGGCAGAATTCCAGGAGCTCCGGATCGGTCGCGACCTTGAGTCCGGGATCGACCTCCTCCACCACAAAGGGCTTTAGCGCCGGCGCGTGCAATATCTTGCGCAGGACCTTCAGGCCCTCGACGTTCGTGGTGCGATCGGTCTCGGTCGACATGTAGTTGATCCGGATTTCCGGCGGCACCGTCGGGTCCGCGCTTCTGATGCGCAAGCTGCCGCGGCTTTCCGGACGGAGCTGGCACACCGAGGCGGTGAAGCCGGAAAAATCGTGCAGCTTCTCACCCATCTTGTCGGTCGAGAACGGCAGGAAATGCACCTGGATGTCGGGCGTGGCAAGCCGCGGGCTGGTCTTGAAGAAGGCGCCCGCGGTGCCGGCAGCGATCGTCAGCCAGCCCTGCCGGAACAGCGCGTAGCGCACGCCGGTCAGCGTGCGGCGGATCGGATGGTTGATGGCGTCGTTGAGCGTGATCGGCTGCGAGCAGCGCATCACGATGCGGACCTGCATGTGATCCTGGAGATCGTGACCGACCCCCGGAGCATCGAGCACGACATCGATGCCATGCCTGCGCAGCAGGTCGGCCGAGCCGACCCCGGAGAGCTGCAAGAGCTGCGGCGAGTTGTAGGCGCCGCTCGAGACCAGCACCTCCTTGCGCGCCCGCGCGCGGCGCAAGGCCGAACCTTGGCGATATTCGACGCCAACAGCGCGGCGGCCCTCGAACAGGATGCGGTGGCCGAGCGCCAAGGTTTCGATCTTGAGATTGCCGCGGTTCTTCGCGGGACCGAGATAGGCGACAGCCGTGGATGCGCGGCGGCCCTTGCGCGTCGTGGTCTGGAACAGGCCGACGCCTTCCTGCGCGGCGCCGTTGAAGTCGGGATTATAAGGCAGGCCCATCTCGACCGCCGCCCTGATGAAGGCCTTTGACAGGGGATCGGAGAGGATCAGATCGGAGACCGGCAGCGGTCCTCCGGTGCCGTGAAATTGATCGGCGCCGCGCGCCTGGTTCTCGGCCTTCTTGAAATAGGGCAGCACGTCGTCATAGCCCCAGCCCGCGTTGCCAAGCTGGCGCCAGCGGTCGTAATCCTCATGCTGGCCGCGGACGTATAACAGTCCGTTGATCGAGCTCGAGCCACCCAGCGTCTTGCCGCGCGGCTGGAACACTTGCCGTCCGTTGAGCTCGGGCTCCGGTTCGGTCTGGTACATCCAGTTGACGCTCTTCTCCTTGAACAGCCGGCCGTAGCCGAGCGGCACGTGGATCCAGATGTTGGAATCCTTCGGCCCGGCTTCGAGCAGCAGCACCGAATGCTTGCCGTTCGCCGACAATCGGTTGGCGAGCACGCAGCCGGCCGAGCCGGCGCCTACGATGACGTAGTCGAATTCGGGATCGGTCGAATGAGCGGGTTGCAGTTGGGCGGTCATGATTTTTCGGTTCTTATTGTTGTTGTCTGCGTTTCGGATCGAAGGTCCATAGCACACTCATTGCCGCAGACGCATCGCTTCGATCAGCGACTTGAACGCGCGGGCATATTCCGCGCCCGCCTTGGCGATGTCGGCTCTTCCGGCGCAGGCCACCGCGGCCTCCGTCACTGCGCCCAGCAACAGCCGCGCCAACGGCTCGATCGGCTGCCGCGCGATGAGGCCCGCGTCCATCGCGACCGCAAGCGCGCGCGGCATCTTGCCACCAAAATGCTGCGCGTCGATCTCGCGCCAGCGTTCCCAGCCGAGCACGGCCGGGCCGTCGCGCAGGATGATCTGGCCGGTCGGGCCCTTGGCTGTCGCGGCGAAATAGTGCTGGGTGCCGGCGACCATCGCGGCGAGCACGTCCTTCTCCGCGCGTGCCGCGCGGTCGATCTCGACAACGAGGTCATGCGAGACCTGGTCGAACACCGCGGCGAACACCGCCTCCTTGGTCTTGAAGTGATGATACACCGCGCCCTTGGCAACGCGCGCGCCGTCGGCGATGTCGTCCATGGTGGTAGCGACAAAGCCTTGTGTTCCGAACAGGCGGCGCGCCGCCGTCAGGATCGCCTCTGTGGTCGCGGCCCGTCGTTCCGCCTGCTTTGCCATGAATTCTGCTGTAGTCGAATTTCGCGGCTGCGGCCAGTTGACTTTTCGACTGACGGTCGGTATTTACCGACTATCAGTCGGTTTATAATCATGAGGTGCAGCCATGCCGAGCCGTGAGATTGTCGAAGCGTTTGCCAAGCACCTCGAGGACGGCGACTTCGTCGGAGCGATCGAGCAGTTTTATGCAGTCGACGCCGCCACCTATGAAAACCAGGCCGAGCCCATGGTTGGCCGCGACAAGCTCGCGGCCAAGGAACGCGGCGTGCTGGCTGCCTTCAAGGAGGTCAAGGCCGTGCGGCTCGGACCAAGCCTGATCGCCGGAGACAATGTCGCCACGCGTTGGAAATTCGCCTTCACCAAGGCCGAAGGTGTCACGCGCACGCTGGAGGAGATTGCGTGGCAGACCTGGCGCGGCGATGAGCTGATCGAGGAACGCTTCTTCTACGATCCGAAGCAGTTGGCGCGCTGACGCGGGAACCGCGGCCGGCATTTGTATCGATTTGTTACCGATACCGGCGGTTCCGTATGCACCCTGTGCCGCAGCGATGCCGACGCAGGCGATAATTCATAGTTCGTCAAAGGTTTGCAGCGAATTCTCGGACCTTGGGCCGAATATGAACGGTCCATGCTGCAGGCTCTGCAATGCCGTCCCGACTGACGTCCTATCTGACCAAGCTGTTCGCTGGCGATCTCGCCGCGTTCGGCGGCCCCGCAACCGACGACGCCGTCGCCGGCCACATCCGCGCGGAGCAGATGTCTCTCGTGCTCGGCTATTCCGTCGGCATCATGCTGGCCAATGCCTGCAATGCGGCTGTGCTCGCCATCGCGCTGTGGCATTCGCCCGACTGGAAGTTTGCCATGGCGTGGGCGATTGCGGTTGCGAGCGCTGCGATCCTGTTCGGCGTGCAATCCCACAGCGCGCGCCGGATCACAAAGCCGCAATTCGTATCCCGCCGCGCCATGCACCGGCTGGTACGCAACGCGTTCGTCCTCGGCTCCGCCTGGGGCATCGTGCCGGTGGCGTTCTTCGCCAACGCCTCCACCGGCGGCCAGCTCGTCATCACCTGTCTGTGCGCCGGCATGCTGGCCGGCGGCGCGTTCGCCTTCGCCACCATTCCGATTGCGGCCATCGCGTTCACGACTCCCCTCTTCCTCGGCATCGGGATCTGTCTCGGCAGCGGCGGCGACCCCGCTTATCTGCTGATGGCGGTCCTGGTCGTGGTCTACGGATCGGTGCTGCTGCGCGGCGTGTTCGTCAATTCCTTCACCTTCATGCGACGCATCATGCGGCAGCTCGAAGCAGAGCGGTCCGTCCGCCAGGACCCGCTGACGCACCTGCCGAACCGTTTCGCGTTCAACGAGACACTCGATGCCGCCTTGAAGCGACTTGCCCTGTCCGGCGAGGAGTTCGCGGTGCTGCTGCTCGACCTCGATCGTTTCAAGGAGGTGAACGACAAGTTCGGCCATCCGGCCGGTGACGAATTTCTGGTCCAGGTCGCCGGCCGCCTGCAACGCTGCACGCGGGCGGCCGAGCATGTCGCGCGCATCGGTGGCGACGAGTTCGCGCTGGTCATGGCCAATCTCACCCGGGCCGAGGACGCCCTGGAGATCGCAGAGCGATTCGTCGCGGCCTTCGCCAAGCCGTTCCTGATCGAGGGCCGCGAGATCATCGGAGGCACCAGCGTCGGTATCGTGCTGGCACCGCGGGACGGCGAGACGCAGCTCGACCTGCTCAAGCATGCCGACGCCGCGCTCTATCGTGCCAAGAAGTGCGGACCCGGCACGATCTGCTTCTTCGAGGCCGCCGACGACAAGTCGGCGCGCGATCGCAAGGCGCTGCAATCGGATCTCGAACTCGCCGTCGCGCGGGACGAGCTTTTCCTGGTCTTTCAGCCGTTCCTCAATCTCAGGGAGAACCGGATCACCGGCTTCGAGGCTCTTCTGCGCTGGAAGCATCCGGTGCGCGGATTGGTGCCGCCCAGTGAGTTCATTCCGATCGCCGAGGAAACCGGCCTCATCCACGAGATCGGCGAGTGGGTCATCCGGCGCGCCTGCGCGACGCTGGGGGAATGGCCCGACGATATCAGGGTCGCGGTGAATTTCTCCGCGGCACAGTTTCACAACACGAGCATTCTCCAGACCATCGTGCAGGCGCTGAGTGAGGCCAACGTCGCGCCCAGCCGGCTTGAGATCGAGATCACCGAATCGATGCTGCTGTCGAAATACGGCTTGGCATCGTCGATCCTGAACGCGCTGCTGCAACTCGGGGTCACGGTGGCGCTGGACGATTTCGGCACCGGGTTCTCGTCATTGACCTATTTGCGCAAACTGCCGTTCAGCCGCATCAAGATCGATCGGTCCTTCATCAGCGACATGCTGGCGCAGCCGGACTGCGCCGCGATCGTGAAGTCGGTAATCGCTCTTGCGCGGGAATTGAACATCGGCGTGGTCGCCGAAGGCGTCGAGACGGCCGATCAGCTCGAATATCTGCGCCAGACCCAATGCGACGAAGTCCAGGGCTATCTCATCAGCCGCCCCGCCTCGGCCGAGCAGGCTTTGGCTCTAATCGACCCGAAGAAACAGCGGGCGACTTACGCGGCGTAGCCAACCTTGCGCTTTCGAATCTCCGTCCTCTTCCTGAGATGCCCGCCCGCATGTGTGAAAGAGATCATATCTGCGGATTTGATATTCGGCTTACACTCTCACTTCCGAAGGCTTATTCTGGCCGGACAATCGCTGCCGCGCTCTCGGGGGTAGAGGGCAAGCCTGGGGAATGGTGCCATGCGCTATTTCTTCGAGGACTGTGCGTTGGACACTGACAGGCGCGAGTTGCGGCGCGGGCCCGATGTTGTGCCTACGACGCCGCAGGTTCTCGATCTGCTCGAATATTTGATCCGCAGCAGGGATCGCGTCGTCAGCAAGGACGATCTCATAAACGCGGTTTGGAATGGTCGGATTGTATCTGACTCGGCACTGACGACCCGGCTGAACGCCGTACGACGCGCGATCGGCGACTCCGGCGAGCAACAACGTCTCGTCAAAACATTTCCACGAAAGGGTTTTCGTTTCGTGGGAGCTGTACACGATGAGGATCGGCGCCCAGGAACCACGGTTGTCTCCCTCGCAGAACCGTCAAAGCCTGCCCGCGCAGCCGGGAACTCAGCGGTTTCGGTCGCAGATCCCTCTGAAAGAGCAGCAGGCAAACGGCGATTCCATGACTGGCTGGGTCAGCTCAGAGGTCACATGAAGCTCGTCGGCGGGGCGCTGGCGTCCGTTGCCACCATCGGCGCAATTGCCGGCGGCCTGATCGGTTATTGGAATGTCTGGAAGACGATCCGTACCGACGTAGTTCGGGAAGTTCAAAGGATCCAGGGACAACCGACAGTCAGGCCCGAGATCGCGACTCGTATCTCGCTCGTCGTGTTGCCCTTCGCGAACCTCAATAACGATCCAGAGCAGGAGCGCATTGCGGACGCCATCACGACAGATTTGACGACCGGTCTCGCGCGAACGCCCGCCACTTTCGTTATTGGACGCGAGACCGCCTTCACCTACAAGAACAAGTCGATTGATCTGAAGCAGCTCGGGACCGATCTCGGCATCCGCTGGGCCGTACACGGCGCGGTGAGACGCAACGGAGACCAGGTGCGGATCAACGTAACGCTAACCGATCTTCAGACCGCCCGCGACATCTGGTCAGATCGGTTCGACGGCGACCGAACAAATCTGACCGTGTTGCAGGAGAGCATCACGGCGCGGCTTCTCTGCATTGCGCACCTGCACCTCCGTCAATATGAAGCAGCCATCGAACAGTGTAGCCGCTCGTTGAATATTGGCGCGAACCTTCAAGCTTACGTAAGTTGATTTGATCGCGTCCGCCCGCTGCAGCGTATCCACGGTGATGGTGCCCCCTACCGCGAAATACCAGACGTCCGTTGATCGTGCCTGGTCCGGAATACGTGGAACCCCGCCCTCCAGTTAGTAGCAATTTGCTGCAATTCGCAGAGCTTTACTCCCGGCGTCGGCGCATGCGGGTAAAGTTGCCGATACGCATGCAATAGAACGATGCACTCAAACTGCATCAAGACAGTCCCCAGAAATCGTGACGGATGCAGGACGCATCCGCGAAGGAGGTTTGGAATGCGCAAGACCATGATTGTTGTCGCAACCGCTGCTCTCGCCGTTGGCAGCACGTCGTTGTCGACCTCGGCATCCGCTTTTGGCCTCGTTCACCTCGGTGGTATCGGTCTCGTCCACCCCGGTGGTTTCGGTCTTATCCACCCCGGCGTCGGTCTCGTCCACCCCGGCGTCGGCCTCGGTCATTCCGCCTTCGGCTTCGCTCGCCTTGGCAGCGGCTACGGACCCGTCCGCCTCGGTGGTAGCTTCGATGGCCGCCGCTTTGGTGGCGGGTCCTACTACGGCGGCTACGGCTATCGCGCTGCGCCTTACTACGCCGGCTACGGCGCGGCTGCGGCTATGGCGGCTTACGGCGGCTATGGCTATGGCGGCGAACCTTACTATGGCGGTTACGACTATAGTGGCCAGTCTTACTACGGCTCCTACGCCGATGACGGCGACTACGCCTATGCCAGCTCACCTTACGACGACGGCTACACCTACGGCTTCGCCCGCGGGCACCACTCGCGCAGCGCTCGTCACGGAGGCCGTTGAGCAATCTGGGCGACATCGCATGGCGAACCGCTGCACCGCCCATGGCCAACGTTGCCATGCGAGGTACGGCGGCACGCCTGCGGGCTCTAGATCGCATCCGCCCGTTGCAGCGTATCCACCGTGATGGTGCCCCGCGCGCGGGAGACGCAGGCGCAGATTTTCTGGTTCTCCTGCTTCTGATGGTCGCTGAAGAAGACGTCGCGGTGGTCGATCTCGCCCTCGACATCGACGACGTCGATCGCACACAGACCACATTCGCCTCGCTTGCAGTCGTACATCACCTCGTGGCCGGCGGCGTTGAGCACGTCCAGCATGGAGCGTTCGCGCGGGATCTCGAACTCCACGTCCGAGCCCTTCAGGCGCACGCGGAACGCTTCCGTGGGCAACGAGCCGCTGGAGCCGAAGGTCTCGTAGCGCAGATCAGCGAGCGGGCGCCCTGCACCTAGCCAGGCATGGCGCGCGCCGTCCAGCATGCGCATGGGGCCGCAGAACAGCGCCAGCGCGTCCGGCGGCAGGGAGGTGAACAGCGCATCGAGATCGAGCCGCCCGCCCTCGTCGCTGGCGTGGACAACCAAACGATCGCCCAGCAGCGCGGCGAGATGATCGAGATAGGCGGCATCGTGGCGCGAGCGCACCGCATAATGCAGGATCACGTTTACATCGCGCCGGATCAGCGCCTGCGCAGCACCGACGATCGGCGTGATGCCGATGCCGCCGGCGACCAGGCAATAATCCTTGCGGCTCCAGTCGACCGCGAGCAGCGACGATGGCAGCGTGACGTCGAGCCGAGCACCCGGCTGGAGCGACCACATGTAACGCGAGCCGCCGCGGGAATCCTCGGCACGGCGAACGGCAATCCTGAAGCCACCGGGATCAGCCTCGCCGACCAGCGAATAGGACCGCGTCTCCGGCTGGCCATTGATGGTCACGCTAATGTTGATGTGGCTGCCGACCGGATAGGCGGCGCCGTCGAATTGATCCGGCAGAATCAGGAATTCGCGGATGCTTGGTGAGAGATCGCGCGTCTCGACCAGCGTCGCCGGAGTCCAGGTTTCGATGAATCGCATGGTACTCCCCTAGTCGGTTGCGGACTTGATCAGCGCGAGTGCCGGCAAGAGTTCCAGATGGGTCCGGTTGCGCAGCGCGAGACGCAGGTTTCGCACGGCGAGCCGCGCATGTTCGCGCATGATGGCCTCGGCGCGGGCGCCTTCACGGTTCTCGATCGCGTCGATCACGACGCGATGATGCTCCTGCCCGATGATCAAGATCTGCTGCGCCTCGGGCAGCGCCGATTGCGCCATCACGAAGCCGCTGGGCGAAGCGAACGGCAGCGCGGAGGCGCGGTCGATCTGCCGGATCAAGGGCGGGCTGCGCGACAATTCAGTCAGCAGCGCATGGAAACGCGCATTGAGCGTGACATAGGACGAGAAGGCATCGACCGAGATCGGCATCTGGCGCAACAGCTCGTCGATCGCGGTGTGACACTCCCTGAGCGGCTCGAGCTCGCGCGCGGAAACGCCGCGCTCGGCGGCGAAGCGTGCGGCGAGCCCTTCCAGCGTGCCGCGCAGCTCGATGGAATCGAGGATGTCGCGCTCGGAGAACGCCTTCACCATGAAGCCGCCGGATGGGATCGCCTCCAGGAGGCCCTCCTCCTCCAGCCGCACCAGCGCCATGCGCACAGGCGTGCGCGAGGCGCCCGTGGTCTCGACCGCCTGGAGCTCGGAGATGCGCTCGCCGGGACGCAAAGACCCCGACAGGATCTGGTCGCGCAGCGCGAGCTGCGCCTTCACGGTCTGCGAGACGGAGCGGTCGACTTCGCGCTCGGCCATGGACCTACTCTGCGGCCTGCAGGTGTTGCGGCCCGTTTTCCTTCGCGACCATCTTGTCGATCAGCCGCCGCGACCACATCGCACCGGCATCGATATTGAGGTTGTAGAAGACGCGATCGGGATTCTCATCCATCGCGCGCTGCTGCGCCTCGAGGATCAGCTCATCCTCGTGGAAGATACCAGTGACGCCCTCGCGGATCTCGGTCGTGATCCGCTGATCATTGAGACGATAGTTGCGCGCGAAGGCCCAGAAGTAGTGGCAGGTCTTCTCGGTCTCGGGCGTGATGGTGTTGAGCACGAAACCGTTGACGCCCTGCGAGCGGTCGCCTTCCGGCGCGCCAGTGCCAGCCGGCGCCACGCCGACGTCGATGGCGACGGTGCACGGGGCTTCAAAGCGGATGATTTGCCAGCGGTCGACGAGGCCGGGCTTGCCGAGCTGCCTGGCCCAGAACGGCGGCGGCTCGATGTTGCGCATCCAGCGCGTCACCGTGACCGTCTTCTCGCCATGAGTGACGTCGAACGGCGCTTCGGCCACCGCCTCGTTCCCGATCGAGGAGCCGTGCACGAAAGTCTCGTGCGTGAGATCCATGAGGTTGTCGACCACGAGGCGATAGTCGCACTTCACATGGATGGTCTTGCCGTCGCCGGCCCAGGCCGGATCGTCGTTCCAATGCATGTCGGGAACGAGCGCGGGATCAGCCAGCGCGGGATCGCCCATCCAGAGCCAGATGTAGCGGTGACGCTCGACCACGGGATAGGCACGCACGCAGGCCGACGGGTTGATGGTCTCCTGCGAGGGCATGAAGGTGCAGCGGCCCTGCGCGTTGTATTTCAGGCCGTGATAGCCGCAGACGACGGTGTCGCCTTCCAGCCGGCCCTTGGAGAGCGGCACCAGGCGGTGCCAGCAGGCATCTTCCAGCGCCGTCACGGCGCCGTCGGCCTTCCGATACATCACCACGTGCTTGCCGCAGATCGTGCGCGGCAGCAGCGCCTGCTTTACCTCCGCGTCCCAGGCGGCGGTGTACCAGGCATTCATCGGGAAGGGTTTTGTCACCGGTCTCTCTCCCAAGGGTTATTGAATACGTTATGTATACAATAACAGAGAGGAAGAAAGAATTGGAGGTTTAATAATACCTCCATCTAGATTTATGTATACAGATCGGTCCAGAGAAGCCGCGGGCTCCGGCTCACCTCTCCCGCTCGCGGGAGAGGTGTAGGCCGCCTTCGGCGGCCGTACCGTTGGAAAACGCCAAGGCGAAAGCCTTGGCTATGGCGAAGCGCCGGGTGAGGCTGTCTCCGCCAAGGGATTTTCTCAGTAAACCTGAGACTATCCCGACGCGGACACCCTCACCCCACCCTCTCCCGCAAGCGGGAGAGGGATCACACCGTCGCTGTGGTGGGAGCGAGGCTCGCCCAGTTACGCCCCAAACACCCTTCTCAGCCCGGCCTGAGCCTCCTGCTGGATGCGGTGCAGGTGGTCGGTGCTGCGGAAGCTTTCGGCGTAGATCTTGTATACATCCTCGGTGCCGGAGGGCCTTGCGGCGAACCAGCCGTAGTCGGTCTCGACCTTGATGCCGCCGAAGGGCTGGCCGTTGCCTGGGGCCTTGCTCAGCGTGGCCCGGACGGGATCCCCGGCGAGGTCTTTCAAGCCGAGTTGCTCGGGCGTCACCGACTTCAGCACGCCCTTCTGGGCCGCGGTAGCCGCGACATCGATGCGCTCATAGTGGGGCACGCCGAGCTCGGCGGTGAGGTCGGCAAAGAGCTGGCTCGGGTTGCGGCCGGTCTTTGCCAGGATTTCGGCCGCGAGCAGCCCGAGGATGATGCCGTCCTTGTCGGTGGTCCACACCGTGCCGTCGCGCTTGAGGAACGATGCCCCTGCACTCTCCTCGCCGCCGAAGCCGAACGAGCCGGTGACGAGGCCATCGACGAACCATTTGAAGCCGACCGGGGTCTCGACCAGCTTGCGGCCAAGCTTCCTGGCGACGCGATCGATCACCGAGCTCGAGACCACGGTCTTGCCGATTGCGGCATCCCTGCCCCAGTCCGGCCGGTGCGCGAAGAGATAGGCGATCGCGGTCGCAAGATAATGGTTGGGGTTCATCAGTCCGCCGGTCGGCGTCACGATGCCGTGGCGATCCGCATCGGTGTCGTTGGCGAAGGCGACGTCAAAGCGGTCCTTCATGTGGATCAGGCTCGCCATGGCGTAGGGCGAGGAGCAGTCCATGCGGATCTTGCCGTCCCAATCCACCGTCATGAAACGGAAGGTCGGATCGATCGCCTCGTTCACCACCATCGCCTTCAGGCCGTAGCGCTCGATGATCGGATGCCAGTAATGCACGGCGGCGCCGCCGAGCGGATCGATTCCGATGTTGACGCCGGCCGATTTGACGAGCTCGAGATCGACGACATTGCCGAGATCGGCGACGTAAGGCGTGACGAAATCGAAAGCGTGAACGGAGGAGGATTTGCGCGCCTTCGCGTAATCCATGCGCGCGACGCCCTTCAGCCCATCGGCGAGCAAGGCGTTGGCGCGTTTCTCGACGACACCGGTGACGTCGGTGTCGGCGGGACCGCCATGCGGCGGATTGTATTTGTAGCCGCCGTCCTCCGGCGGATTGTGCGACGGCGTGATGACGACGCCGTCGGCAAGGCCCGATGTGCGGCCCTTGTTGTAGGACAGGATCGCATGCGAGATCACCGGTGTCGGCGTGTAGCCGCCGGCCTGGTCGACCATGACGTCGACGCCGTTGGCGGCGAACACCTCGATCGCGCTGACGAGCGCGGGCTCGGCGAGCGCATGGGTGTCGATGCCGATGAACAAGGGACCGGTCAGCCCCTTCTCGCGCCGGTAGTCGCAGATCGCCTGCGTCGTGGCGAGGATATGGCCCTCGTTGAACGAATTCTTCAGCGAGGTGCCGCGGTGGCCCGACGTTCCGAATGCCACCCGCTGGGCCGGATCGGCCGTGTCAGGCTTGTTGGCGAAATAGGCCGTGACAAGCCTAGGAACATTGGCAAGCGCGCTCGGCGCAACCGGCTTACCCGCCGCGGGATCGACTTCTGCCACTGCAACTCCTCGTAACCTTCAAACGACAACCCCGAACACCATACCATCGGTCAGGCTGTCGCCAAGCCGCTTGCCCGACCGGTCAGCACCACGCACCAGCCGACGACCCGCCAACAACGCCCATCCACCGCGGGACGATCCATCGGCAGCGGCCGGCGGCAGGCAAATCCGGTGAACGTCCGTTCGCCGGATCGTGCGGCTCTGCTATGGTCTTTGGCGGTCACGGAGAATCATCCCGCCCATGCACCTCGCGCGCCGGCTTTTGCCCGTGCTCTGCTTGCTCGCCATCGCAGGCGCCATGGCTCGCGCGAAGGCTGCCGAGTTCTACACCGAGGATCTCCGCATCCCGATGGCGGCAGCAGGGCCGAAGGGGCTGGAGGCCTTCCTGGTGCGGCCTGCCGCGCCCAGGCGCTATCCGCTCGCTCTGCTGAGCCATGGCTCGCCGCGGGACTTCGACGACCGCGCGACCATGTCCGCGCACAAATATTACGCCATCGCGCTGGAGTTTGCCCGGCGCGGATTTGCCGCGTTGATCGTGCTGCGGCGCGGCTATGGCACCTCGCCGGGCGACCGGGTCGACAGCCTCGGCCCCTGTGCCCGTGCCGCCTATTTGCCGGCCACCGCGGTTGCGGTCGCCGACCTGCGCGCCGCGATCGATGCGATGGCACGGCGGAGCGACGTCACCACGACCGGGATGATCGCGGTCGGCCATTCCGCAGGCGGACTTACCACCGTCGCATTGACCGCGCAGGCACCGCCCGGGCTGGTCGCCGCGATCAACTTTGCCGGCGGACGCGGCTCGTCCAGCGACAATTTCGTCTGCAATGCGGACGATCTCGTGCAGGCTTTCGCGACCTTCGGCAAGACCTCGCGCGTGCCGATGCTGTGGGTCTATGCCGCAAATGACCTGTTCTTCGCACCCGTGCTGGCGCATCGCTTCTACGACGCGTTCCGCAGCGGTGGCGGCAGTGCCAAGTTCATCGATGCGCCCCCTTATGGCGATGATGGCCACTATCTCTATTCCACCGTGACCCGCCCGCTCTGGACGCCGCTGGTCGACGCTTTCTTGCACGAGCGTGGCCTCGGCAGCCGCGAGATGTTGAGTCCGCCGGATCCGCTGCCGGCGCCAGGGCAGCTCTCGGCCTCGGGCAAGGACGAGTTTTCGCGCTATCTCGCCAGCATCAATCCGCACAAGGCGTTCGCGGTCGCGCCCAAAGGCGCCTTCGGCTGGCGTTCCGGCCGCGCCAAGACCGACGACGCACGGCGCGATGCACTCGCGGCCTGCGCCAAATGGGCGACCGATTGCAGCCTCTATGCCGTCGACGACCGGCTCGCGAGCAGTCAGGCGGCCGCCGCGCGCTGACGCGTCTCAAGCGCGATGAGATTGGGATCAATCGTCATCGCGCCTTAGAGCCGTTCGCTGATCGCGAGCTTGTAGCCGACGCCAGTGACGGTTGCGATCACCGGCGTTCCGCTGCCGATCAGCTTGCGACGCAGCCGCGCCACCAGCGCATCGACCGTGCGCACATCGACCTCGGTCTGGCGGTTGCTGACGACCTCGATGAGGTAGTCACGGCTGAGCGGCCGGCCGTCTGCGCCGACGAGCGCGGCGAGCAGATCGAACTCGGCACGGGTGAGCGCGACCGGCTTGCTGTCGCCGTCCATCAGCTCCCGGCGCATCAGATCGATGATCCAATCACCAAAAGCAATCGAGTTGTGGTTGCGCGCCGCCTTATGATCGATCGAGCGCCGCCGCAGCACGCTGCGCGCACGCGCAAGCAGGTCGCGCAGGTTGATCGGCTTGGTCACGTAATGATCGCCGGCGATCTCGAGCCCGAGGATGCGGTCGACGTCGGTGTCGCGGCGCGTGACGAAGATGATGCCGGCATTGCTGAGCGACTGGACCTCCTTGGCAAGTTCAAAGCCGTCACCGTCGGGCAGCTGAACGTCGAGGAAGACGAGATCGGTGCGGACGCGTAGCGCCTGGCGGCATTCCGCACAGGAGCCGGCACCGACTACGTTGAAATTGTTCTCGCTGAAATAACCAACCAGCATGGCGCGGGTCACCGGATCGTCCTCGACGACGACGATGCGATCCGGGCGACGTGCGTCCTGGGATACGGAGCCGGCCATGCGTCAGCCTTTCCTTGAACGTTCGACGTCGTCGAAACGGTGCACAGAGCAGCCGGCCGCGCAGATATGCTCGCAACGCAATGCGTCGCGATGTGAACCTTCATTCACAATGCATTCGAAAGCCCCAGCGAACATGACGCGATAGTACGCCCCTCGGCGTGCGCAAACAATATCAGCGAGCGCAAGCATATTCCCTGGTAACAGGGAATTCTGCAGGGAAATGGCCGCGGAAAGCCACCTAGGGTGCTTGCGACATTGCGGGAAGCGCCTGCGAATCCCGGCTCTTGCGGCCGCGTATGCGCGAAGCCGTAGCAGGGAAATTTCGGATCGCATCAGGGAATGAGCGCGGCCTGAACAGGGAAATCGTCACCTGGGATGCAAGGCTACGGCGTCCGCACCTTGCCTTGACGAAATCCCGATCGAAGCTGACTGCACTCGTGATCAGCGGCTCGGCGCAGCTGGTCGGTTATGCGGTCTGGCTCGATCCTCGATCAGCGTGGCGCAAGCTTAACAACGTCGAGCCCTTCGCCTATCTTGAGGACGTGCCCCAGCGCATGTCCAACGGGCACCCCATGAACCGGCTCGACGAGCTCATGCCCTGGAACTGGCGACCAGCGAGAGCCGTCAACTGACGCCACGTGTCAGAAATGGACGCTTACGAAAATCGGAAATCAGCAAGCTTCCAATTCTCACAGAACATCTCGGAGAGCCTCACGGGCAGGCTGAAAGTCTCGACCTGGATTTCGACAGTGGGGGAGGCAGACGCCCGTACGTCTTCCAAACCCTGAGGTTGGACAGGTAAACTGGAGCGCTGCATTCTTGGAGGTCGTCATGCACCGGCGTGACTTCATCGAGCTAATTGGCGCCGCCGCGTTGACTATTCCTCGACCCGGCTATGCGCAGAAGAAAACGGACATGCCGTTGGTCGGGTTTTTGCTGGTGCAAAAGCTTGAGACCTCAGTCGCTAAGGATCGAATTGTCGCGCTTCGGAAAGGCCTTCAGGAAGAAGGTTTCATTGAAGGGACGAACTATTCCCTTGCCGTGCGGTCCGCAGAAGGGGCCTTGGATCGCTATCCTCGATTCGCCAAGGAATTGGCCGCGAACAATGCGCGCGTGATCGTCGTATCGAGTTCTCTCTATGGGTTGGTCGACTCGGTATTGTGCAGGGACGGCTCGTACCGGGGACAAGCGACCCCGGCGGAAATCGCACGTCAGTGCGAAGTGTTTCACGAGTTTCGTCGATCTTTTCCAGAGCTGCCGCTCGTTTTTTGCAACATTGCTGCCGACGTCATCGCGCTAGGCATCGTTCAAAGCTATGCACACCCGGGCGGGATGGTCACCGGAATCGTAATGAGCGCGGTCGGTGGCGAAGAAACGGTGACCCAAAAACGGATCGGTTTCTTCAAGGAACTGGTCCCAAATCTGGGGCGCCTCGGCATGATAGCCCCCGTTAACGGACTACTGGCGATCCAGGAGAAGGATGCCCTGCAAAAGGTATCCCTCCAGATGGGGTTCGAACTCATTCACTACGAAATCAAAACTCTTGATGATCTGGACAGCGCCGTCGCAGCGGGGGTTCGTGATGACGTAAGCGCGTTCTACATCTCGGGCGAGCCTCTGATGGGCGCTGATCTTCCACGCCTCGTAAGTGCCCTTGCAGCCACCGGAAAGCCGAGTGCCGGACCCTATCCGCAATTCGCACAAGCCGGCCTTCTGATGAGCTATTCAACCGACCCAACCGACTCTGTGCGTCACGCCGGCATCTATGCCGGAAAAATATTGCATGGCGCCAAACCCGGCGATCTTCCGGTCGAGCAGGCGACCAAGTTCACCCTCGTCATCAATCTTAAGACCGCCCAAGCGCTCGGCATCACCGTGCCTTCCACCTTGTTGGCCGTCGCCGACGAGGTTGTCGAATAGAGTTCGCTTTTGCTGCAATGCGTGAGTCTGGAAGCGGCCCCAAGCCGAACAGCGCTTAATCAGTTGTGATGTCGGCTGTCGGCGGTCGGCATATGAGGTGTACGGCCTCATCGCCAGTTTGGGAGCTTGAATCACGGGGCTCTGGCCGAACGCAACGTTCTCTCGGGCCAGCCAACCCAGGGTTCAGCGCTTATGGAGAGAAGCGGACATGACCCCGCCGGCCATCTCCTTTGAATCCGTCGCAAATGACCCCGGGGCGAACATCGACGCCATCATCATTTGCACTCACCAAAAAGCTATTGCGAGCCGCCCGTCGCTTTGAGGGCCTTGTGCGCAGCCAAAAATGACTGTCGACCTGTGGGCGTGCCGCAATAGACTGCGACGTGGGTCAGTATCTCCCTCAATTCATCTATCGCGACGCCTGTCCGCAGGGCTCCTCTTGTATATATTTCGACCTCTTCGAAACGTCCGCTCGCCGCCAATATGGCAATGCTGAGCATCGACTTCGTTTTCTTGTCGAGCGCAGTGCCGTTCCATGCGTACCCCCACGCAAGTTCTGTTACGATGCGCTGAAATGCCATCATGAATTCGTCCGAGCCCGCTAAATTCTTGTCGACGTATTCGTTTCCCAAAACCTCACGACGAATTTCCAGGCCCTTGGTGAACCGCTCCTCGTCCTGCATACGATACTCCTGTTGCGGCCCTTTCGAATGTGGGCGGTCGACAAAGGCTATCACAGGACTGCGCGCGACGGTTGGAGCGACTAGAGTTTTTTCGAGGCAAGGTCAACAACTGGCCCATCGCGTCATTTGCTGCGGGATGCGAAAGCGAGGTCCGGGAAATGGAGGCAAATCCAAACCGGACCTCGCCGCCGCCAACTCCCTGGCAGGAATCAGCAGAAACGAAGGGTCACACAGTAGGCTGACACTTGCCTGACGAGATCCCGCCCATGGCGGCGAATCAGACTCCAGCGGATTCCGCGCGTTAAGAAAACCTCGCTAGTGCATCGCCTCGTAGCGAGCAATCCGGCGTGGCCCTTCCCAAAGCTCAACAGGATGGTCGTCAGCGAGCCGCTGCGCCCGGTTCTTAGCATCGCCCTCGGTGGCACAGAACAGAGCGATGTTCTGGATCACGTTGCCCTCGAATGTGAGGACGAAAACTCGATACTCTTTCATCAGGCGGGTTACCATCTTGTCCCGGTCGTCACCCTGGACTCTTGGCCAGCCGGCGTGACTGCGACCGTTGAGATAGGTCAAGGTCGCCACGCGAGCTGGCGGCCGCGCGACGTTTTCCCGCATTGATCAACCGTTGATAGGTTTATAACCCAAGGTGTGGCCGCCGACCCTCAGCAATATTTGTTGACCGTCCCGGCAGAAAAGAAAAGCCCTAGAGTTGCTCGCCCCAAACGCCCGCGCTAAGGGAGCAGAGGCGAGGCAGCGCACAAGAAGAGGCCGCCTCAGTTGGCGGCCTGATTTCTACATCCACCAACAGTAGCCCGCCGTCGTTCTGAGCCACAAGCGATCGATAATTTGCGAACTTGACGGAGGGCTGATCTTTAGTTCTTCAGCGCTTTTCCAAAGCTTCGACCGCCGTCAGAGCAGGACAATTGTCGGTAGGGATACGATCCCGAGACGGTACAAGCGACGGTCACGTTGCCGGATGTAAAAGTGAATACCTTAGAGTGCTGCTTGGGCGGCCTGGTCATAGAGCACTGAATCTGGCCGTTATTGAGCTGTTTGAGCTGCGAATTGGCCTTCACGTAGTTTAAAAATCCGGGACAATCGTTGGCGAAAGCGCTCGCCGGAAAAACTAAGAAGATTGAAAGGATAAGCTTCACTAACGTCTCCTGTTGTGTCGACCGAGCCCCCGGCACAGGCCAAGCATGTCTAGGAAAACCCCCAACGTTTCGAACGTTGGGAGTGACCTAGATACGGCGCAATAGGCAAGACGTAACAGGCAATCCCTAAATCGATTTGTGAAGCAGTTCACAACTGAACGAAAAGGCCCGCCAGCGCGACCGGGCCGCCTCGTGTTCATCGTTTCAGCCAACGGATGCATCGCCAGCCGCTGGCCTTCCCGAACCCACGATACGCAGTAGCTCGCTGTCGTCGCCGAACGCTAGTAATCGATAATTTGCGAGCTGCTTTTCGTCGGCGCGACATGCGTAAGCCTGTCCGCCGAAAAAACCGCACAGCCCCCGGTCGCCGGCCGGTCAAGATCACCTTCGGCGAGATGCGCGACATGGATGTGCGCGGCGTCCTGGTCGATTGCGCGGACTATCGTTGCAGCCACAACGTCGCCTTGAGCGCGGATCGCTGGCCGGACTTCAATTGGGATAAACCTGTGGTCCCGACTATGGGATACCGTGAAACTTCCCGCCGGGGAGCGGCCCCAGCCCGGTCCACACAGACTGAGGCCGCCATGCTGCCGTTTACCGGGTGCCCTCCGATCGGATTAGAGGGAGGCCCAATCGGAACAAGCGGAGTCAGAACGACGCAAAGCTCCCAGCGCTCAAGCGCTATCCGCGGATCGCGGAGGCCGCGCTGAAGAACCGGCAGTTCGCTGAAGATCAATTACGTCCGATAACACCACTTCTCGTAAGTTATCTTAGCCGTGAAGCCAGCCTGCCCTTTCGACGCGCGGCTCGAAGTCCGCTTTGCGCCAACAGACGACATTCGACTGCAAGAAGTCGCAAGCGAAGTTCAACGGTGTCGCACTTCGGAATTTGGTCAGCGTCGCTGTCCCCTGTCACTCGATAGTCACAACCGACGAGAACTACGAGCCCGCCCTGTCTCGCGCCATGATTGTGGCGAAATCGACAGGATATGTTCTGCAAATAATACAAGCTCAGATTGAGCAAGCGGTTTTTTTGCGCGCTGCCATCCACAACGGTTTTGTTGTGGCGCCGGTTAGGACCTTTGTGCGTCCGAATTAATTCGAAGCGACCCGATCTCTCATGGTCGCATCGATTGGCGACATGTCGGCGGAGTTCAAATGCTTGATGCACGCTATGGCATGGTCCAGCCTGGAATGGCGAGGCGGCCGATGCGTAACCGGTATGGTCTCAAATGTGCAGGCGTGTCAGCGCGCGAGAGCGATCCATTGGGCTTGCGCGCGTGGCCACCCCGACCCCGCCTCTGCGCATTACTCGCCGGGATTGCCTTGCTCGCCGTGTGGCTCTCAGCGCCCGCCTATTCGCAGGACGCGACTTGGGCGGGTCCTGGCAACAATTGGAACACGGCTGGCAACTGGTCGCCGAATACACAGGTGCCGATCGGCACCGCGACCTTCTCCGGGGCGACTCCGACGAGCATCAGTGTTTCCCTTCCCTCTTCAATCAACACGCTCGCGTTCACGGCCGCGGCCCCTGCCTATTCGTTTACCATCCTGTCGCCAAGCAATCTGTCGATCGACGGCAGCGGTATCGTCAACAATTCCTCAAATGCGCCGACCTTTATCACCGTCCCCGGTGCATCGTTATTCTTCTTGAACAGCAGCACAGCCGCCAATGCCATTATCACCAACAACGGCGATTTGGGGTTCTTCAATTCAAGCACGGCGGGGACCGCGACCATCACAACAAATGGATTGATAAATTTTCTCAACACGAGCAGTGCGGACCACGCCACCATCACCGTCAACGCGGGCGGCAGGCTGGGCTTCAGGAACAACAGCACGGCGGCCAACGCCACGATCGTCAACAATGGATTGATCGACATCTTTGACAGCAGCACGGCTGGCAATGCCGTGGTCACGACCAACAGCGGCGCCACCACTTTCTTCCAGACCAACGGCAGCGGCGGTCAGGCGCGTTTCATCACCAACGCGGGCGGCACTTTCGACATATCGGGCCTGACAAATGGCGGAACGACCGCGGGCTCGATCGAGGGCGCCGGAAACTATGTCCTCGGCACGAATACGCTGACGGTCGGTGGCAACGGTCTCTCGACCGAGGTCAGCGGGGTGATCAGCGGCAGTGGCGGCTCGCTGGTGAAGGTAGGCACCGGGACACTCACCCTGTCGGGTGCCAACACCTATTCCGGTGATACGACGATCAGAGGCGGCACGCTTGCGGCGGGCGCCGTCAATGCATTCAGCGCGGCCTCCCATACCGTTGTGGAGACTGGCGGCACGCTCGCCCTGCAGGGCTTTAACCAGACTCTCAACAATGGCCTTGAGAACGCGGGAACAGTGCAGCTCGGGGTTCCAGGTGTAACGGCTCCCGGCACGACGCTAACTGTCGCCGGCAATTATGTCGGCGGGAACGGCATCCTCGCGCTCAACAGTTTTCTCGGCACCGATGGCTCGCCGTCGGACAGGCTCATCATCAATGGCGGCACCGCCACCGGCAGCACGGGGATTCTGGTCACCAATGTCGGAGGGCCGGGCATGCTGACCACGGCAAACGGAATCTTGGTGGTCAATGCTATCAACGGTGCCACGACACCCGGTGCCTTTACGCTTGCCAACCCCGAGCTGCGCGCGGGAGCTTACGACTATCATCTGTTCCAGGGCAGCCCTCCCACCATCAACGACCCGACCGTCGCGAATGATTGGTTCCTGCGCTCGACCTTCATCGATACGGGGCCAACGGAGCCGATTGGCCCCAATCCACCGCCGGAGCCGATGCCGCCGGGCGTCTGGCCGATCATCGGGCCGGAGCTTGCGACCTATGGCGTGGTGCAACCAATCGCTCGGCAGATGGGGCTCACTACGCTCGGCACCTTCCATGAGCGCGTCGGCGATGCGTCAGCCGACGCGGCGTGCTTGAATGCTGACCCGACCGGCGGCGCCGCCATCACCAAGGCTCCGCCCGTCGCTAACTGCCGGCAGATGGTCTGGGGCCGCCTGTTCGGCCAGCAGATCGACAACCACTACCAGGCCTTTGCCGATCCGCGCGCCAGCGGCCAGCTGGCTGGCATCCAGGCCGGCGCCGATCTCTGGCGCGGCAGCCTGATCCCGGGCCAAAGCGACACTGTCGGCCTCTACTTCGCCTATGGCAACGGCAATGTGGGCGTGAACGGCCTCGTCACCAACGCGGCGGCGACGGCCTATATCCTGGAGCACACCGGATCGGTGAATCTCAATGCCTATTCGGTGGGGGGCTACTGGACCCATTATGGCCCCGGCGGCTGGTACATCGACGTGGTGCTGCAGGGTTCATTCTACAACGGCAACGCGGCGACACAGTTTGCTAACCTGCCGATCAGTGGCACGGGCTTCACCTCATCGCTGGAGACAGGCTATCCGATCCCGCTGCCATGGTTGGGGCCAGGCTTCGTGCTGGAGCCGGAGGGCCAGATCATTTGGCAGCGGGTTTCCTTCGATGACGACAATGACGGTTTGGGTCCGGTCGCGCTCGGCACCACGTCCGGCGCCAGCGGGCGGCTCGGCCTGCGCGGCAAGTGGACCATCAACGACGCCGCAGGGCGGGTGTGGCAGCCTTATGTGCTCGCCAATGTCTGGCGCGACTGGGGCGGCAACGCGACCACGACGTTCGGCATCGACCCGGTGCCCTTGCTCGAGCAGGCGACGCGGCTGGAGTTTGCCGGCGGCCTCAGCGCGAAGATAATTCCCGGCCTCAGCCTCTATGCCCAGGCCGGCTACCAGTTCGCAGTGAGCGGCACCGACGGCGGGAGGCGCGACGGCGTCAAAGGCAACTTCGGCGTGCGGTACTCGTGGTAGACTCAGCGCGTCGCCTCAAATCGCAGCCTGCTTTGAATCATGCGCTACGAACTCGCCGACCATGAATGTGTTGCCATCAAGCCGATGTTGCCGAACAAGCCGCGTGGCCTTGCTCGGGTAAACGACCGTCGTGTCCTCAATGGCATCTTCTAGGTGTTGCTCGCGACGGCTCCGTTGCAATGTGCTCGCCGTCAACGAGCTAAGAGTGGAACGCGGAGAATCTTGAAGCCCTTAATTTCAGGGAATGCCTCCGCCGCGTCGGGGGAAACTAGTTCTAATACTACGGCTTGTACGTCTCCGCTGATAAGTCGATCTAGCGAGGCGCCGTCGCCAACCGTAAGCAGAGCGTCCATAGCACCGACGGCCTCCAATGCGGAGCGGATGTCCTGTTCAACCGCGGACTGAGCCTTGTCGATGGCAACTTTTTGGCCCTTGAGCGCGGCGACCGATTTTACATCCGGTCGGGAGAGCAGGAGCACGACCAAAGGTATCGAGACCTTGACGTCGCCAGCTTTGGTCTCATCCGCGCGATCATTGCCCGGCGCCTTCGGGGTTTCGGCGTTCGTGATTTGCTCGGCGATCGCTAACGCAGCCACGATCAACTCCTGAGGAGACCTCTCTTTAGGAGGATTGCTGGTCTCCACGGTAGGCGGAGCATTTCCGGTTTCGGGAACAGGCGGAGACTCTGGAGTTGTGATGAGCCACGGCGGAGGGTTTCTCGGCTTTGGAGGAGGCGTCGGTTTCGGAGCTGCGGCGAGCGAGTCCCGAAAATCACGGGTCTTCTTCCGAGACGGCGCATCGACCGAGGTCGGCTCAACGCGCTTCGAAATGCGTTTGCGGGGAGCTTCCATCGACGCCTTGCCGACGGATGCGTTCGCGGCCCCCTTGGCAGAAGCCTGGCTCGCCTTAAGCGTCTGCCGGCTCCACGCCATGTAGGACTGGCATGGGAGGTTGCACGGCACCCCATCGATGTAAACGGTGCCGGGAGGGTCCAGCGGGTGAGCGAATGCCCCTCCAACAAGACCAACACTTACAAAGGCTACAATTGCCCATCGTTTCATTGAAATTACTCCTGTTACACAATTGAAATTGTCGTCCTCAATCGTTGCCGAGCGCGAAATAAAATCAGTGGCCGATGTGCGGACCGAGATGAATTATGAGAGACGTTGACTTCCAATTCAGACCAAATAACGGCCTGACGCCAACGATCGCCAATCGACGTCTCCACGTATCGGGGCCCACCGCCACGCGGGCACGCAGTCGAGTTCACGCGAAGGAAACCTAACGCAATCTCGACGGCTACGTATCATGCCAACGTCGGGATCGGGACAAAAGACATCGGGCGGCACCACAATTTTGTCAGCTCGGCCGCAAGAAACCACCTGTTCGCCGGATCCGACGGCGGCACCGCACGTTGGGCAACCGTCTGCTCCCTCATCGCCACTGCCAAGCTCAACGACGTCGAGCCCTTCGCCTATCTTGAGGACGTGCCCCAGCGCATGTCCAACGGGCACCCTATGAACCGGCTCGACGAGCTCCTGCCCTGGAGCTGGCGACCAGCGATCGCCGTCAACTGACACCACGTGTCAGGAATGGACGCTTACAAGGTTACGCGCTCCGCGCCTTGATGCTGCCAAGCGCGTGGGCAGTTTTGACGAAATCGCGATCGAAGCTGATGAAGGCCTCGCAGCCTTCCGCCTTGGCCAAATGCAGGCCATCGGCAAAAGCGACGCCCTTGCGCATCCAATCCAGCGCCTTCGCCGCTGCAACACTGTCTTCCAACGTGATGCGCGGCAGCCCGGCAAAATCGGTGAGGACTTTGGCGCACTGGGCAGCGGAAAATCCATAGACGCTGCGGAGCACCCACTCGGTCTCCAGCAAGACGGTGGTGCAGATGAAGACGTCATTGTTGTCGATCAGCCTGCGCGCCTGCGCGGCCTGGGCGCGATCGTCGTTCACAAGGTAGCGTACGATGAGATTAGTATCGATGGCGAGCATGCCGCCGTTTCGCCTCGGCGGCGACCCCCGCGTCCATATCTGCAATCGACCTTGCCGGGCCCTCATAAGCAACGACCCAAAGACGTCCTTCGGACGCGTGGCTGCGAAGGCGGGCTTCGCCTTCAGCAAGACGCCATCGGAGGTATCCTCCACCGTCAGCTCCGTCCCGGCGAGCCAACGCCGCTGGTCCCGGATCGCCTTGGGCAAGATCACCTGGCCCTTGCTCGATACGGTGGTGGTCAGTTTCGTTCTAGCAGACATCGGCTCTCATCCGGTAAAACGAAAGTAAGATAAGGCGAGAGGCCGGATGGCAAGGATACCGAGAGTCGCGAAGGCCAACACGGCCACCGTTCAGACATACGAGGATGAATTTCGCGGCCAATGGGGAGTAGTTTCGCGAAGTCACCAGGCTGAACGGCAGCGCGGCAGAACTAAAGTTCCGTGCGGTTTGTAGCGCCCCCTGCACCAGAATGCCGAGGCCGCAATAAGAGGGATAGCTTGTGCAGGCACGAGCCGGGCCTTAAGCTTCGATTGCTGCCATTGAAAGCAAGAGGAGACGAAAATGCGCGCTTTCGCTGCCTCGTTCTTCGCACTGGCTTCGCTAGTGCAGGCTCATGCCCAAGGCACCGCCGAGACGCCCAAAAGGCCAGACCCAGGCCTCAACAACATCTGCATGTACACGATACGCGGGTACCCGCGAGAGGTGCCGGCGGGCGTGAATATCTGTTGGCGCGTCGCATATCCGTATCTGTCGGAGTACGCGCTATTGCACTGTGACCCGAAAAACAACTTCCAGGAGATCACTACGGTGAGGCATGGCGATCCCCGATGTGAGCGATACGAGGATCGGCAATAGCCTGGGTCATGTTCGTGTTGACGTAACGAAGACTGTCATCGGACGACGTTCTTTGGCAGCGCGGCGATACGCTCGCCCGCATCGCGCAGCGTCAGGCACTTTGATCGGTTCGTCAAATGGGCGGCCCCAGCCCCGATCTGTCATTCGTTGCGTTTAGCGTTAGGGGTGCTTTGTTGTCTACAGTATGGAGCCGGACATAGGTCCCGCTTTCGTGCAGCTCGAGCCGTCCGCGCTCGACCGCGTGCGTGATCCCTGCGCCGAACTCCGGGCCGCTGCCTTTCAACGTGTAGAGGAAAAGGGCATTGATTTTCTCGATGTGGATCCGGCAGTCCTGAACGACTTCGATGCCGGTGGCGAGCTCGATGAGCTTGCGCGCTGCGGCTTCCGGGCTGGCGAAGGGGACGTTCGGCGTGAGCTTCGTGAACCAACCCTAGCGCGATCGCGCATCGGGAAGATACTCATGATCGGCTCACTGCCGCCCCTCAGGATCGCGCCAGGCCTGCCGCAAGCTTTGCAGATGAGCCGCGGCTACAGCGTTCGGCTCCCGATCCGGGGATGTTCGCCGTTTGGAACACTTGCTACCCCAACATGAGGATGTGTGTTCGGGTATGTTCCACTTGACGTATGCCTAAACCCGCCCGCACGACCTTTCGGATTTGCGCTCGCGAGGCAGTCGGAGCTGCTCTAGCCCTTGCTCTATTACGCGCAGGTCCTCCTCAACCTGCTTCAGAGCCGGGCGCGGATTGATGCCGGACGCGGCTTGTAGGCCTCCGAGCAACTGGCGCCGAAGTTCACGCATCTCCTCCAATGCTCGGCGGTTCTTCAAACGTACATAAGCGGAAACGATCAATTCAACGGTGTTCGATGGCATGGGTGCTCCGAAAATACGCTTCCTGAAAGAGGCGCTGTCGGGCTGGAAATACGGATCCCGACAGCGCGGTATTTTCTAACTGGGCACTGAAATCCCAGTTGATTTCGACTAGACAATGGTCATGCCACAGGTTTGTGACAGGCACGTCCTCGCGGGCAAATGAAGAGGCGCCAGCTCGGGGGGAAAGCTGGGGCCATCATCACGCAGACATGTACCTGGCTGTCAGGACCAGACGCCGAACCGGGAACCTGCTTCCGAAGCGTTCCCAAACGCGAACGCGCCGTGTGCGGTTGAACCTTCGCCTGGCCCATTCAGACCAATTGGTACCGGGATTTTTGCATCATCCCACCCGGGGCTGGAACGCCGCCGTCCGCGATAGATTTAAGCGGGCGGCGTTTTTGCTTTTGTCTCGAAGGGAGCGGCCCCGGCGCTCGGGGCTGGCAGAAACGCCGGAGCCGTCCACACGCCCGCCGCCGCAGTGCTGGACCGAAATCACTATACCGGCAAGGGTAAGCAGGGACGAGACAGCGCCAATGTCGCAATCTGCTTCCGCGCATTTAAGCCGCAAGGCGCTTTGACCGCAGCTGGTTGCAGGCGAGCGAGAACTGACACGTTTTGTTACTGCACAACCGACAAAGCACATTCAGGTTGTGTGGCTGAGAACCAAAGAAGATCGAAGCGAGACAGGTCTTCAAAATTTCGGCCCCAGCTCGAGGCGACTCAGAGCTGAGGCCAATTTTCCGGGCCGACCGTAACATCAGCCTGGGCAGACAACATGCGTCACGGGCGCCGCGCATGCGATTGGGCAATCGGCCTACCTCGAATTTGCCGCATTAACGCTGATCCTTAATCCAAGCCTGCAGGCCGTGTTGGATGAGCTGACGAATGACGTGGGAGCGCGAGCCACCCTGACTTTTCGCAAAGGCCTCTATGGCCTTGATCCGCGAGGCGGGCATTCGTCGCATCACCTGTTCGCTCGCAACAGCCATCAGCGCTATCCTCCAAAATGGCCTGCCAGCGAGAAGCACTCAGGCGAGTGGATTTCCTTGGACTGGCGGGTCTGCCCCCGGATCGTCAAACCCGGCGTGGCGCATATCGCGCCGGGTATTCGTCGATTGCCTACCAGACCCCGCTTTTACGATGAACGTTTACGTTAATTTCGAACTCGGATGGACGCTGGTAAAGGCTGGATCATAGCATCGCCGGGCTGGTGCGGCACTGATCAATACTGCGGCCGCGCCTTCAATGTTCGACACGAGTCGCCGGGCTTTTCTGGCAACCGCATGATCGCGGTCCAATCTATTTTGAAGATTGGTACAATGTGTAGTTTGATCAAAGATCTTTCAGTGCTTTTAGCGTCTGCTTCGTTTGGTGGAACGATCGCCGCTGTCCGCCATCTCGCGAGATGCAATATCGACGTTGGCGTCCTATCGAGCCAACGCCTGGACGCAGCGGCATGGTCACGTCATGCGGCACACGTCTATTCCGCGCCGCCGGAAAGCAAGGGCCAACCGTTTCTTGAGCGGCTTGTTGCGATTGGCGCGGCCGATCCCGGTAAAATTTTGCTACCGACATCGGATGACACTGCCTGGACGTATACCGAGAATACCGAGCTTCTGGCTCGGTATTTTTGTATGTATCAACCATCGCTTGCGACCATGCAGCGCATTCTTGACAAGAAGCTTCTTGCGGATGCTGCAATCAACGCCGGCCTCACCGTGCTGCCGAGCTGGGCCCCCCGAAACTTCGATGATGTCGCGAAGTTAGCGCCATTCCTACCTTATCCAATTCTTATAAAGCCGCGCACGCATGTTCACCGCCTAAGGAGCGACAAGGGGATAGTGGCCTACTCGAGCAGTGAGCTTTTGAACAAATACCAACTGTTTGTTGATCGCGAGCAAGGCCGGGCGGCCGACAGGCCGTATTGGGCTGATGCCCATTTGCCTATTCTGCAACAATTTGTCCGAGTAGGGCGCGAGGGTGTGCATTCGGTGACGGGATTCATCGATCGGACCGGCGAGCTGTTTGTTAGCCGTAGCGCAACCAAAGTGTTGCAGCGATCCCAACCCATGGGGGTTGGGCTTTGTTTTGAATCGCTGCCACCGGCCCCGGAGCTTTCAGAGGCAGTTCGCCGCCTTTGCCGCGAGTTAGAATATTTCGGAATTTTCGAGGTTGAGTTTGTTTTGTTTGATGGGCGTTGGGCGGTTATCGATTTTAACCCGCGCCTGTTCAATCAGATCGGGATGGATATACGCCGAGGTATGCCGCTCCCTTTCCTTGCGTGCCTTGACGCTGTTGGCGACACCACATCCTTGCGCGATGCAGTCCGGAAGGCGCAGGCGCAGGATAATGAGCGAGTCGTCTTTTGCGATAGCTTTGCCGTGCGCACCTTCCTTTTGGCCCAGACTATCACAAGGCGAATGTCGTCCAAGGACCGCGGGCATTGGCGTGCCTGGCTTAGGAAGCACGCGGCCGATGCGGTCGATTACGTTGCGGACGGCAGCGATCCAACTCCTCGCATAGTCCATTCGCTCTTGCAGATCCATCTGGGCGTCAAAGCTTTGCCGCGGTTCTTGCGCTTGTCGGCGCTAGACGTCGCTTGGACGCCAAAGCAAGTCATGCAGGAATTGTCATGAGCCGGGTCGCCGTCGCGATCATCGGAGCCGGTCCATATGGACTTTCGCTCGCCGCACATCTTTCGGCGCGTAAGGTAGAAAATCGCATTTTCGGACAGCCGATGCGATTCTGGTCCGATATCGCCGAGGCCGGCGGCGAGCGCTATCTCAAGTCCTTCTGTTTTGGAACCAATCTCTCTACACCGGCCCCGGGCTACTCCTTCGCTGATTATAACGAGCCGCGCGGTCTTGAGACGTTCGAGCCATGCTCGATCGCGAATTTCACGGAATACGGGCGTTGGTTCCAGCAACACAATGTGCCTTGGGTCGAGCCCGTCGAGGTTGAGCATGTTGAGCGGCAAGGCGACGGTTTTGCTATCCTTCTGTCTGATGGAGAACGGCTCGTTGCAGACCGGGTCATAGTTGCAACGGGGTTGTCCGGCTTTGCGCATGTCCCGCCAGTGCTGGCATCCTTGCCACCTAATCTTGCAGGCCATACGTCGGGGGTGACCAGCTTCGCTGCATTCGCGGGGCGCGATGTCGCGGTGATCGGGGCCGGTCAGTCAGCGCTCGAGGCGGCTGCGTTATTGCGCGAAGCCGGCGCCCGGCCGCAGCTGCTCGTACGGGAGAGCTCGGTTCGCTGGCATGATCGCTCCTCACGGGAACCTGGTCTCTGGGAGCGCGTGCGCTGGCCCATCTCGGGGCTCGGCAGCGGGCTAAAAGCCAAAGCGTTGACCCAATTTCCGGGCGCGCTGCATCGAGTGCCCGCCAACTGGCGAACGCGGTTCGTCAACAGCCACCTGCCAGCGGAGGGGGCATGGTGGCTCCGCGACCGCGTTGAAACTCGGTTGCCAATCCATCTCAATGTAACTGTCGTCAAGGCGAGCGAAGTGTCCGGGCGCGTGGCGCTGGCGCTGCGCCATGCAAGTGATGCAGGTGAACGTCGGCTGATGGTTGATCATGTCATCGCCGGCAGCGGTTATGACATCGATGTTGGACGTCTGACGTTCATCTCTCAGGATCTGCGATGTGCGATCAAGCGCCTTGGGCGCGCGCCGCAACTGAACGCCTACTTCGAGGCGTCGGTACCGGGACTTCACTTCGTCGGTCCCTCCTCCGCGATGAGCTTTGGGCCGCTCTTTCGCTTTGTGATCGGCGCCGAATACAGCGCGCAGGTTATTTCGCGCCGCCTGTCGGCGCCGGCCGGCCTTCTTGCTGGCCAACAATGGGCTTACTGGCGCCCGGCGCGCGCATCCCGCCCCGAGTGATCGCACCGTGATGCCGGTGGTACGAGGGCTGACCTCGACGACCGAACCGGTCTTGTTAGCCAGATCTGGGACCGAACCGCACCAAACTCGCTGATCTTGAAGCGGGTGCCCACCACAAAGCTTTCGGTCCGACCAATCATTTCATCGATCCGGGTAACAAATATCCATGATCTGTGAGGCAGGCAGAATACGTTCAAATTTAGCAACTTTTGACTTAAGTTTGTCTATGATGAACGCTTAGGTTGGGTAGTCAGGCAAGAGCGATTCCACAACCAATCGGCGAGCGAATTTTGCATCTTTTATCCTTTGGTTTCGATCCCAGATCTTGGTGATGAACCCGTTCGGGCAACCTGGGAGGAGTTATGGAAGAGGTAATTCAACGCCGTGTAGGACGACCACGAGGATCGATTGTCGTGCCCCGGGACATGCTTCCCCTACTCTGGGTGAAGGTTCAGCTTATTCTGATCTGCGAAAGAATTCGGACCGGAAAAACGCCCTCTATCAGCCGGGCTTGTCGCATATTAGCGGCTCAAGGTGGAATTGTTTCAGTTGTTGGAGGGAATCGACGCGCCTTGGTGTTGGCAAATGCCAAAAGGGAGAAGAGCTGGCATCGCTTGCAACTGGCTGCCGACGGCCCAGGGGGCCCGGACGGGACCATTTTTGCAAGTCACATGATCACACACGCTCCGACCTTGGCGGCTCGCTATAGCGCGGCAAACGAATTGGCCAGCTCCAGCCGGCATGTGCGGCTAGCCTGGATGAATCTTGGCCGGCAAATGCTGGGGCGCCCGACCAAAAAACCGAGTTGGGCCATCCCCCGGGGACGAACGCTGTGGCGTGTCGGAAGCCGAGGAAATATTGTTGCGCTTTAATTGTAGACTTTTAGCGCGGCTTTTGGGGTAGTTGAGTGCTTCGATAAATCTGTCGGAGCACTGAAAATGACATCCCCCGATCAAGAGCCCACCGAGCGCCCCGCTGTGGGGCGCCGGATAACGAAACCACCAGGCACCCGCCGCAATCCGGCGACCAACGCCGGTTTGATCGAGATCCAAATCCAATATCGTGCGGTGGAAGATCTCGTTCTCGATTCCCGCAACCCGCGGCAGCACGCCCAAACTCAGATCAATCTGATTGCGGACAGTATCCGCGAGTTCGGATTTGTCATGCCGGTCGTGGCCGACGATCGCGGTCAAATCATTATCGGGCACGCGCGCGTTCTTGCGGCGAGGAAGCTCGCCATGCCCCGCATACCCGTCGTTGAACTCAGGCATTTGTCGCCGGCGCAACTAAAGACGCTTCGGATCGCGGACAACAGGCTGGCCCAGCATGCGCACTGGGACGAGCGATTGCTCGGCGAGAATTTTCTGGAGCTGAAAGCCCTCGACGTTGATTTCGACCTGTCGATCACGGGTTTCGCCTTGCCCGAGATCGATCAAGCGATCCAGAAGATTGACGACGGGCTCACCCTCGAGGCGAGTGAGGATACCGAGGCCGCGTCCGGCGTGCCGGTGTGTTGCCCCGGTGATATTTGGCAACTTGGCAACCACCGCATTCTCTGTGATGACGCGCTATTGGAGCCATCTTTTGAGAACCTGATGCATGATGAACGCGCGGACGCGGTGTTCATTGATCCACCTTACAATGTCCCGATCGAGGGTCACGTCTCTGGAAGGGGCAAGATCCGTCACCGCGAGTTCGCCCAAGGCGCCGGAGAGCTGAACCGGGAGGAGTTCTCCCGCTTTTTGACGGAGAGCTGCGGGTTGCTGGCAAGATACAGCAAAACGGGAGCAATTCACTTTGTCTGCATGGATTGGCGCCATGCTGACGAGTTGCTTGCGGCCGGTCGCGGTGTCTACTCCGAGCTGAAAAACATCGTGGTCTGGGTGAAAAGCAGCGCGGGCCTGGGATCACTTTATCGCTCTCAGCACGAATTTGTCTTCATCTTCAAGTCCGGGACCGGGCGGCACACCAACAATATCGAGCTCGGCAAATATGGGCGCGACCGTAGCAACGTATGGCACTACGACAGTGCCAGCACACAGGCGCGCAAGGGTAACAACCTACTCGAGCTGCATCCGACGGCGAAGCCGGTCGAGCTCGTGATGGATGCGCTGCTCGATTGTTCGCATCGCGGCCAGCTTGTGCTCGATTCCTTTCTGGGCAGCGGTACGACGCTGCTCGCCGCCGAGCGCACCGGCCGCATCTGTCGCGGGATCGAACTCGATCCGCTCTACGTCGATACTGCGATCCGACGCTGGCAGAATTTGACCGGCCGCGATGCGGTCCGGCTTTCGGATGGCAAGCTCTTCCGTGACATCGAGGCCGAGAAGGAGCACGGCGATGAGCAGTAACTCCAAGAAGGACTACGAGGTCGGCTATGGAAAGCCGCCGGTCGCCACGCGTTTTCAGAAGGGCACGTCGGGAAATCCAAGCGGGAAAGCGAAAAAGGTTCGCCAGCTGCTCGACCCCGGAAAAGTCCTGGAGGCGATCGATAACGAAGAGATCACTGTGGTCGACCAGGGCAAGCGCAAACGGATGACAAAAGCTGAAATCCAATTCCGCCAGTCGTTCGCGAAGGCCATCAGAGGAGATCTTGCAACAGCGCGACTTCTTGTGAAAATGGCCACGGAATACTTCGCGCCTGAGGCTCAGGGCGCCTCAGAGTACGAGATCATCGGCGTAACCGAGGCGACACAGCGTTTCGGGCGCAACTGGCAAGCGCGCATAGACGAGCTGAATGCGGCACTGAGGTACCCAAAATGAGCACTGGGTACCGAAATCCGCCGAAAGGCAGCCGGTTCAAGAAGGGCCACTCCGGCAATGCAGCACGACGACCGCGGCAAGCCGTGCGTCGGATGTCGATCGCCTACCTGTTCCGCAAGGTTGCCAACGAGCAGATGGTAATCGAACTCGACGGCGGCGAAGTGATGATGACACGCTGGGAGGCACTTCTGCGCCAGATCCACACTCTCGCTCTGAACAAGGATGCGGGCGCTGCGCGATTGCTCCATCAAATACGCCAGCAATTTCCGGGAGGTGCCGCGCCAGGCGATAAGTTCATTACGGTCCTCAGCGACAACGATATGAAGTATTGAACGAGGGCTGAGGCGCCTGTTGGTTGGATTGGCAAGGAAGCCGCGATAGCATTGAGCCCGCGGCATCCCACAGCGTGCCGATCCAGCGCAAAAGAACCACAAGGCTTGGTAAGCCGCAATCCTTTGTGGCTAAATGACCGCCAGCTGGATGTCGTCGAATGAGGCATCACGATTGCCCGACGCCACTTGCCTCCGAACTTGAGTCTCGGCGCGTCTCAGCCTCACGCCACTGCTCACCAGCTGCTGCGCGCTCTTGATCTGTCGCCGGACCAGGGGAATGAGACCGATTTCGATTGGCGTCGAGCACGGCCATCGCCGACCACCGCGGGCTTAGCGTTGCCGGATGCGTGGCAAACTGGCGACGCCAACGTGTCGAGTTAAGACATCAGAAACCCGCATTCGCTCCTTACACACGACTCAAAAGCAGGGGAGCACAAAAAAGGCATGGTTCAGAACGCAAGCGGTGCAACGCCGTTTCCTCTCGGCGTCTTTGTCGGGAACCCGAACTATTATGATTCCAGTGAGGAGGCGAGTTTCGAAGCAAACTTCAACGCCTTCTCGGACCTGATGAAATCGAAGCCGCAATTCCTCGACCAATATGGCGACCAGCGCCTGCCCATCTCGGGTTGGGTTGGTCAGGCGAGCTGGAATGCAGCCTCGATGGCGCAATCGCCAGTGCTTAAGGGCGTTACACCGGTGATCGGGCTGCCGATGACCTCGACGGCATCAGGCTCGGGAACTCCTGATCAGTTCTACAAGGACTTTGCTGCCGGAAAATACGACTCCGTCTTGAAGGGCATGGTCAAGGCCTGGGCTGACAAGGGCTTCACGACTCAGATCTGGCGGCCCGGCTGGGAGATGAATATTGACACCATGCCGTCCTATGCCGGCAACGACCCAGCAACGCGCGCGGATTGGGTCAAGGCGTTCCAGCACATCTCCACGGTCTTACACGCCGCGGGCAAGGCTGAGGGCGTGAACGTGCAGGTGGCGTGGAATCCGAGCGTGGTGAACTACAGCCACGCCGGCAATGTCATCCAGACCGCTTATCCCGGGAACCAGTATGTCGATATCATCGCCGCCGACATCTATGGCGATGTCTTTCCTTACGGCTCGCCGACACACCTTTATGACTGGGACAAGAGCGGGCAAGTCCTCAACTCGTCGCACCCGGTCTTCGATTCGAGCGTCCAGCAATGGGCGTCGGATCCGGTCAATCTTCAGCACTACTACACCTACCCGGCCTCCAACCAATGGTCGCTCGATGGTAGCGTGGGCCATGCCACCACGCTCCAGCAGCTGATCGATCTCGCCAAATCGACAGGCAAGCCGTTCGCAATTGCCGAAACTGGTGCGGGCAACACGCATGATGGCGCGCGTCTTACCGACAATCCGACATTCGTGAAGTGGCTCGCGGACACGCTGCATCAGTCGGGGGTCCATGTCAGCTTTGTGAACATCTGGGATGCGAACGCGGGCGGACAATACCGTTTCACCAGTTCTGCCGACCACAAGCCGCTTGAGGCCGCCGCGTGGGCGAAGTATTTCGGCGATCCGCCCGCATCCGCGCCGGCGTCCACAGCCACATCCAAGTCCGCACCGGTGACCACTGATTCGTCGCACGCGCCGGTCGTTGCCGTCGCGAACACTCATCCTGCGGCCGCGCCGACTGCAACGTCGCCGCCAGAGACCAATGTGGCCGATCATTCGATGTCTTTCGGCGATCCGCCCGCGTCCCAGTCCACATCCAGGTCCGCACCGGGGACTACTGCTTCGTCGCACACGCCGGTCGTTGCCGTCGCGGACACTCATCCCGCGGCCGTGCCGACTCCAACGTCGCCGCCCGAGACCAATGTGGCCGATCATTCGAAGTCTTTCGGCGATCCGCCCGCATCCGCGCCTGCACCCACATCCAAGTCCGCACCGGGGACTACTGCTTCGTCGCACTCGCCGGTCGTTGCCGTCGCAGACACTCATCCCGCGGCTGCGCCGACTCCAACGTCGCCGCCGCTGACTGGTGCGACCGAACATTCGACGGGCACCGGCTCGTACCATGGATGGTGGAGCGAGCATCGCGACACGATCTGTGGGATGACTACGCCTGCGGCCAGCACAAGCATGGGGCTGGCAGGCCAGAGTTCAGCTTTGTTGAGCCGCGTCGGGGACCTGCTCGCCGACACAGGCGGTTCGAACGCTGTATTAGCACCAATCACCGCGGCGGATGCCTCACATGCAGACGGCTCGACCGCAGCGTTCCTGGCAAGCCGCGGCTTTGCGCTCCTGAACCAGCATCTGGCCGGTCATACCGGTCGGGTCGATCCCGGTCAGGTCGTTTCGGCTTTGTTGAATAGCGCCACTTGGGTACAGGACTCAATTCTGACCAGGCCGCAGCATTGATCCACTGCCGCACCCAGCCACTGCATGCGGTCGCTAGGTGCGGCAGCCATCACCAACTCCCAGAACGATCAGCACAAGCTAATCTCGACTAACTCGAGTGTCGCTTCGCGGCAGGCTGACATCATGACCGTCATCAGCCGGAAATTCCGCAACGAAGCCAATCTGGTCCTTCTGCTTCAGCCGCCCTCGCGTCTGAAAGACCGAAGCGCCCGCATTTGTTTCGCCAAGGCGGCGCGCTCATAGCGCTCAAGGCCCGCGAGGTGCTGCAGACGCGCCGGGACGGGGCACTCCCAGATCGCGGCCAACATCTCCAGGCGAACGCCGCGGATGCGCAGCAACTCGAGCTTGCAACGCGCGAGGTGCGTCACAGATTCCGAGGCGATCTGATATCCTAGGCAATGTCCGATAGCTGCAACCAACTTCTCTACCCCTACAGGCTCGTCGGCGCCGCGCCGCGCCAGACCGTGACGCAACGCGTTTCGGCTGGACCGGGCTTTGCCGTCAGCAGTATTGGGCCCCGTGCTGAGCTTGGCGTTGATGCGATTGGCTTCGATTTGTCGATGCGACGCCATCTCCGCGCGCCCTCAGTTGCGCTCGTTCCAACACCCGAAAAGGTCCCTCCAAGCACCGGAAATATCAAGATTTTCTAGCCCAAAAGAATGGCACTTTTGCTGCAGAAAGGACTGGCATTCCCACGCAAAAGGAGCGTTACTGATTGGGCCGGGCGTTGACCGATAGCCCCGGTATCTCACCCCGCGGGAGCGGGGGTTTTGGCGGTGCGGCGGCAAGCCGCGAGTGCCAAGCCCGAAGGAGATACCGGTGACCACGATCGCAGCCAACGGCGCCGAGGCGCCCCATCCCGTCGTCAAATTCAACCCCCACGACCGCCGGGCCTTTATCGGCGGCTCGGATGCACGCATCATCATGGGCGATGACCAGGACGATCTCATTCGCCTGTGGCGGGAAAAGCGCGGTGAGATCGCGCCGCAAGATTTTGCCCACAACCTGATCGTTCAGCTCGGGACGGTTACGGAAGAGCTCAACCGGGGCTGGTATCAGAACGCCTCGGGCCAGACCATTACGGACGTGCAAAAGCGCCTTCGCCATCCCGTGCATGGCTGGATGGCCGCAACGCTCGACGGCGTTGTCGCAGAGACCGGGGCAGTATTCGAAGCCAAGTTCATGCTGCCCTGGGGTTTTACGGAAGAGGCCGCAGCCGAGAAGCACATGGCGCAGCTGCAGCACAACATGTGGGTGATCGCCGCCCGCTCGGCGGTGCTGTCGGTGATTACCGGCGGCGGCAAATGGGTTGAGATCACCGTCCACGCCGATCCGCTGTACCAACACCTGTTGCTGACCGCAGAAAAGAAGTTCTGGCGCTGCGTGCAGAGCGGCGAGCCGCCGCTCCTGTTCGGCATCGAGCCGCCGCGTCCGCGTCTCGCCGCCGTCAAGGTCGTCGACATGACCGCGTCCAATCTGTGGGCGGAGTGCGCGGCGACTTACCTCCGCACCCGAGAGGCTTACGGCGACCATGAGCAGGCCAAGGCAGAGCTCAAGAAGCTGATGCCCGAGGATGCCAAGGAGGCCTTTGGCCACGGCATTCGCGCCAAGCGCTCCAAAGCCGGCGCGGTCAGCTTTGATCCGGTTGAGATGGAGAGCGTCCATGCACCAGGCCAGTGAGCACATTGGTGCGATCGCGGCGGCGCTGGCGCGTGCGCAGGCCGAATTGACGAACCCGGAAAAGACCCTGACCGCTCAGATCCGCTCGCCGTTCCTGCGCGATGACGATCGGACCTTCCGCTACGCCTCGCTGGCCTCGGGCCTCGACATCGTGCGCAAGACCCTAAGCCAGCAGGAGATCGCCACCATCCAGACCACCCATATCGACGAAACCACCGGCCAGATCCACCTCACCACCCTGCTCGCCCACTCCTCGGGCGAGTGGATCTCCTCGGACTGGCCGGTGTGCGCCACCAGAGACGTCGAGGCACCGCATCGGATGGGGGCGGCGCTGACCTATGCGCGGCGCTATGCCCTGTTCGCCCTGGTCGGGATTGCCGGCGAGGACGATCTGGACGCACCGGATGCGCTGGCAGCCGTGCCGGAGGCCGGGCCGCAAGCACCTCTTGGCGCCAAGGCCAAGCCCGCCAAAGGCGTTCTTAACCGCGCGCCGGTGCTGGGGCCGCCGCAATCCGCCGAGCTGCGGGAGCAGCTCTTGAGCCAGCTCGCAGCCTTACCCTTCGGCAAGGACCTGCTCAGCTGGGCCAAGGCCAGCATCCCGCTCAAAAATACCCTTCTGGAGGCCGACGCCCGGATGGTCGAAGCCGCCTATCGGGCCAAGCTCGAAACCGCCGCCGGATCCACAGCCAGCGGCGTCCAACCATCTCCCGTCTCAGATGGCGAGCAAGAGCCGTTCCCGGAGCCGCTTCCAGCGGCTGCCACGGGCGCCGAGGCGGCGCTGCAGCCGGCGGCGCCGGAGACAGGGCTCGCCCATCCCAAGGATCCGCCCCGCAAGCGCAGCAAGGCTCACCTGCTGTTCGTCCGCGACCAACCCTGCCTGGTCTGCCGGCGAACCCCGTGCGACGCGCACCACCTCAAGTTCGCCCAGCCACGCGCCCTCGGCCAGAAGGTCAGTGACGAGTTCACCGTGCCGCTATGCCGCACCCATCACCAGGAGCTGCACCGGCATGGCAATGAGCGGGCGTGGTGGGCGAACCTGCAGATCGCGCCGTTGCCGCTCGCGCAGGAGCTGTGGGCGACGAGCCTCATCCACGGCGCAGCCAACGCCGCCATCAGCATCGCGGCCCTTGCCGCAAACCTGGGGTCGGAGGCCTCGCCATGAACGGCCCCTGCCAAACGGCACATCAGCAGGTCGCAACCGCGCTGCCCGCAGAGTTTGAGGTACTGGCACCGCCACCTCTGCTGCTTCCGGGCGAACTGCTTGAACACTACCTGACGCTGAAGCAGGCGATCTTCGCCGACCTCGCGCCCCGATCCGCCATTGAGTGGCTGCTCGCGATCGATGTCGCTGAACTTTCCTGGGAGATCCAGCGCTACCGGGTGCTACGGCACAAGGTTCTGGAAACCTATCGCCAAAAGGCAATTGAAACCGCGCTTCGCAGCATCGACATGATCGGGATCGCCCCCGAATTCCAGAATGAGGCCGAGTACTACACCCTGCAAAATGCGTTGAGCTGGCGGGTTGATGCGGTGGCCGCAACCGAGATCGACACGCGACTTGCTCGCTATGGCTTTGATCAACACGCCATTAATACAGAAGTCTATGTGCAGGCACGCGAGATCTTCATACTGTTCGAGGGCCTACTCAATGCTGCACAAACCAAACGGATGCTGCTGCTGCGCGAGATGAGGAACCAGCGCTTCGCGGCACCAATGTATCATCGGCGATGAGATCCAATTCAGGCCCCTAGCCCAACCGCAATCCGAAACGACAACGTCTCCTCAGACCCCGGCGCGATATGCATCACGCCGGGCTTGTCCGCAAGGTCACCGTCGAAGCTTCGGGGGCTCGCATAACCGCGCCAGGGCTCGATGCAAAGGAACGGCGCCCCGGCTGGCTTTGACCAGATGCCAAGCTCGCGGAAGCCAGCCCATGACACCTCCACCCAGGGCCCTTGCGCCGCCGCGTAGCGAACGGATGGGCTCTCGAGGCGATCGAAGATGATCGCGTCGTCGACGAACAGGGCTTCAGTAAGCGGGAGCACGCGGTTGTTGACCGGGCTTGGCGCCGAGGCGCATAACAACCCAGCCTCCAGCCGCCTGATTGGATGCGGTTCATCCCGGAAGAATGTCAGAGAATAGGCTTCCTTGCGCGCCCCCGGCGCGAGCGGCCAGTTGAAGGCCGGATGGCCGCCGACAGACGCCGGCAGCATCTCCCCGCCCGTGTTGACAACCTGAAACCGGACCTCCAGGCCAGCCTGATCGAGGCTGTAGGTCACGACCAGCCGAAACGCGAATGGATAGGTCGCCCGCGTCTCGGCATCGTCGCCGAGTGCAAGGACGCATTGGGCCGAACTTCGCTCGAGCCACACAAACCGCCGGTCGCGCGCAAAGCCATGCTGCGTCATCCGGTACGTCTTGCCGCGGTGCCGCAGCTCGTCGTCCTTCAGCCGGCCGATGATAGGAAACAACAGCGGCGCATGGCGCGGCCACTCCGGTCCCGCCTGCCAGATGAACTCGAGGCCCGTCTCGTGCTTCAGCGAGCACAATTCGGCGCCTTGCGCTGTGATGGTCGCGCTGAGGCCGCCGCTACGAAGTGTGTGGTTGTCTTCGGCCATGTGTCGCACCTCCACAGCGGCTAGACCCGCCCCAAGCTATTATGGGGATACCGGTTGGCTCGCCTGGTACGCCTCATACGCCCGTCGGATTCCATCCACGAGCGAGGTTTTGGCGCGCCAGCCGAGCTCGCTCAGGCGGCTGACATCGAGCAATTTGCGCGGCGTGCCGTCGGGGCGCGAGGTGTCGAAGGCGATTTCGCCGCGATAGCCGACGATGCCGGCGACAACGCGGGCGAATTCGGCGATCGCGATATCCTCGCCAGTGCCGATATTGATCAACTCGGCGCTCGAATAGGTCTTCATCAGGAGCACGCAGGCATCCGCCATGTCGTCGACATAGAGAAATTCACGCCGCGGCGTTCCAGTGCCCCAGACCACGACGCTCGTTGCACCCGACAGTTTCGCCTCGTGGAAACGGCGGATCAGGGCGGCGACGACGTGGCTATGTTCGGGATGGTAGTTGTCGCCGGGGCCGTAGAGGTTGGTCGGCATCACGCTAATGAAGTCGCGCCCATATTGGCTGCGATAGGCCTCAACCATCTTGACGCCAGCGATCTTGGCGATCGCATAGGGCTCGTTGGTCGGCTCGAGCGGCCCCGTCAGCACCGAAACCTCGCGCAAAGGCTGGGCCGCCAGTTTCGGATAGATGCAGGACGAGCCCAGAAACATCAGCTTCTCGGTGCCGTTCTGATGCGCGGCGTGGATCACGTTCGCGGCGATCGCTATGTTGTCGTAGAGAAATTCGGCCCGCAGCGTATTGTTGGCGATGATGCCGCCAACCTTGGCGGCGGCGAGGAACACGGCCCGCGGTCGGGCTTTGGCGAACCAATCGAAGACCTGGGTCTGGTTTCGCAGATCGACCTCGCTCCGCTCCACCGTGACGAGCCGTACGTCCTCTTGCGCGAGCCGGCGCATGAGTGCGCTGCCGACCATGCCACGATGGCCGGCGACATAGACCGTCTTGCCTTTCAGCTCAAACGGTGCGTTTGGCATTTGCGGCTTCCCGTTTCGCGTCGGACAGATCGCTTGCGACCATTTCCTGAACCAATTGCGCAAAGCTCCGCTTCGGCTTCCAGCCGAGTTGTTGCCGCGCCTTGCTGGCATCGCCAATGAGCAGATCAACCTCGGTCGGCCTGAAATAGGTTGGATCGATCCTGACCACGGTCTTGCCGCTCGCCACATCGAGACCAACCTCATCGACGCCCTTGCCGCGCCACTCGATCTTGCGCCCAACCTCAGTAAAGGCAAGCTCGACCATCTCCCGCACCGACCGCGTCTCGCCGGTGGCAAGCACGAAATCGTCGGGCCTCTCGGCCTGCAGGATCATGTGCATCCCCTCGACATAGTCGCGGGCATGGCCCCAGTCGCGCTTGGCCTCGAGATTGCCGAGATAGAGCGTGTCTTCGAGACCGACCTCGATGCGCGCCACGCCACGGGTGATCTTGCGGGTAACAAAGGTTTCGCCGCGGATCGGGCTCTCGTGATTGAACAGGATACCGTTCGAGGCAAACACGCCGTAGGCTTCGCGGTAGTTCACCGTGATCCAGTAGCCGTAGAGCTTCGCCACCCCGTACGGTGAGCGCGGGTAGAACGGCGTGGTCTCCTTCTGCGGGATCTCCTGCACGAGGCCATAGAGCTCCGAGGTCGAGGCCTGGTAGAAGCGCGTTTCCCTCTCCATGCCGAGGATACGGATCGCCTCGAGCAACCGCAGCACGCCGAGCGCATCTGCGTTCGCGGTGTATTCCGGGCTTTCGAAGCTGACGCCGACGTGGCTTTGGGCGGCGAGGTTGTAGATCTCGGTCGGCCGGATCTGCTGCACCAGGCGGATCAGATTGGTCGAGTCCGTCATGTCGCCGTAGTGCATCAGGAATGGCACGTTCCCGACATGTCGGTCCTGGTAGAGATGATCGACGCGCGCAGTGTTGAAGGAGGACGAGCGCCGCTTGATGCCATGCACGACATAGCCGAGCGACAGGAGATACTCGGCGAGATAGGCGCCGTCCTGTCCGGTAACGCCGGTGATTAGAGCGACACGTTCAGCCATCCAAAAACCTTGTTCCCAATCAATCGGCGGGAGCCTCGTGGTCCGGTGGGCCGACACCGAAAACCAAGAACAGCTGTCCCGGACCGATCTTTTTGGCCGCATCGGTCGACCAGGTCAACCCCGGCCCATGCCATGGGGCAAAAGGGCCGGCCGGGAAACATCTTTGAAACGTGCTATTAGATTTGCCTGCTAACGGGGACTTCTCAAGCCGAAACAGGCCGAACACCGGTTCATGGTCTCGCGGCCGTATGCAACGCCTTAAGGCGCCTAGCGTCGCCTCTTCCGTTGACGAAGACACAGCAATCTTGGCAGAAGCGTTCGAGGCGACTTTAGGAGTGACTCTGTGAAGGGGATCATTGTACTTCTGGTCTTGCTGGGCACGGCGTTCGCCGCTGGCTACTTCACCAAGGCCTACATTTCCCGCAAGCGGCGGGACGCAGCTCGTATGTGGGAAGGTTACCTGGACCCAGATTGGCTCCGGCCCGCCAACACAAATAAAGCCACGCCCCACCAAGAAGCTGCGCTTAAGCAGCCTGGCGAATTGGGACAAATGCTACTGCGCTGGGAGACCAGAGCGCGATCACGCCGCGCCGGTGCCTTCGGGTCCGGTTGATCCGTACCGGCCGTTTTCTTCTCAGCTACATCAGCGAGACAATGCGATTTGCCGGCCACAAGACCCGCGATATCCGGTCTTGTCTTGCCGAATGCCCGCTACGGAGTGCAGCATCGAGTCACGAGCGTTGATAGTCGTCTTCAATCCGGATGATATCGTCCTCCCCGAGATAGCTGCCGGTCTGGACCTCGATCAGCTCCAGCATAATTTTACCGGGGTTCTCCATTCGGTGCACGGCACCCATCGGGATATAGATCGACTCGTTCTCGTGCACCGTCTTGATGGTCTCGTTGACGGTGACCCGGGCCGCGCCGCGGACCACGATCCAGTGCTCGGCGCGATGATGATGCTTCTGGAGCGACAGCCGCCCGCCCGGCTTCACCACAATGCGCTTGACCTGATGGCGCTCGCCATTGTCGACCGACTGATAGCTGCCCCAGGGACGATGCACCTTGAGGTGCTCCTCGGTCACCTTCGGGGCCACCGTCTTGAGCTTCGTCACGAGACGCTTCAGGCCGTTGGCATCCTTCTGGCGCGAGACCAGCACGGCGTCGGCGGTCGCCACCACGACGAGATCGTCAACACCTTCGAGCGCGACCAGTGCAGAATCGGTCGTGACGTTGCAATTGCGGGAGTCTTCGAACACGGCGGTGCCGTGCGCGGCATTGCCTTGGGCGTCCTTCTCCGAAAGTTCCCACACCGCAAGCCAGGAGCCGACATCAGACCAGCCGCAGGACACGGGAACGACCGCGGCACGTGCGGTCTTTTCCATCACCGCATAGTCGATCGAGATCGCCTTCGCAGAACCAAACGCCTTCGGCTCGAGCGTGACGAAGCCAAGATCGCGGCCGGCGTTCGCGACGGCCTCGGAGACCGCCTGCACGCTCGTCACATCGAACTTGCGATACTCGTCGAGCAGAACAGCGGCCGGAAACATGAAGTTGCCACTGTTCCAGAGATAACCCGAATTGACGTAGTCGGCCGCCTTCACCGCGTCCGGCTTCTCGACGAATTTGGTGACCACGCGCACCTCGCCCGTGACCACTTCCCCGGGGTTGATGTAGCCATATTCCGTTGCCGGCCGTTCCGGCTTGACGCCGAAGGTGACAATGCGCCCCTCGCTCGCAGCAACCAGCCCGTGCCGGCAGGCCGCGACGAACGCGGCAGCGTCGCGGACGACGTGATCGGCAGCGAGCGCCAGCACGATCGCCTCGTTGTCGCGGCTCTGCGCAAAGGCAGCTCCGGCGGCAATCGCCGGTCCCGAGTCGCGCCGCGTCGGCTCCAGCAACACATCGGCCTCGATGCCGATCTCGGCGAGCTGCTCCAGCACCATGAAGCGATAGGCCGCATTGGTGATGACGATCGGACGATCGAACAGCGCGCCATCGGAGAAGCGCAAGAGCGTGTCCTGAAACGTCGAGCGCGTGCCGAACAGCGGCAAAAACTGTTTGGGGCGCACCTCGCGCGAAGCCGGCCACAGCCGCGTGCCCGCACCGCCACACATGATCAGGGGAGAAATAGGTCTTTCCACAGTCAACTCTGAATTCGCAATTGCACAAGCGTGCTGCTGTAACAGGTAATACTCCAAAGTCGAAGGCCTTTAGACAAACCTCGAGTAACCATACGTTGACTTTGATCGTTGCTCATTTTCAAAGCAATCACGCGAAAGTCGCAAGCGGAAGCGACAGCCATCTCTTCTTCAGTCGAGGTGGCTGACGGCGCTCGCAACCAGCGGGACATTCGATCGCGACACCGTGATTTGAACGGTGGATGTGCCTTCGTCATGACGGTTCTTTCCAACGACAACCAAGGTGAATTGGTCCGTTCCCGAGAAATCAGGCTTAGCGAAATAGCGGAATCCCGGTCCCACCATGACAAGCTCGCCGCTCTTCGGCTTTTCTGCGACCGAAACACTGTAAATCTGCATCGTCGACCAGCGCAGGCCCTGAATGCAATCCGCCCCCGGGGCAATCGTCATTGACCATTCGATGGTATCGCCGGCAAGCTTGTATGGCTTGTTGTCCCGCAGACAGTTCGGCGTCGCCCTTGTTGCGGACGCTGACGCGAGCAACATCGCCGCTGCAGCGGTCCACGCGTGAATAGAAATTCGTGGCATGGCTTTGTCCCTCCGGTACGCTCTGCGCCAACGATGATGGATGCGGCTAAACGATACGTAAGGGGCAAGAGACCGGCTTGCGGGTTGGTGAATCCCGGATTAAGGGTGACGGCTCATCGCCCAAACGCTCGAAGTTTTGGTCTACAGATGAAGGCAAGAGCCCCGGCGGCGCCCAGGCGCCAATTTGTCTTATTTGGCGTTTCGATCTTTAAGGCAACTCTCTAGTTAGTTGCCGGCTTTGACATACAAAGCACATAACAGCTGGCTATGTCAGCGCACGGCGGGGCCTGCTATTTGAACTTTTCTGGCGCGAAACTTGCTACCGCTGGATTTGACGGATAGCCGACGTGCGATTGATGGAGTCCTCTGTGCTTGCTCTCTTGATACTGTTCTTTGTGGCAGCTCTGTCCTTCGGCGCCGGCTATTCCACGCGTGCTGCCATCTCGCGAAAGCGGCGCACTGAATACCTCAAGTACGAGCCCTATTTGGGCGCCCCGCGTGTAAACCAGCCGCCCGCCTTTCTGATGCGTAATCACGTACGCTCTGCGACCTCGGGCCAATCCGACGACGGCTCGACCCGGGGGTTTGGAATTCAGAGCCGCTCAGAAGGCGCAGCGAGGCATATAGGCCCTATGTCAGACGAGCGTGCGCTCACTCGAGCCGCAACAAGGCACTAAGTCGAACCAACCATCGCAGCGACGTGTACTAGCTCACGGATCACTCTGTTTGAGTCATCTGACGCCCGATGTGCCGCTGACGACATACACTGCCAAGTACCGCGCAGTTCATGGACAAAAATTGTGCAGCCTGGTCTGGATTTGGGGTTGAAGATTGTCGAAGTACCCTTACCGTGCGGGTGAGTGAATCGAATCCTAGCGCTCCACAAGAGCGACGTGCAATGCAATCCAGATCAATGCTCGACCGCTTGGCGTTGGGGTTAGGAACCTTGGCGCTGCGCCTGACATACGGCGGTCCGCACGGCAGGACGATAGCTTACTACGCAAGCTTCCGAAGGCTAGGAAGGTTTCTACCGCTAGCCGTGCTTGCAGCTGTCACAGGCGGCGCGGTCATCTTCTATGCTGCCCGTCTGGCGTTTCGTTGATCCAGTTTTTTTGTGATTCCTGAGGTAGGACCGTGAGACCTGCTGAAGCGACAGCTCCCCGAGTCGACAATGAATCGGGCTTGCGCCACCGTCGTCCGCATACTTAGAGTTGAGCGATTGCCTTCTTGCTCACCTCATGGATCGCTCCGCACCTCGACGGCTTGGACGACCATCGAATCTCTGCAAAAAAAATCACGTTTGCAGTACTCATGATGGCGACGATCTTCGCCGGCGGCTTTGGCGCGGGCTATGCCCTGCGCGCGCTCTTGTTGGGCCGGCGACGTCGGCGGAGTTGGCCCAACACGCCATTGCCCGACGACCATAACGCAGACGCCGTTGACTTAAGGTTACCCCACCTTCGTCGCAACCAACGTCACGCCGCACTACATTCTCTTGACCGGAATTTTCAGATTCCGCATTAGCAGTAAGAGCCTCATTCCTGGAGGCAGCGGAATGGCAACATGACTTCTCGAAAACTGATTTGGCTTCTGGGGGGAATAGGCATCGCCGTTACACTAGACCTGCACGGAGAACGCGCGTTTGCAGGTCCGAGTGCAGAGACTGCGAGGAAGTGCATGCGCTACTCCTATCTTGTCTACCCGTATAAGCGACCGGGATCGGTGCGCGGCAGCGGCGATCGTCAAGCCTACTTCAGGGAATGTATGGCGAAGGATGGCAACGTACAGGAACCACCACCAAAGGAGTGAGCGCCACAATCAGCCCGGGCAAGGAACGGCCAGGCGTTGATGGCCTCCTCTACTTGGCGCTGTCATCGTCGACCTTCCCTCCATTGGTAACGCACTTGTTGAAAAAGGCTTGCTGATCGCGACCGCTTCCCTTCGCGCTCCCCGCCGCAGGGTTGCCGGGTTCGCGGGGCGGAAACTGCTTGGTCATCAGCGCGCTGCACTTTCGAGCTACTTCGGCGGTGACGGCCGATGCAGGAATTCTGGTCGAACCAAGGACAAGGCAAACCAAACCCAGCAGGACGAGTTCGCGTCTTGGTACGAAGGTCACCATCTTCCTCCTCTCCGAACCGACGGCCGGATATGCCCTCTTTCAAGCCGGCGACCAATACTCTAGTTTCTTTTGGGGTATTTTGAAAACTTGAAATAAGATTGCGGCCAGACGCCACAGGAGCGCCCAAATCGGCATGAATTCGCGAGAGCTGCGAGAGCGCGAAGAAGAGGACGCCAATCAGTCCCCTAACGAGGTTCAATTTGCACTCGTGATCGCTCGCATGATCGACACGGTAAAGACCGATCCTGAGCTTATGCGCCAGACGGTCTATGATTTGGCGCGCCATAAGCTTCAGGAACAGCTCGTCGATTCAGCTCCGACGGATATCCGACACGCCAAACGTGCGCTTGAAACCGCGATTCGCGGCGTCGAGGAATTTTCAAAGCAGCAAGTTGGCCTGCCCGCACCATCTTCGGTACCCCAGCTGAGTTCGGCTCTTCCGCGTGCTCCGCGGCCATGGGAGATAGGTACCGTTCCATCCGAATCGGACGCAGGGCCGATCCGTCCGGCAAAACGAGCAAATCGCCATCCCTTGTGGGCGGTTATGACGCGAACCGGTTTGGTCCTCCTGGTCGTTGGAGCCATCTTTACCGTCGTGCTGCAACGCGAACGCCTAATGACGCTGGGACAATCCCTCCGAGTACATGGGGGACAGGCGGTTCCCGAGAAGGGAGCAGCAGCATCCATCTCGGCAATGGCCGACGCGGCTGTGCAGCGGCCTCCGCCGCCTCCTGCCTTCCCGCGGCCGAGCGACTACGGCGTCTACGCGCTCATGGACAACGCCCTGACCGAATTGCAGCCTCTCCCCGGCAGAGCGCCCGACGCCAGGGTTGCGGTCTCTGCAGCATTCAAGTTACCCGGCAAGGTGAGCTTGCCGAACGGGCGTCTTGAGTTCGTTGTCTTTCGGCGAGATGCCGCGACCAACATATTGGAGCGCGCCGAGGTGCGCGTAATCGCCAGAATTGCTCGCGAATTTTCGGCCGAATCGGCCGGCAAGCGACTTGACGACAGCGACGCCTGGGTCATCAGAAACTTCTCATACCCATACCGAGCGTCTCCCGTTCAAGATAACCCAGAGATGTATAAACTCCACAGTGAGGACCCTGCGCTTCAGCTTCCCCCTGGTCATTATGCACTGATCCTCAAGAACCAGTCTTACTACTTCAGCGTTGACGGTGACATTGTGGATCCTCGGCAATGCATCGAGCGGGTCGTTACCACCAACGGCACCTTTTATTCGGCTTGCAAGAAGCCCTAACCTCTTGCCAAGCCATGGATGGAACCTAGCTCTTATAGCGGCGTTGTTTCAACAAGCTCCCCGTGTGGAGGCTTTCATGAATGCTGCTAGACTTCTCCTGATCTCTACCCTCGCTTCGGCTCTTACCGCTCCAGCGTACGCACAAGGCACGCAGCAAAATGCGAGTGGCCGACAACAGGGTTATACATCTCAAAGTTATGCACGGGGTTCGCGGACGCCCGTGGTGACCCAACCAAGCAACAATCCATTCCGCAACCCGATCGGGCAAGGCGTACCACCGGCCGCCTCGGCCAATCCTGCGCTCAACAGCAATCGGACATTCCCGCCTCGCTAGCCTTTAACCAACGGTTCATCTCCCATACTGCCGCATGACTGGATTCCGGAACGGTCTATCCGCCGCGAGCCGACCTGTGGCGCATCGGCGTTGGATGCTGAGACAGCCTAAGAGCGTCACCGGTATCGCTCCAAAGCAAACTATTACTCAAGTGAGCGAGGAAATCGTAATGATCGAAGCCGCGCTTCCCGCGCTCCGCCTGGGAGAGCCCGGTCAACGCCTGCTTCTAACTTCACGCCAAGTCCTTTTGAGACACGCCAGCAGCCTTCCTGGCTTTGCGAACCGCCTCGGCTGCCACCGTGATGATGCCCGTCCCATCATTGAAGCCCTTTCATGCCGCTGGACATAGCCATTTCGCTTCTCTTTGCCTTGTAGACCGGTTCCTCGGAGCCAGAACGCGAACCTCTTTCCATCGACCAGCGGCCTCAATTTTGTTCAGAGTTCAGGCTATACCGCGACATGGTCGTTGACCTGGATCGCTGATGGGAAACGGCAGCCTCGCTGCTTTTTGCTAGTCCCGATGAAAACACGCATGGCGAAATTCACCGCAACATTAGCTCAGATTTCCAGCGCCTTAGTCGGGCAGACGATTAAGATGCAGGCCGACATTGCCTCTGCTGACGCAGAAAGTGTGGGCCAATACTACATCGTTTTTGTGATCCAGGCACAGCAACCGAATGGTTCGTGGGTTGCCGCGACCGAGGTCATCGCATGGGGCGCTCCACCGCTCACGACCACGTCGCAATCATTCGGCGCATCGTTGAAGCTTCCATCGACCGCACTTCCCGGTCTCTACCGCGTGATGGTTTCGGTGCGCAATGGCAGTTGGGCTTGGCAGAGCGTCAGCCAGACGCCATCACAATTCACGCTCTCGCTGATTCCGACGGTCAATGGCTTCAAGTATTATGTGCCGACTACGCCACCACCGTCTGACGCTAACGTCGTTCAGCTGGTCAAGCAACAGGATGGCTCGTACCTGCCGAGCGTCGGAGTTTGGCAGCTTATACCGGACATGAGCATTGTCGGTTCGTTTGACGCGACGAGATGGCGCCGCAAATTCTGGTCCTCGTACGGGGCGAAGGCCGACCACCTCAACGATGAATGCCAGCGCTACGTTGACAGCGCTATAACCTTCGACACCGCCCTCAGGCTCACGGCAACACCGCGCCCTGGCACAAGCGCGCATAATCCGAACCCAACGGGAAGCCGATACCTGATTTTTGACAGCGGCATGATCCGCTCGGTCAAGACCGCTCAATACTTCTTCAGTGAAATTGAAATCGTCCTGCCCAAGGCAAGCGGTGTGTGGCCCGCATGGTGGATCGTTCCTGGCGATGGGCAGATCGATCCAAACCCCGAAATGGATATGATGGAGTTCGTCTACAATGGCGCGAATGAAACCAGCAACATGATCCATTGCAATTGCAGCGCGAGGAAGACACTGCTGTGGCATGACGATAACTATATCACGCGGTTTGGCTATCTAAAGATCGATCCAGCGCTCTACGGCGCAGATTATTGGGTCAACAGGCCGGTGAAAATATCGCTGCTCTGGCTCGACGACGACACGATGACCATCTACCACGATGGCAACCCGACAGCGAAGTGGCACTTTCCATGGGTGTTCAAGGGAAAAGCTGCCGTGCCAGCCACGATGATGATCAATTTCGCTATTGGCGGGAGCTGGCCGACGGCTGGTTTCACACTCCCCATGCCGTCTGGCCCCGTGACGACGACTGTCAATCACCTTAAGACCTACTCGAACACGATGACAAAATACGGCGAGCCATCACCGCTCTGATGCGTTACGTGGTTTTGGCTCGCTGTTCAAATGGCTGCTCGTCGGGTGCTTACCCAGTCTGCTTTCTGTCAGCGAGCGCGTTAGTCGCGGTTAGTGTCGGTCGAAATGTCGGGACGCAAGGCCCACGAGATCAAAGCGAGAGCTGCCGCCATGGCCAACGCGGCTCCCACGAAGCTATAGAAAATCACGATCATCTTGGGTGAACTCGGTTACTGCCACATCTGCCGCTGCCTTCGTCGACGAGAGATGTATACTCGGACAGCGTAGCCGGTCATGCATCCCATGAAGTGACCTAGAGGCCCTATGCGCGCAACGCTGGCGACGACCAGCGCCAACAAGGTCAACCAAAGGCAAGCATTGAAAAACGGGTGACATCAGCTTGCGCATACGCTCGCCCTTACAGATCAAACGAGGCTGCAGCGCCCGAGTATGTTGGCGCGACGACTTCGCCTTGGGTGGACCGGGACGGGGCAAAGTCCGGCGCACCAACCTAGCGAGCCCCATCACAGCTGGATGTCACCGGATCAAGCTAATTCCGGAACCGCGATCTGCAGTCGCTTCGCCGCCGGGGATGAGGCGCCTGCACCTCGGTCTTTCGCGATTTCCCCCGGGGCACGCGCTAATATTTTCATGCTCCCATCGAGAACATCAGCGCCTTTGATAGCTGATCTTGCCCTTGCTCGGCCCGTGTCAGTCTGGTTTACCCATCGGCCTTGATCCCTTTTGTTCGCAGTTCAGAGTTAATGACGTGAAGACAAGATACATTGCGGTGTTGATTGCAGGGCTCTCACTCGGGGGGTGCTGCTTGTCCGGCAACGGTTGCGGTACCGCGGCCACTGGCAGTTCTTTAATCGACGGAGACGGGTTAACAGCCGTGCCAGAGCCAGATACTGCAGACGGCCGACAGAAGCAGGAAGGCGAACTCGCAAACAACAAACGGGGTGCGCGACATTCGACTACGTCTGGAAATCGCGGAACAAACGAGGCTTGGGAAGCACAGGCCCGACTGAAAAAAGACTTAGTGATTTGTCCCGATTGTTTGGCACCGCAGTCGAAATAAAATGATCAGATCATTCAAATAGGCGAATACCCTGCGGTCACACCTGTGCGCCTGATGTCCTGCGCAGTGGTTCGGCATCTGCGGCGACTTTTCGCGCGAAACGGCCCGGATGATGCCGATGCGAACAACTTGCAGCAGTCCCCACTAGCGGCTTGCCATTCGGGTCGGTCGCGCACTCGATCACTTCTCGCCAAAGAACTGTCGAACCAGGATCCCTCGTCCTACGCAATTCACGGTGAGACGACGTCAACTTCAATCGACGAAGTTCCGCCGATGTGCAGCGAGGTCCCCTTGATCGCAATCGTGAATTTGTCGGCCCCTTGTGCGGCCGGGTCGGAAAAATAGCGGAATGAAGGGCCCTGCACGACAAGACGGCCAGATTTCGGTGGGTCAACAACCGCGATCGTGTCAATCATGATCGTCGACCAGCGTAGCCCTTGGATACATTCAGCGCCCGGCTTGATCTTGATCAACCAATGAATCGTATCCGATTGCAGTTTGAACGGTTGCGGATGCAGGATGCAGGTGCCCCCCGCTAACACGGGTACCGGATGCCAAACAACAATTTGAGCAAATAGGGACGCGATTACAAGACTTCGCACAAGCTTCTGATCCTTTATCGTCCTATTCTATCGAGGTCGACGGCAGGCAAATCGCCTTCTGAAAAATCAAGCTGGCCTGCCCCGCTCAATACCGGTGAAATCTCGCTCTCCCTAGATGCCCCCTGGCTGACAAGCGTCTCATGTCGGAGGGTCGCCTTCAAAATCCCAATGGACCAATCGCCCTCCTTTACCGCGGTCACGGGTGGGCGGCTAGGCTATTATCGCCTCTCTCCAAGCCCAATCGACCACCTAAACGTGCAAGAGAAAAGAATCGATCGGTGATGCGAGGGACGCGGGGAGATGGACGCTCTCCACGGCATGCTGGACGCCGGAGTCAGCATGGAGGTCGTACAATGCAGACAACTCCTGCGAGTGAGGAACGGGTCCGGTAGCCAAGGACGTCGAGGCAGAGGTGGATCCAGGCTGCGAGGTGGTGATGGCGAATCTGAACGCGTCGGCAGGCGGATCGATGACGAGAGTGCCGGCGTTTCCGTCGGTCGACAGATTGAAGGTTGAATGGGT